>SEEV01000346.1 GCA_004211695.1 Rhodococcus sp. (in: high G+C Gram-positive bacteria)
CGAGCCGCCCTACCACGCCCCGGTCTTCGTGCTCACTCACCACGCACGCGAACCGATCGAGATGGAGGGCGGGACCACCTTCCACTTCGTCACCGAGGGGTTCGACGCCGCCTACGCGCAGGCGCTCGAAACGGCCGACGGCAACGGCGTGGACATCGCCGGCGGCGCTTCGACAGTCCGACAGGCACTCAACGCCGGCGTGATCGATGAACTCACCCTCGACATCGCACCCGTCCTACTCGGCAGCGGCGAGCGCATGTTCGACGGCGTCGAGACGTTCGGCTTCGAGCCCGTCGAGGTGCTCCACTCACCGCTAACCACCCATATCCGTTACCGCAGAGGCAGCGCCGGCTGAGCAGCAACTGCCCTTCGTGCGTCTCAATCGAGGATCGGTAACCGGTCATCGATCGGTACTCGACAAACCACTTGGCGACGGCAGTAGTGCCGCCTGCTGACGCCTCAGACGATTCGTCGTTCTGAATTGCGCGGCGCGGCTTCGATAGGTCGACTTTGCCAGGCCGCCCAGTCGGTGGTGGTTTCGGCGGCGGCATCGAGGAGGAGTGGGAGGTATTTGTCGGTGAGGGTCTCGACGGATGTTTCGGCGGCGTGCACGGTGACGTTCATGGCTGCTCGTACAGTCCCATGACCGTCGCGGACCGGCACTGCGATCGAGCGGACGCCGGGGGCGAGATCCTGGTCGGCGAGTGCCCAGCCGCGTTCCCGGGTTTCGGCGAGCAGGTCGTCGATCTGCGACGGCGTGTAGTCGCGCGTCGATAGGCCGGAGCGGCTGGGCTCATCGAGTACGGCGCGTGCGGATTCCGGGCTGAGCGCGGCGAGGAGAACCCTTCCCTGCGAGGTGACCATGGCGGGGAACCGGGTACCGATGTCGACGCGCAGGGCGATGAGTTTGGGGACCGCAACTCGGGCGACGTAGACGATGTCCGAGCCGTCGAGTTGCGCCATGGAGGACGATTCGCCGGTGTGTGAGACGAGTTCCTCGAGGTGCGGTCGGGCCATGTCCCACAGGTTCAGGGCGCCGATGTAGGCCATTCCGAGTTCGAGAACGCGGGGGGTGAGGGTGTATCCGCTGTGTCTGGAGCGCACGTAGCCGAGCTCTTCGAGGGTGAGCAGGATGCGCCGTGCGGTGGGGCGTGCGAGATCGGTTTCCTTGGCCACCTCACTCAGGGACATCACCGGCCGGTCGGGGGAGAAGATTTTCAGCACGTGCAGGCCCCTGGCCAGGGCCTCGATGAAATCGGGCCCGGTCCCTCGTTCGGCCATTGCGGCCCCCTTCGGTGTGTGTCGTTCGGTCTCCAGTATTAGCTCGAGCCGGCCCCGCTCGACGGTGCCGCCTCGGCGTCTGCTCTCACAGTCGACGGACTCTATGACGCTTGACACATCGTTTCGAGCGGGGCATTCTTGAACCTACACCAACGGACCAATGTCCGCCAGACGGACAATAATCTTTTGAACAGCACTTTCGCCGTTGAGAGATCGTTCGGGTGAAGCAAAACTGAAGATGTGCAGCGCGACGCCGCGAGCGCACCGGTGACGGTGAGGCGGCCGGGTTCCTCCGAGACGAACCCTGGGAAGGGCATTCGCTGACCCGCGCCCTGCACGAGCACCCACACCCCGCCTGCGGTCGGGCGGACAACGAAGAACCTCGAAAGGATCACCAGCGATGAAAACCTACGACGTCGTCGTCATCGGTTTCGGACCTGTAGGGCAGATGATGAGCACCCAGCTCGGCCGGGCCGGGCACTCGGTTGCGGCATTCGAAGCCCACGAAACCCTCTACGGGCTGTCCCGGGCCGGCCACATGGACGACGAGATCGTGCGCACGCTGCAGAAGATCGGGATCGCCGCGGAGTTCAAGTCCGACGCGGTGCCGTGGGAGATGTACGACATGCGCACGAAGGCCTTCGACGGCGACCTGCTGCTGCGCCTGGACTGGAGCACGACCGGCCCGCACGGGCACCGTGGGCACTGGATCTTCTACCAGAACTACCTCGAGCTCGCGATGAACGGCGCCGTCACCCAAACCGGCAACGTCGACGTCACCATGGCCACCAAGGCGGTCGACTTCGAGCAGGACGAGCAGGGTGTCACCGTCACCCTCGAGAGCCGCAAGACCGGCGAACGCACGCAGGTGCGCGCCAAATACCTGGTGGCCGCGGACGGGGCGAACAGCTCCATCCGCGAAGCCCTCGGCATCAAGAGCTGGGTCGGCAACTGCGACTACGAACAGCTCGTGGTCGACTGTAAAGAGAAGCACAAGTTGAACTTCGAGTTCGACAACGGCCAGTTCGCCGATCCGGCCCGACCGGGCTGCCTGTTCCAGCTCGGCGCCCAGCATCACCGCTGGGAATGGACCCTGCTGCCCGGTGAGAAGCCGGAAGACTTCACCGAAGAACGCGTCTGGGAGTTGCTGTCCCCGTGGGTGGGACCCGACGACGTCGAGATCCTGCGCCGCCCGGTCTACCGGTTCCGCGAGGTCGTCGCCGAACACTGGCAGGACGGACGCGTCTTCCTCGCGGGCGACGCCGCCCATGTGCTGTGGCCGTTCGCCGGCGAAGGCATGTGCAACGGCATCCGCGACGCCTCCTCGCTGGCCTGGCGATTCGATCTGGTGCTCAAGGGGCAGGCGTCCCCGCAGATCCTCGACAGCTACACCGCCGACCGCAAACCCATCTTCGTGGCGTGGATGAACCTCTCCCGCGAGATCGGTCTGCCCTGCGTCGTCACCGATCCCGCGATCGCCGAAATGCGCGATCAGGGCATGAAGGCGGCACTGGCGGATCCGTCGCTGATCCCGCCCTTCCCGCAGATCCCCGGCCCCACCTCCTTCGTCCGCCCCGACGACCCGACCGCCGGCACGGTCGGCTACCAGGGGATGGTGCAGGTCGACGGATCGACCGGCCTGTTCGACGACCTCGTCGGCAAGGGCTGGGTGCTGCTGACCACCGACTCCGCCGCCCTGACGTCGTTGACCGACCGGCAGCGCGACTTCATCGACCGGATCGGCATCGTCACCGCCCACGTCGGTGCCCCCGGCTCCGGCGCCCCGGTGATCGACGTGGACGGCACCTACAGCACCTGGCTGACCGCACTCGGCCGTACCACCGTCCTGGTCCGACCGGACTTCTGGCTGTTCGGCAGTGTGGCCGACCCGGCCGATGCCGGCCTGCTGCTCGACTCGCTGGCCGACGGCTTCGCCGGCCGCTTCCCCGCCCCCGCACCGGTTCCGCAGCCCGACGCCCAGCCCGCCACGGTCTAAGCGATGACGAACACCGAACACGACACCACCGCCGCCACGGATACCGCGCCGTGGCAGGCGGAGGTCGACGCCCACAAGCGGGCCATGCCGCTCCAGCGCCTGATCGGCAACGGCATGGACTACGCCGACGTGACCGAGTTGTACGCGCTTGCCGACTCCGGGGTGCCCTGGGCCGACGCCGGCGCCCGGGTCGGCGCGCGGATCGCGACAGGCGCGGCGGACGCGGCGGCGGCCGGGCACCTGCTCACCGCCCGCGCCGACTACCTCCGCGCCAGCGCCTGCTACCGGGTCGGGCAGGTCCCGCTGCCGGACACCGATCCCCGCAAGAAACCGATGTACCACAAGCTGATCGAATATTACGGGGCCGCAGGCGCTCTCGCCGACCCGCCGGTCGAGCACGTCGGAATCGCGTACCAGGACGCCGAACTGCGCGGCTGGTTGCTCCGCCCGGCCGGGGTGTCCCGACCACCGGTGGTCATCGTGATGGGCGGGTTCGACGGGTGGCGCGAGGAATACCACGTCGGGGCGACGTATCTGCTCGCCCGGGGTGTGGCGGTGCTCCTCGTCGACGGCCCCGGCCAGGGCGAAACCCGGGTGCTGCAGGGCCTGCACCTGACCCAAGGTGTGGAGAAGGCGTTCTCCGCGATGGTCGATCACCTGCAGGCCGATGAGCGGTTGGCGGACCGGGTCGGCATCTGGGGCAACAGCATGGGCGGCTTCCTCGCCGCGCTGGTCGCCGCCACCGACCCCCGGATCGCGGCGTGCTGCGTCAACGGCGGCACCGTCCGGCCGGCGGAGATCGTCGACCGCTACCACCGGTTCATCACCAAGGTGCAGGCGCTCCTGGGCATGTCCGACCCGGACGAGGCCCGGGCGGTGATGGACACCTTCGTGTTGACCGCGTCGACGCTGTCGTCGCTGACCTGCCCGCTGCATGTCATGCACGGCACCCCCGATCAGGTGTTCCTGATCGAGAACGCCCGCGCCCTGTACGACGGTGCCGGATCGACCGACAAGACCTGGAGTGAGTTCCCGGACGGCGATCACTGCATCTACAACCACTCGCACGACAAGCACACCCGCATCGCCGATTGGTTCGCCGACCGGCTCAACGACGGAGGAGATCCCCGATGACCAGCGCGAAGACCACCGAGGTTCCGCAGGGCCGCATCCTGATCCGCGGAGCCCACCTGCTCACCCAGGACGAGGATCTCGGCGACTTCATCGGCGACGTCCTCATCGATGACGGCAAAATTGTCGAGGTCGGCTCCTCGCTCGATGCCACCGGCGCCACCGTCCTCGACGGCACCGACCGCGCCGTGCTGCCCGGTTTCGTCGACACCCACCGGCACACCTGGCAGGGCGCGATCCGCCAGGTCGGCACCGGCTGGGACTTCCCGAAGTACCGCCAGCACATCCAGGTGACCTGGGGTCCGCAGTTCGCCCCCGAGGACGTCTACATCGGCAACCTCGTCGGCGCGCTCGGCGCCCTCGACGCCGGCATCACCACCCTGCGCGACGAATCGCACATCCAGAACAGCCCCGAGCACACCGACTCCGCGATCACCGCGCTGCGGGACTCCGGCATCCGCGGTGTCTTCGCCTTCGGGTGGCCGTCCATCGACTCGAACAAGTGGATGTTGCGCGGCGAGGCCACCCACCCCGAGGACATCCGGCGGGTGCGATCGGAGGTGCTCGCGGACGACGACGCCCTGGTCACCCTGCAGGCCATGCTCCGCGGACCCGAACTGTCCACCCTCGAGGTCACCACCCAAGACCTCGCGATGGCCCGCGAACTGGGCATCCGGTCGAGCATGCACGTCGGCAACGGGCCGTGGGGACCGCAGTTCCGCGGAATCGGCTCCCTGGGCGACGCCGGCCTGCTCGGTGAGGACCTGCTGTTCATCCACTGCTGCACCAGCGACGACGAGGAACTGAAGATGCTCGCCGATTCCGGCGGCCACGCCTCGGTCTCCGCGGCGGTCGAGGCGGTCCTGCCCGGCCTCGGTGCCCCCGCCACCGGACGCCTGCTGGCCAACGGGATCCGCCCCAGCCTGAGCATCGACACCGAGGCCTCGGTCGCCGGGGACATGTTCAACGTCATGCGCGCCGCACTGTCGGCGCAGAACGTGGGCATCAGCATCGACCCCGCCACCTACGACACCCTGCCCGCCTTCACCCCCGCCGACCTGCTGGCGATGGCCACCATCGAAGGCGCCCGCGCCTCGGGCCTGGACCACAAGACCGGCAGCATCACCCCCGGCAAGGACGCCGACCTGATCGTGCTCCGGCTCGACGACGCCAACCTGCTGCCCGCCAACGACATTGCCGCGAGCATCGTCGGCGCCGGGCACCCCGGAAACATCGACACCGTCCTGGTGGCCGGGCAGGTCCGCAAGTACCAGGGACGGCTCGTCGGCCTCGACCTCGGCGGCATCCGCCGGCGCGCCGAGGCTTCCCGGGACCGGCTGTTCGCCTTCGACCTCGTCGAGGGCTGACCCGCTCCCACCGGACCCCTGGCGGGTCCATTCGAAAGGAAATGTTCACGTGAGCTCGCACTCCACGACCGGTCCGCGGCCGCCGCGGCCACTCGACGGCATCGTCATCGCCGACTTCTCCCGGGTCCTGGCCGGCCCCTACGCCACCATGCTGCTCGCCGACATGGGCGCCGAGGTGATCAAGGTCGAAAGCCCCGGCGGTGACGACACCCGATCCTGGGTGCCGCCGGTCCGCCCCGACGGGGTCTCCACCTACTACTCGGCGATCAACCGGAACAAGAAGTCGATCGTCCTCGACTTCAAGGACCCCGACGACCTCGCCGTCGCCCACGCCCTCTCCGCCCGCGCCGACATCGTGGTCGAGAACTTCAAGCCCGGGGGCCTGAAGCGGTTCGACCTCGACTACGACTCGGTCAAGGAACGCAACGAGACGGTGATCTACTGCTCGATCAGCGGATTCGGCACCGCCGAGGGTGCCACGCTGCCCGGATACGACCTGATCGTGCAGGCGATGTCGGGGTTGATGAGCCTGACCGGCGACCCCGACGGGCCCGCCTACCGCGCCGGGATCAGCGTCTTCGACGTGATGGCCGGTCTGCATTCGACGATCGGAATCCTTGCGGCCCTGCGGTACCGGTCGATGACCGGCAAGGGCCAGAACATCGAGACGAGCCTGCTGGCGTCGGCGATGAGCGGGCTGGTCAACCAGACCTCCGCCTACGTCGCCGGTGGGGTCACCCCGAACCGGATGGGCAACGCCCACCCGAGCCTGTTCCCCTATGAGCCGCTGCCGACCGCGGACAACGATCTGATCGTCACCGCCGGCAACGACGGCCAGTTCCGCAAGCTCGTCGAGGTCCTCGGCGTCCCCGAGCTGGCCGACGACGAGCGGTTCGCCCGCAACGCCGACCGCACCGAGCGCCGGGAGGAACTGCGCCCGTTGCTCGTCGAACGGCTGAAGACCCAATCGGCGGAGCACTGGTTCGCCAAGCTCAACGAGGTCGGCGTCCCGAACGGGCCGATCAACACCATCGCCCAGGGCGTGCAGTACGCCGAGAAGCTCGGCCTGGCACCGATCGTTCAGGTCGGGCCGGCCGGGGAGAGCGTGCCGGGGGTGCGCAACCCGATCTCGTTCTCGGGAATCGAGCCCCGCTATGACCTGGCCCCGCCCACCCTCGGCCAAGACACCGACGAGATCCGCTCCTGGCTGGCCGCCACGACCGCCGCAGCGTACGGAGAGAAATGACCACCACCGACCCCACCACACCCCGGTAC
>SEEV01000861.1 GCA_004211695.1 Rhodococcus sp. (in: high G+C Gram-positive bacteria)
TGGAGGTTGCCGCATGATCAGCGTCTTTCTGGTGGACGATCACGAGGTCGTCCGTCGCGGGATCGCGGATCTTCTCACCTCCGATCCCGAACTGACGGTGGTCGGGGAAGCCGCCTCCTATGCGCAGGCGATGGCGCGGATCCCGGCCCTGAAACCGGATGTCGCGGTTCTCGACGTGCGTCTGCCCGACGGCAACGGAATCGAGCTGTGCCGAGAACTGCACTCGCTGATGCCGGAGTTGCATTGCCTCATCCTGACGTCGTTCACGGACGACCAGGCGATGCTCGATGCGATTCTCGCCGGGGCCAGTGGATACGTGGTGAAGGACATCCGGGGCATGGAGCTGGCCGAGGCGGTCCACGCCGCGGGGGCCGGCAGGTCGCTGCTCGACAGTCGTGCGGCCGAAGTGCTGATGACCAAGATCCGAGCGGACGCCACCGACAAGGAGGGAATCTTCGGGCACCTGACCAATCAGGAGCGGACGTTGCTCGCCCTGCTCGGTGAGGGGCTGACCAACCGTCAGATCGCCGCACGGATGTTCCTCGCGGAGAAGACCGTCAAGAACTATGTGTCCCGGCTGCTGACCAAACTGGGTGTCGAACGCAGGACCCAGGCGGCGGTGCTCGCCGCGAAGATGCCGTCATCGTCCACGCCGCGATCAATCTGGTCGATGCCCGCTACGGCGCGCTGGGGGTGCTCGCCCCGGGTGAAGGCCTGAGCGAGTTCATCTTCGAGGGCATCGACGAGAAGACCCGCGAGCGTATCGGCGACCTACCCCGCGGGCGCGGGGTCCTCGGTTTCCTGATCACCAATCCGAAGCCGGTCCGGCTGGTCGACCTGTCCCGGCACCCCGCCTCGGTGGGATTCCCGGCCGACCATCCGCCGATGAAAACCTTTCTGGGAGTTCCCATTCAGATCCGGGACGAGGTGTTCGGGAATCTGTATCTCACCGAGAAGGCCAACGGCTCACAGTTCACCGAGGACGACGAGGTCCTGCTCCGCGCGCTCGCGGCCGCCGCCGGGATCGCGATCGAGAACGCCCGCCTGTACGAGGAGTCCCGGACCAGGCAGGCCTGGCTCGAGGCGACTCGTGAGATCGCGACCGAACTGCTCGCCGGCAGTGACACCGCGGAGGTGCTGCAGGTGATCGCCGACGACGCGCTCGCCCTCACCGCCGCCGACAGCGCCTTCCTCGCGGTGCCGGAAGATCCGGACATCCCGTCGGACGAGGTCACCGAACTCGTGGTCACGGCATCGGCCGGCACGGTGTCCGATCGCATCATCGGCCGGCCGATCCCGGTCGATCGGTCCACGTCCGGTGAGGCATTCCGTGACCGGACCCCGCTGCGCGTCACCGCGCTGGCCTTCGATCCCGGGTTCGAGACGGGAACGCGGTTCGGCCCGGCGCTGGCGCTGCCGCTGCGGGCGGCGCAATCGGTGACCGGGGTGCTGGTGACGCTCCGGCACGTCGACGCGGCGCCGTTCACCGACGACCAGCTGGCGTTGATGTCGGGATTCGCCGATCAGGCGGCCGTCGCGCTGCAGCTCGCCAACAGTCAGCGCCGGATGCGCGAGCTCGATGTCCTGTCCGATCGCGATCGGATCGCGCGTGATCTCCACGACCACGTCATCCAGCGGCTGTTCGCGGTCGGCCTGTCCCTGCAGAGCACCCTGCAGCGGGCGAAGGCTCCCATCGTCAAGCAACGGCTCGAGCAGTCGATCGACGATCTGCACGACATCGTGCGTGATATCCGTACCGCGATCTTCGACCTTCACGGCGGCTCCGGCGATATGACCCAGTTCCGGCGACGGCTGCACGACATCATCGCCGAGACCACCGCGGATTCCGGGCTGCGGACCACGGTGCACATGTCCGGGCCACTGTCGGTCATCGACGCCGGACTCGCCGAGCATGCCGAGGCGGTGCTGCGTGAGGCGTTGAGCAACGCGGTCCGGCACGCCGGAGCCGAGACGGTCACCGTCAGCATCTCCGTCTACGACGACCTCGCCATCGAGATCGTCGACGACGGCAAAGG
>SEEV01000347.1 GCA_004211695.1 Rhodococcus sp. (in: high G+C Gram-positive bacteria)
GGATCCAGGCGAGGGTGTCTTCGTTGTGCCGGGGCCGGTAGGCGAGGCCGTCGATGTCGGGGTCGGCGGCGCGGATGGCGTGGGCCCACCGCCTTGTGGTGACGTAGTGCCGGGCTTCGCATTTGGTGAGCCACAGGTCTTGGCCAACCCTTGAGAGGTGCGGCCCGTGGAGTGCGGCGACGGTGAGGGTGCGGGTGACGGCAAGCGCGGTCAGGGTGCGGCCGGCCACTGCGGAGGCGGGCACAATCCGGGCGACGGTGGGATCGAGTGGTAGGTCCCGGCATATGGTTTCGGCGATCGCACCGTCGGGGCTGTCGGCGACATAGAGGTAGGCGTAGCTGCCGTCGAGAGAGTCGAACCTGCCACCGGCGAGCTCGTCGGGCTGCGGGGTCGGGTTCGGGGCGTGCGGGGCGCGGTGGCTGCTGTGCACCCGCCACACCATGGTTCCGGCAGTGAGCACGGTCCGGTGCGCCGGCCGGAGTAACCCTGCGGCCGGTGGTTCGATGTTCGGCATCAGTCGGGCAGCACCGCGGCGGCGAGCCGCTCGAGCTTTTGGCCGGATGCGGGGTCCGGGTCGGCGGCGAGGTCGGCCGGGGTCTGCTCCTCGGGCAGGCGGGTGGAGGGGGTCAGCCACCATGACGCGACACCCCAGGGGTCGGCGGCCGCACCGAGCGTGGTGTTGACGGCGGCGACGGTGTCGCGGACGGAGGCGGTGGCCTCGTCGAACTGGAATGCCGGGTACCGGTAGCTGTTGCCGACGGGTAGGGCGACGACCTTGCCGGTGGTGCGGAGCCTCGAGGCGACGGTGCGGTCTGATGCTGGCCGGTGCAGGACGGCGGCGACCTGGCCGGCGGTGAGCATCGGGTGGTCGAGGATGTGCCGGCGGGCGGCTTGCTCGAGGTCGGCTTGTGCGATGGCGTCGTCGACGAGGTCGGCGCCGATCCGGGCGGCATGGGTGCGGTCGGTCAGGGTCGGTGCCATCGCCAGCAGCGCGGTGACCTGATTGCGGACCAGGTGCATCTCGGGGCGGGCGGCGAGTTCGGAGGCGACGACGTCGATCAGTTCGGGGGTCGACAAGTCGGACAAACGCCGTTCGTCCGACGACGGAGCGGCGTGCGGGCGGTCGCCGGCACGGGTGTAGCGGCCGGTCACGGTGTCGCGGCGCAGCCGGTAGCCGGCGAGCTTGTGGTGTCGCCTGGGGGAGATCGATCGGTGGGTCGACATGCGCACTCCTTGCTACGTTTGCACCGCAATGTTACATCGTTGCTTTAGTTGCGGCGAGTAGAAGGGGTGCATGCTGTTGATCACCGCCCTCTCAGGACAAAATGCGACCGTGAGCCACCGCACCGCAGCAGACGTCGAGCGTGAACTCGCCATGCTCGCCCACGTACGCGACCGCCTCCGGGCTTCGGAGGGCCACGACTTCCGCATCCCGACCACCGCCATCGACCAGGCCCTCGATGAGCTCAACAGACTCGAACGATCACCGTGGGATCCCACCTGATGCCGTCCAGGGCCCGGGTGCTGGTCACCGGTATGAAGGGTGACAAGAATGGGGTTGGTCGCGCCCCGATGACGTCACCGGTGCTGAGTATCCGCTGCCACGTCACCCGCGTGCCTGGAAACCAGCCCAAGTCTCCGGGTCAGGGCACAGTCCACATACCCATCCCCGGCCAGAAGGTGGTGCTGTAGGGGATGCCCAGGGTGATGGTGGCGACGAGGACACCGGACCCGGTCGCGGCGGCCGCGGGTGGCGGTGACTGTGGGGAGTTGGATGCTCGCACCTCGGCATCCCCGGCCGCGCCGGTGGTGAGGTTGCGCCAATGCACGGTCCCGGTGCATCCGGTCTCCATGCGGAAATACGTGAGACCCGGTGCCGTGGTGTCGGTTCGCGCGATGACACGGCCCTGGCAGATTCCCATCCACGTCGCATACTGAAACGACAGCGTGTTGCCGGCCACCGGCACTGGCAGAACCGTATCGACCGGTGCCGCGGACACGGCAGGTGCGCCGACGATCGCAGCAGTCAGCGTCGCCAGGGTTGTGATTGCGGCCGCGAGAAGGCGCGGCAGACGGGGACGCGATGAATCCTTCATGACCGGTCCTCTCGGGCGATGTAAGGCCATCTTCCGCCGGACGGCGACCACGGTTTGCCGGAATCGCGGACTCCAGTGGAGACGTCGGCTGGCCGCGCCGACGTCCCGCCGGGCCCGGGCGGCACTGTTTCTGTGCACAAGGGCGGGGGTACAGGACGGGGACGAAGTCGGTCCGCTCGATATCGAGCGTGAAGTTTGAGGAGTCCGTCATGCCGCCTGCACATCATCACCATCTCGCGCCGATCGTGGATGTATGGGACTGGCAGTTGGAAGGCCTGTGCCGCGGAGTCGATTCCGCCGTCTTCTTTCACCCCGACGGTGAACGCGGTGGGGCCCGTGCCCATAGGGAGGCCCGCGCCAAGGCGCTGTGCCGGCGCTGTCCGGTCCTGATCGAGTGCCGCGAGCATGCCTTGGTCGCGGCGGAACCGTTCGGAATTTGGGGCGGGATGTCCGAGTCGGAGCGTGCTGCGTATCTCCGTGAGCAGCACGACGTGGCCAGCTGACGTGACCAGCGGCGGTACCGTTTCGGCGCCCTCGACATGTCGGGCACTCGCCCTGAGTGGTTGGCCCGGTGGGGTACGCGGTAGTTGTGCCTCACCCGTTCGGTGGGGTGCTGGGGTTGAATGGGCGCCATGGTCTCGTCCGCGGTAGAAGAGCTCATGCGGCCCTGAGCCGGCGTCTGGGGCCGACGGAGCGTTCGTGGATGGTGTGGCAGGCCACCCTGACGGCGTTGGCGGTCCTGGGGATCTACTCCTGGTCATTGCGGTGCCAGGTCCTGGGCACCGAGCTGGCACATCTGAATCCGGTCCGGGAGGCCCTTCGCTGGTTCGATCTCGGGTGCATCCCGCGGGACGTTGCGGTCAAGCTGATTGGACAGTCGTGCGGCGGCATTAGCGGCGCCGTCGCGGCCGTCGGCCGCTGCTTTCTCAGGTGTCGAACGAGGCACGAGTGACCGCCTACGAGTACGCCCACGTCGAGGCCTTCGATACCAGTACCGTCGATGCCCGCGGAAAGAGTCAGGTTCGTGGGGACAGATCATTCCAGGATCCGCGCTGAGGACAGCGCTATTGTTCTCGCGCACTGTCAGTGTCACGTCCAAGCCTTCGGTGCGAGCATCATCGCTGCGACGGATACCGCCACCGTCCGGTTGGGCGTGGCCGCTCATCTGCGGGCAAGCGCCGGCGTGTGCGTCACCGGCCCGTCGGCGGCCACGAATCTGACTATCGAACCGC
Source organism: Rhodococcus sp. (in: high G+C Gram-positive bacteria) (assembly GCA_004211695.1). Taxonomy (GTDB): domain Bacteria; phylum Actinomycetota; class Actinomycetes; order Mycobacteriales; family Mycobacteriaceae; genus Rhodococcus_F. Next base: position 3,329 of record SEEV01000347.1, read on the forward strand.
ATCCGATCAGCCGTCTCGCCGGTCACCTGAACCTCTGATCCGAACATCGAACACAGTTGGATCGGTTGCCGTCGAGCAGCGGCAGCGCACCGAGGGGGTATTGGGGGCGACGACGTGAGTTTTCGTGTGGCGCAGCCAAGCGCAGCCCCCGCCAACGATGGATATCAGCTGGCAGGGGCGCTACACGGACAACCTGCACATCAGTGACGAGCAGCGCACCACTGATTTCGTGAGCCGGCACCGGGAAGTCCAGAGACTGTGATCCACGCCATTGAACAAATTTCTGCATCCCCGAATTGCCGAGCAGTAAGTGCGCGGTCGACGCCTTCGATCGGTGTCTGTATTCGTCACATGTATCGGCTCGGGACTCGCCGGGGCGGTGTGCCTGGTCTGGTGGTGTGGGTGGGGAACAATGGCGGTCACACCGCACCGAAAGAGATGGGGAGGAAACGATGTGGGAGTTGCCAGTTGAAGGTGGGATACCGTGGCTCGTTTGGCCTATCGACCTAGTAGTCAACGGTTCCTGACACCGAACTAATTACGGGTCGTTGACCTGTCGCGAGGGCATGGCCATGTGTCCGGGCGGACTTCGCAACGCGGCAGCGTCGAGCAGCGGCCTCTCTGCTCTATTGGGGTCGTGCGGCGGTGGTGCCGCGCGTGTCGGCGAATTGCCGCCGGTATGCGGTGGGCGAGGTGGCGAAGGTTGCCGTAAACCGTTGCCGGAGGGTGACGCTGCTCCCGAAGCCGCATTTCGCGGCGATGGTGTCGACTGTCCAGTCGGTGGTTTCGAGGAGGGCCCGCGCTTGTTGCAGGCGGTGTTCGAGGATCCAGCGTGCCGGGGTGGTGCCGGTGGATTGGTGAAAGTGGCGGACGAAGCTGCGTCTGCTCATCCGTGCCTGATCAGCGAGCCGGTCCACGGTGAGCGGCTCGCCGAGATGGGTCAGTGCCCATTCCTGTACTTCGGCCATCGTGGTGTCGGATGCCGGCTGAGCCAGGGGGCGGTCGATGTACTGTGCCTGTCCTCCTTCCCGGTGCGGGGCGACGACCAGGCTGCGGGCGATCCGGGTGGCGACCGCGGATCCGAGGTGTGTGCGCACCAGATGGAGGCAGGCGTCGATCGCCGAGGCCGTGCCCGCGGAGGTGAGGACGTCACCGTGATCGATGTAGAGCACCGAGGAGTCCACTTCGCTGCCGATGCTGCGTTCGGCAAGTAGAGGCATCGCCTCCCAGTGCGTGACCGCGGAGCGTCCTGCGAGCAGGCCGGTGTCGGCGAGAGCGAAGGCGCCCAGGCACAGGCCGGCAATGACGGCGCCGCGGGCATGCGCAGCCGTGATCGCGGTCTTCAACACGTCGTTAACAGGGGTGAGGGACTGGGGCCAGGAGGGAATGACGATGATGTCGGCCCACTCGACGGTGTCCGGCCCCGCGACCTCGCCGATCGGGTATCCCTCGATGGTGCGGATGGTGCCGGCACGATCGGACCACAGCCGCGTCTGCCAGTCGGGGGCGAGCCCGAGGCGGCCGACCTCGCCGAACACCATCAACGGTGCCGCCAGGTGAAACATGGTGATGTCGTCGAACGCGTAGACAGCGATGCGCATGATGCCTCCGGGTTGGCCTGATTCCATCGAAAGTATGCATCCATGCCACTCGTGGACGAAAGCGATGTGCCGAACACTGGGACGGGCCCGCGCCCGCACGGTGGCGCGATGCCACCACCACCGTTGAAGGAGAGACCTGATGACCGCACTCCGCCGCGCGCTTGTCGTCGTCGATGTCCAGCAGGAGTACTTCGAGGGACCACTCGAGATCCGGTACCCGCCGCGCGCGGAGTCCCTGGCCAATATCGTCAACGCGGTGGAGGCTGCCACCGCGGGTGACCTCCCGGTTCTGGTGGTTCAGCATCAGATGCCGCAGGGCGCTCCCGTGTTCGCCGAGGGCACCGCGGGGTGGCCGCTGCACCCGGAGATCGAACAGTGCATCGATCCGGCCACCAAGCGGGTGCATAAAGAGTACGGGAGTGTGTTCGCGGGTACGGATGTGGCGCAATGGCTCCACGACCGCGACGTGGATACCATCACGATCGTCGGTTACATGACCAACAATTGCGACCTCGCCACGGCCGTGGAGGCCGAAGGGCTCGGGTTCGCCACCGAAATCCTGTCCGACGCCACGGGCGCGATCGATCTCGCCAACGAGGCGGGCGCGGTCTCCGCGGAGTCCCTGCACACGGCACTGATGGTGCTGCTGCAGTCGAACTTCGCTGCGGTGTCGACGACCGCGCAGTGGATCGAGGCAGTGAGGTCGGGCTCGACGCTGCCCAAGAGCAACCTGGTGCAATCGGCCCTCGATGGCCGCTCGGCGGCGGCCGCCCTCGCCTGACGGAAGCGATGAGGGAGGGCGATCGTCGGATCCGTACCGATTACTGCGGGCTTCTACGGATCCGACGATCACGGCAGTGTCAGTGGGATGCAGCGGACCCGCACCGGCAATGTCGCGAATAATATCTCGATGGAAAGGGAACTGACTGAATGCATTCGCACAACGAAGAAGCCATGTTCATGTCCGACATCAAAGAGGCTGTGCCGGAGATGGTGTCGGCCTACTTCGGTTTCGACAAGGCTGTTTTCAATAAGAACTCTGACGGTCTCTCTCTGGCGACGCGTGAACTCATCGCTGTCGGCGTCGCCGTAACGACGCAGTGCCCGTACTGCATCGGGGACCACGCGAAGCGTGCGGTGGCGGCGGGAGCTTCGAAGGCCGATGTGGCCGAGGCGGTGATGGTTGCCGCTGCCCTGCGAGCGGGCGGCGGCGTAACCCATGGCTGGAAGGCCATGAAGGCCATCGCCAGCGACGACTAGTGATACTTGCGAGGTCGGGAAACTGTGGTGACGCCGCGTTGCGGTTCACCAAACCCCTCGGCGGGGGAAGGTGTTGATCCGTACGCGGGTGAGCTGCCTGGTGATCGAGTGGATTCCCTCACCTCCTTGACGGCCGGTGACACGGATGGGCGCCGCCGGCAGGCGTGGCAGCGGTTCTGCGACAATGTCGGACAGGCGACAGTGTTCGAGCACGGCCGGGATCTGGTGGAGGCGGCGACCGGTCTGTGGTCGTGGTGGTGTATTCGAGGACCCGGTCCGTCTCGTACGCGGAGCAGACCCGATTGTGGTCATCGAGAACGACTTTCCTCCGGGTCGAGCGTTGCTGTGCCTGAATCGGGTCGAGCACCGTGCCGCCGCCGAGGCCAAGTCCGGGCGGCCGGGTCGCGGCTATCGGTGTTCGTCGATGACGAATCCGGACCATGACTACCCTGCGGTCCCGCGGTGGACACGTAACCTCCTTAGCCGAGATGTCCGGACTCGGGGTACGGCGGGTGCGAGCGCCCGTGACCACGGGAAAGTGCGAGGGCGACCCGGTCATGGGGCGCCCGGCCCCGGGGACACGGTTGCCGTGGTGCGTGCGCCATCCCGTTGACGCGGCACGGCGGCACACGGTGTGGACTGAGTCGGTTCGCTCCCACTGGGAGCCGGTCAAGTTGGCGAGAGACGCTGGACTCGGCCACCGTGCTGCTGGCCGCCGGCACCCTGGGTGGCTCTGTCAACTCGATCTGGCCCCACCTTGTCGGCTCGAGTTGGCCCCAGCCGACCCTTACCCGTGAGGGTGTGACGGCTTGAAGTGGCCCCACCCCGATGCGGTGAACTGGGCGT
>SEEV01000862.1 GCA_004211695.1 Rhodococcus sp. (in: high G+C Gram-positive bacteria)
GACGGAAACCTTGAGGCCATCGAGACCGACCGCCTGCTGCGGCGGCTTCGTGGTGCGCGGCTTCGGAAGATGCAGGGCCATCAGTCCTCGTCTTCCTCGGCGAATGCCGCTTTGATCGTTAGTTTCACATCGTGCATGTCCTCCGCCGACGCCAGGTCAGACAGAAGCGTGTCGGTGAGCAGTGTGTCCTTCTCCACCGACATCTTCCCCAGCGCCTCGCTCGGGTCGGCGATGTCCTCACCGTCAGCGATCAGGTACACCCAGGAGTCGGTGATGGTGCGGACCGGCCAGTGGCCGTGCTCGCGGGCGATCCGCATCGCCACCCGCCGGCCGCGCCACCGGCAGTGGGCGATGATCGCCGCACGCCACAGTGGTTGGTGGTGGTGTTGCATCTGCTTGGCAGTCCACATGTCCGGGTTGGCCATCCGCCCGATGTAGCCCTTGTAGCAGGAGCCGATGAAGCTCTTCATTGCGGCGTCCTCGGTGTCAACAGCGGTCTTGCGGGCCTCGCGGAGGATCTTCGCCCACTTGTCCAGTACGCGGCCCTGCTGCGGGTAGACCCAGGCCTCGGTGATGTCGAGGTCGTCGAGGTCGGCGCCGATCCCCCCATCAGCGACCGGTGAGCACAACCCGTCGAGGCTGACCGAGGTGACCCACGTCTGCACCGGCTGGTCCGCAAGCATGTGCGGGTGCGGCAACGGCAGCTTCTCGGGCAGCGACAGTGTCTGCCCCGCGGGCAGGGTGATCCGCCACAGCCCGAACGGGGCACCCTTGTCCCCCACCGCCGCCGCGGCCGCCGCCCCACCGGTCAGATGTGTGGGTTGCCCGTAACCGAATTCGAGCATCCCGGCCGACGCCAGGTAGGCGGCCCGTTGGTCGATGGACACCAACCGGCTTACACCGTCGAGATCCTCCGCGTCGGGCACTCGGACCCAGCCGACCGCGGGTTCGAGCTCCTTGCGGGGAGCACCATCGAGCGGTGGTACCGGGCCGGCGGTCGCCACCACAATGCCCTTCCCCGATCGGGTGCGTTCGCGCTTGATCTTGTCGAGGATCGCGGCGCCGGTTCGGGCCGGTGTCGGCCCGGGCAGTACGCCGAGGTGTTTCGCGGACCACGCCAACCGTCGGCCGAGTTCACGCGCGGCCGGCAGGTCGTCGTCGGGGAGATACGTTCCGGCGGTGGGTGAGCCGAGAATGCCCATCTCACCGACCCGGTTGTTCCAGCCTAAGTCCTTGTTCCAGTACGTCCACACGTACGGTTCGATGACCACATCGACCATGGAGGTGAACTTGCCGATGCTGCGGGACAGGTGCACCACGTGTCCCGGATCGCCGCGCAACTCCCACCCAGCGCTGAGCATCGGGGTGAGGGCGGCCTGCAGGACCGCGGTCAGCTCGGACGCGGCGCGGGTGCGCAGTGCCTCCATGTCGTCGAAGTCCTCTTCGTTGCCCGGGTCGATCACCCACCCCAA
>SEEV01000863.1 GCA_004211695.1 Rhodococcus sp. (in: high G+C Gram-positive bacteria)
ATGTACTGACCGTTCGGCATCCGCTTGATGATGCCGGTCTCGATGCCGTGCTCGAGGACCTCACGGTCGCTGCGCTGGAGACCCAGGCAGAACCGGTAGGCCACGAAGAAGGCGATCGGGGGCAGCAGCACCATGCCGATACGGCCGATCCACGTCATCGCGTTCAGAGAGATGCTCAGGTGGTACGCGATGATGTCGTTGATGCAGGAGATCGTGAGGACGGCGTAGAACGCGATCGCCATCGCACCGATCGCGGTACGCACCGGAACGTCGCGCGGACGCTGCAGCAGGTTGTGGTGAGCATCGTCCTTGGTCAGACGCTTCTCGATCCACGGGTAGGCGATCAGGACGGTGAACACCAGGCCCATGATCAGCGCGACAGCGAACACCGACGGGATGGTGTAGCGGTCGAACAGGTAGATGTCCCATGCCGGCCACAGACGGGCCAGGCCGTCCGTCCACATCATGTAGATGTCGGGCTGAGAACCTGCCGACACCTGGGACGGATTGTAGGGGCCAATGGTCCAGACCGGGTTGATCTGCAGAACGCCACCCATCACGGCGAGAACACCGAAGGTGACGGCGAAGAACGCACCCGACTTGACGGCGAAGACCGGGAGGATTCGCACGCCCACGACGTTGTTCTCGGTACGGCCGGGGCCGGGGAACTGCGTGTGCTTCTGGTACCAGACGAGCGCGAGGTGACCGGCGATCAGCGCGAGGATGATGCCCGGGAACAGCAGCACGTGCGCCACGTACAGGCGGGGGATGATCAGGTCGCCGGGGAAGTCGCCGCCGAAGATCAGCCAGTGCATCCAGGTGCCCGCGATCGGGATGCTGAGCGTGATGCCGGAGAACGCGGCGCGCAGGCCCGTGCCGGACAGCAGGTCGTCGGGGATCGTGTAGCCGAAGAATCCCTCGAACATCGCGAGGATCAGCAGCAGGCAGCCGATGACCCAGTTGGCCTCACGCGGACGTCGGAACGCGCCGGTGAAGAAGATGCGCAGCAGGTGCACGACGATCGACGCCGCGAACATCAGCGCAGCCCAGTGGTGGATCTGACGGACGAACAGGCCGCCGCGGACCTCGAACGAGATGTTCAGGGTGGTCTCGTACGCGCGGGACATCGTGACGCCGCGCAGGGGCTCGTACGCACCGTTGTAGACGACGTGCGCCATCGACGGGTCGAAGAAGAACGTCAGGTAGACACCGGAGATCAGCAGGATGATGAAGCTGTACAGCGCGATCTCGCCGAGCAGGAACGACCAGTGGGTGGGGAAGACCTTGTTGATCTGCCGCCGCATTCCCGCTGCGAGGTGGTAGCGCGAGTCCATCGCCTCTGCCTGGCCTGCGGCCATCGCGCTCAGTTTGGACGGTTTGTTGTCGGTCACGGTCGACGCTCCCAAAATGCCGGGCCGAGAGCTTCGATGTAGTCACCCGTTGTGACTAGGAAACCCTCTTCGTTCACTGT
>SEEV01000864.1 GCA_004211695.1 Rhodococcus sp. (in: high G+C Gram-positive bacteria)
CCTCGTCCCTGGAATGCTTCGTCGGGACTCCGGTACCCGCGGGACGAGGCTTGGCGCGGCGGGCCGGATGTGGCCGATGTTTCCTCGGCCGGTGACGACGGTAACGGGCGGAGGCCGCAATGTCACCATTTGATAACGCGGTGTGTCTTCGCCTGCTGCGGGGCCTCATTGGGCGCACACAGAGACCCTTCCCAGCTAGTGGGGACGAGACCCGTGTATCCCGAGCCGGTGCCCTTCCGTTACCCGGTCGTTATGTGAGGAAGCTCACGTGGGTGCGTCGACGATGTCCCTGCCGAGGGCGCTCGCCCGCCGCAGAGAGGTTGCACAGGGATCGATGATGGTCGGCGGGCACGTGCGGAGAGCGGATCGGCGCCCGACGATCATTGGCCCGTGGTGCCCGGTACCACCGGGCCCACCCGGAGCTGGGTGGTGACGGGTTCGGGTCGGCTGCAGGCGGTACCCGGGCGCTCGAGATGGAGGGGGACTTCGTCTCCCGGCAGGTAGACGCGCAGGCCGGTTACCGCCACCGGAGCGCAGAGGTCTTCGTCGTAGTTGCGCACGTTCACCGCCACGACCAGTGCGGACGCCGGCTCGGCGACGCCCACCCGGACCGGTCCCGGTGGCCGCTGCCCCTCGGGTACCGCGGGGGCACCGACGGGTTCGCCGTCCCGGCCGGTGACGTAGGAGACCCGGGGGAATCCGTCGAGCTCGCAGGTTCGTTCACTCGCAGCGGTAAAGATGATCGGAAACCCGATACTGCCGGCGGCGCTGGAACTTTGTCCCACCGTGGCAGTCACATCCGATGCCCGGCAGGGTTGCGGTACATCGGGTACGACCGACGACGCTGCCGGTGCGGTTGGTGGGGACACCGACGCCGAGTGCGGCTGGTCAGCCGATGGCGCAGCGGCGGTCGTTGTCGAACCGGAGTCGGGCGCGGTACACCCGACCCCCGCGAGGACGATCGCGGCGAGCAGCCAGGCAGCTCTCGCGGATTGTCGTGCCACCCTGTGGACCGTACGCCGGGTCGGTCCCCTACACGAGGCTCGCCCCGCCCGCGTCCGGCGAATCTTCGCGTCGGACGGGGAGCGAGGGGCGGTGGGGTCCGTCTTCGGTGGCGAGGGGTGTCGCGGCGCCATCGGGTGCGTGGGCACCCGAGCTTCCCTTCTCGCTCCGGGTCCCGTCGGTCGCGCCCCACCGCTTCTGCCCTGTCCGGCTCCGCGCACCCGGTGCCCCCCTTCGCGTGGGGTTTCGGGTGCGCCGTGTGTGTTTCAGTACCCGGGCACTCCCATTTGGTGGGCGAGTGCGGCGATGGCGTCGACGATCGACCGGTTCCCGAGCTGATTCCAGCCGTGGCCGTCCGGGCCGCGGATCTGATCGAAGACGTCGCGGGCGCGGTCCGCGGTGGCGGCGGGCAGCGGGGCGGGCGCCGCCCCGGCCGGTGGGGGTGCCATCCCGGGAACGCCTTGGTGCA
>SEEV01000348.1 GCA_004211695.1 Rhodococcus sp. (in: high G+C Gram-positive bacteria)
GACCAGACACTGGCATGTCCTCCAAGGAAATCGTGGTACACCGAGCGAGCTACGGCGACGGAGAACTCTCGAACTCCGAATAGTCGAACGGTAGGTTACGGCACCCACATCTGCGGACGCCTTACCGAACATTATCGGCCTGCCGCGGCCCGTGGCGGCGGTTTCAGCGACGGAGTGTGCGGGCGAGGACCGTCTCCGTGAATTCACTGGTCGACGCGAGTCCACCCAGGTCAGCCGTGGCGACACCGGATGCGATCGTCGCGCGGACGGCGTCGCGGATCCGGTGGGCCGCGCCGGCCAGATGCCGGTCCGCGCTGCGGTCCCCGAGCCACTCCAGCATCATCGCGGCCGACAGCATCAGCGCCGTCGGGTTGGCCCGGTTTCGCCCGGCGATGTCGGGTGCCGCGCCGTGCGCCGCCTGCGCCATCACCTTGGTCTCGGAACTGTTGATAGACGGCGCCGTACCGAGCGAGCCGGACAGTTCGCCCGTCAGATCCGACAGGATGTCGCCGAACATGTTTTCCGTGACCACGACATCGAAATCGGCTCCCCGGCGCACGAGATGCGCGGTCATCGCGTCCACGTGCTCGTCGTCGATCCGCACGTCCGGGTAGTCGCGCTCCCCCACCTCGCGGCACACGTCCCGGAACAGTCCCGTGGTCATCGACAACACGTTGGCCTTGTGCACGATCGTGACGTGGGAGCGCCGCGTCCGCGCCAGCTCGAATGCGGTGTGCGCGATGCGCTCACACGCCTGCCGAGTCACCACGCCGACGGCCAGCGCCACGTCGGGAGTCGGCATGAACTCGCCGCTCCCGGCGAACATGTTCCGATCGGCGTACAGCCCCTCGGTGTTCTCCCGGACGATCACGAGATCCATGCCGGGCACCGTCGCGGAGACCCCCTCGAGTGAGCGTGCAGGCCGGAGGTTCGCGAAGAGTTCGAACCGCTTGCGCACCACCCCGCCGGGTGTCAGCCGCCCGCGGAACGGCTCCGGGTAGGCGGCGCTGTCGTGGGGACCGAGAATCCAGGCGTCGAGTGCGTCCAGCGCCGCGAGCGTGGAGTCGGGGATCGGCGTGCCGTGCGACTCGATGGCATCCAAACCGAGGGGCAGTTCCACCCACTCGACGCCGCCGCCCGCCGCGGTGACCGCGGCCGAGACCACCCGCTGTGTCGCCGGAACGATCTCGTGACCGATGCCGTCGCCGAGGAGCACCCCGATCCGTCTCTCGGAAATGTTTGCCGTAGCACCACTCATGAGGCCATCATTGCCTACCATGGTCCAGTCGGTGGAACTGCTGTTCGACGAAGCGACCGACGTTGCCGTTCGCGCCGAGTGGCAACGCCTGTGGGACGCCGGGATGCCCAGCCGCACGCGCGTGCGCGCCGAATCGAATCGGCCGCACATCACCCTGTTCGTGGCGCGCCACATCCCACCCGAGATCGACGAGCTGCTGGGCCGCCGGATCCCGACGCCGTCGTTCCACGTCCGGCTCGGCGGACTCGTGATGTTCGGCGGCCGGCACGTCACGCTGTCCCGGCTGGTGGTGCCGTCGAAGGCCCTGCTGTCTCTGCACCACACCGTGTTCGACCTCGCGGGGCACTCCACGGAGATCACGCCGCACATCCGCCCGGGCGAGTGGACGCCGCACGTGACGCTGGCCCGGCGGCTCCCGGCCGATCAGATCGCGGACGCCGCGCGGTTGCTCGACGGCGGCGACATCATCGGCCGGGCGTCGGTGGTGCGCCGGTGGGACGGGGACGCCAAACGGGAGTGGGTGATCACCGCGCCGCCGTGATCACGGCGCACCGGCGGGCGTTGCCGTGGCGGCCGCCCGTCTCGAAGACCGTTGCGTGACGACGATTCCCGCGATCACCGCGAGTGCCCCCACCGGCTGGTTCCACGAGATGTGCTCGTCGAGTGCGACCGCACCGAGCACCACACCGACCACCGGCGTCAGGTAGGTGACGGTGGACGCGGCCGTGGGTCCCCAGCCGCGCACCACGTTCGTGTTCCACACGAACGCCAGTCCGGTGCCGAACGCCCCGAGTCCGATCATCGACGCGACGATCGCCGGCGTCAGGTGCATCGGTGTGCTCGCCGCCCACGGGGTGACGAGAACCATGACCGCAGCGGCGATCGACACCTGCATGAACGCGATGGTGGGCGTGTCGACGCCCCGCGGAAGCACGAACCGCCGGAGGTAGACCAGTGCGACGCCGTACGACGCGGTGGCCCCCAGGCACGCGAGCTGAGCGGGGACGCTGCCGACGATCCCCGCCTGCCACGGCGCCAGCACCACCACGACACCCGAGAATCCCAGGAGCAACCCGAACAGCTTTGCGTCCGTGAGCTTCTCCCCCGGCAGGAACGCCAGCGCCACCGACATCGTCATCAGCGGCGTCGTCGCGTTGTAGATGCTGGCGAGGCCCGAACTGATGCTCTGCTCGGCCCAGCTGAACAGCAACCACGGCACGAGGCACTGCGCGACCGCCAGCACCGACAGGTGCGCCCAGGTGGTCACGTCACGCGGCAACCGCGTCCGGGTGAGACCGAGCACGGCACCGAGCGTCAGCGCCCCGAACACCAGCCGCCACAGGACGACCTGGGTGAAGGACAGGCCCTCGAGCCCGACCTTGATGAAGAGGAAACTCGCGCCCCAGGCGAGCGCAGCGCCCGCGTACTGGACCGCCAGATTCGCTCTCAAAACCGGAAGTCCCCGTGCTGGGTGACTTCGTTGTGGGTGTCGGGCGTGCGGCCGGCGAGCGCCAGCGCGTCGAGCGCCAGGAACACGAGGAGTACCACGACCAGAATTGTCATGTCTTCAGCCTGGTTCCCTCGACCCCGGAGAAAAAGTGGCAGAAATGACATAGTTGACCGTATTTCTGCCATACTGGTGTGGTGCTGAAAAAGGTGGTCGTACCGCTCATGCCACTCACCGAGGCGTTCGAACTCGGTGTCGCCTGTGAGGTCTTCGGATTCGACAGATCCGACGACGGTCTGCCCACCTACGACTTCTCCCTCGTCGCCGGCTCACCGGAACCCATCCGCACCCGCTTCGGCTACGGCATCGACGTTCCGTACGACCTCGACCGACTCGACGACGCCGACCTCGTCGTCGTCCCTGCCGGCGGAACCTACGCCGAGGCAGACGGCACCTTCGTGTGCGCGAAGGACCCCGATCCGTGCATGGATCCGCTGCTCGGCAAACTCCGGGCGGCGGTCGACCGGGGCGCCAAGGTCGCCAGTCTCTGCAGCGGCGCGTTCGTGCTCGGTGCGGCCGGACTGCTGGACGGACGCAAATGCACCACCCACTGGCGGCACGCGCAGCGCCTCGCCGAACTCCACCCGGCGGCCACCGTCGACCCGAACGTCCTCTACGTCGACGACGATCCCGTCCTGACCAGCGCGGGCACCGCCGCCGGCATCGACCTGTGCCTGCACATCGTGCGCAAGGAACAGGGCAGCCGGGTGGCCAACGGCATCGCCCGGCGCATGGTGGTCCCACCCCACCGGGACGGCGGCCAGGCCCAGTACGTGGCGATGCCGCTGCCGTCGACGACGATCGACACCCTCGGGCCTCTGCTCGACTGGATGACCGAGCACCTCGCCCTCGACCTCACGGTCACCTCCGTGGCCGCCAAGGCCAACATGTCACCCCGCACGTTCGCGCGGCGCTTCCAGGCCGAGACCGGGACCACCCCCGCCCGGTGGCTCAGCGACCAGCGGGTGCTGGCCGCGCAGCACCTGCTGGAGAACTCGGACCTCTCGGTCGACGTGATCGCCGAACGCGTCGGCTTCGGCGGCGGCGCCGTCCTGCGGCAGCATTTTCTGCGGCTCCGCCACACCACCCCGCAGGCGTACCGCCGCACGTTCCGCGCCGCGGAGCGCACCGGCTGAGAAGCACGCAGGGAAGAATCGGCGGCGACCCGGCGTTGCACAGGCAACACCGTCACCGAACGAAAGGACCCTCGTGGCCACCAAGACACTGACTCAGCAGAACTTCGACGAGACCGTGACCGGCAACGACGTCGTTCTGGTCGACTTCTGGGCATCGTGGTGCGGACCGTGCCGCTCCTTCGCGCCCACGTTCGAGGCCTCGTCCGAGCAGCACCCCGACGTGGTACACGCCAAGGTCGACACCGAAGCGGAGCAGGGCATCGCCGCCGCGGCGAACATCCGCTCGATCCCGACGATCATGGCGTTCCGTGAGGGCGTGCTGGTGTTCAGCCAGCCGGGCGCATTGCCGCCGGCGGCGCTCGAGGATCTGGTCACGCAGGTCAAGGCACTCGACATGGACGAGGTGCGCAAGCAGATCGCCGAGCAGGCTCCGGCCGAGTAGGGCGGAGGAGCGCCGCCGCCTAGTGTGCGGCGGCGTCCCAACTGCGACCGGTGCCGACGGACACGTCGAGCGGCACCGACAGTTCGATGGCCGAGGACATCTTGTCGCGGACCAACTCCTCGACCCGTTCCCGTTCCGCATCGACGACCTCGAGCACGAGTTCGTCGTGGACCTGCAGCAGCATGCGCGACTTCAGACCCGCCTCGCGCAGCGAACGCTGCACGTTGATCATGGCGACCTTGATGATGTCGGCAGCGGTGCCCTGGATGGGCGCGTTGAGCGCGGCCCGCTCGGCGACCTCCCGCCGCTGGCGGTTGTCGCTGGTGAGGTCGGGCAGGTAGCGGCGGCGCCCGTACAGCGTCGAGGTGTAGCCGTCCTTGCGGGCCTGCTCCACGACCTCGTGCAGGTAGTCGCGCACCCCGCCGAACCGCGCGAAGTACGCCTCCATCTGCGATTTCGCCTCTTCGGTCGAGATCTTGAGCTGGGCTGCCAGCCCGAACGCGCTGAGCCCGTACGCCAGGCCGTAGGACATCGCCTTCACCCGCCGGCGCAGCTCGGGCGTGACCTCCTCGATCGGCACGCCGAAGGCGCGGGCACCGACGAAGCTGTGCAGATCCTCCCCGGTGTTGAACGCCTCGATCAGCCCCTCGTCGCCGGACACGTGGGCCATGATCCGCATCTCGATCTGGCTGTAGTCGGCGGTGAGCAGCGAGTCGAAGCCCTCGCCGACGACGAAGCCGTCCCGGATCTGGCGGCCCGCATCGGTACGCACCGGGATGTTCTGGAGGTTGGGCTCGGTGGACGAGAGCCGGCCGGTGGCCGCGACGGTCTGGTTGAACGTCGTGTGGATGCGCCCGTCCTCGGCGACCGTCTTCAGCAGACCGTCGACAGTCACCTTCAGTCGCGTCGCGTCGCGGTGCGCGAGCAGGTGCTCGAGGAACGGGTGCGACGTCTTCTCGAACAGGTTCTGCAACGCCTCGGCGTCCGTCGTGTAGCCGGTCTTCGTCTTCTTCGTCTTGGGCATCTCCAGCTCGTCGAACAGCACGACCTGCAACTGCTTGGGTGACCCGAGGTTGATCTGCTTGCCGATGACCCCGTAGGCGGCCTCGGCCGCCTCCGAGACCTGCGCGGCGAATCGGCTCTGCAGGTCGTGCAGGTGGTCGCCGTCGACGGCGATCCCGGACGCCTCGATGTGGGCCAGCACCTCCAGGAGCGGCAACTCCATCTCCGACAGCAGAGCCGTCGATTCGATGTTCGCGAGTTCCGTGTCGAGCGCGGCCGCGAGGTCGAGGACGGCGCGGGCGCTGAGAATTTCGGTCTCGGCGGCTTCGGCGTCGACCTGATCGGCGTCGTCGAGCAGTGACAGCTGCTCCTGGCCGGTCTCCTCCACCCGCAGTTCCCGGCGCAGGTACCGCAGCGACAGGTCGTCGAGGTTGAACGTCCGCTGTCCCGGCCGCACCAGGTAGGCCGCCAGCGCGGTGTCACTGGTGAGACCGCCCAGCACCCAGCCGCGTCCGCGGAGCGCGTGCATCGCCCACTTGGCCTCGTGCAGGGCCTTCGGCTGATCCGCGTCGGCGATCCAGTCGCCGAGGGCCTTCTCGTCCTCCGGGGTGGCAGCGGCGGTGGCGATGTACGCCCCCTCACCGTCGGCGGCCGCGATGGCGATCGCGGTCACGTCTCCCCCGTACGGGGTGCGGGTGCCGACCACCGACACGCCGGATCGCTCACCCGTCGACGCGTGCGCCGACAACCAGTCCGCGACCGCACCGGGTTCGAGCGCGCTACCGCGCACCTCGAAGCCCTCCTCGGCCTCCGCCTCGACCGGGGCGAGCGTGGCGAACAGCCGATCACGCAGCACCTTGAACTCGAGGTCGTCGAACAGCGCGTGGATCTTCTCCCGATCCCACTGCGCGAGCATCAGCTGGTCCGGGGTGTACGGCAGGGGGACGTCGCGGACCATCTCGGTGAGTTCCCGGTTGAGCAGGACGTTCGGCAGGTTCTCCCGCAACGCGTCCCCGACCTTGCCGCGGACCTTGTCGACGTTGTCGACCAGGCCGACGAGATCGCCGTACTCCTTGATCCACTTGGTGGCGGTCTTCTCGCCCACCCCCGGAATGCCCGGCAGGTTGTCGCTCGGGTCGCCGCGCAAGGCCGCGAAATCGGGGTACTGCGCAGGTGTGAGCCCGTACTTCTCCTCGACGGCCGCCGGCGTGAACCGGGTGAGGTCGGAGACGCCCTTCTTCGGGTAGAGCACCGTCACCCCGTCGGTGACCAGCTGCAGCGAGTCGCGGTCGCCGGTGACCACGAGGACCCGGTATCCGAGCGCCTCGGCCTGGGTGGTGAGGGTGGCGATGATGTCGTCGGCCTCGAAGCCCTCCTCGGCCATCACCGGGATGCCGAGGGCCCCGAGCACGTCCTTGGTGATCTCGACCTGTCCCTTGAATTCGTCCGGCGCCTTGCTGCGGTTCGCCTTGTACTCCGGGAACTTCTCCGCCCGGAACGTCTGCCTGGACACGTCGAACGCCGCCGCCACGTGGGAGGGCTGTTCGTCGCGCAGCAGGTTGATCAACATCGACGTGAACCCGTAGACGGCGTTGGTGACCTGACCGCTGTGCGTCTTGAAGTTCTCGGCGGGCAGGGCGTAGAACGCGCGGAAGGC
>SEEV01000865.1 GCA_004211695.1 Rhodococcus sp. (in: high G+C Gram-positive bacteria)
AAGGCTCGCGGGATGCTCTTCTACCGGCTGCTGCAGCAGAGCGTCAACACCGATCCCCATCCGCTCGCCGAGCTCATCGGTGGCACCGCAGCCAGCCACCATATCGAATCCGGGGACGCCGATTCACTGTCCAGCAACACTTTCGGTGAATTCTAATCAATCAGTCCACTTAAGCAGATAAGCATTACATGTGTTCTACACTAACGAAAGCCGTTGCGCTCCACAAGACCCCACAACAATCCGCACCCCGAACCCTTCTACCCGCTCCCCCTACCCACTCCCCGCGACGATGGCGGGCACGGTGGCGGCGACGATGATGGCGGCGTTGACGGCCTCGACGGATTTGCGCACTGCCTTGCCCGCCCAGTCGCCTTCGGCGATTTCCTTCGCCCGTTTCTTCACGGCGCGACGGTCGGCGTCGGGGAACAGCTTCGGCGCGGCGTCGACAGCGGACAGAAGAGAGACGAGCGCGGCGGTGCGCGGAGCGGCCGTGACCCCGTCGAGGATCGCGGCGCTCAGCTCGGATCGCACCGCGCATTCGTGGCGTCCGTCGACCTCCGGCCAGCGCGTGGTCGGGAAGATACCCAGCACCTTGCCCTTCTCCTCGCGGACCCATCCCGCGTCGACGATGCGCCTCGCGAGTTCGTCGCGCAGGTTCTTGGCGAGCTTCTCGATGACTGCTTCCGGTTTCATCGGCTTGGACGTCCCGATGAGGTCGACGGCCCGCGCGAGCAGCGGATCCTGCGGCATCGATCCCTCCCGGACGACGAGACGTCCCTTCTTCACGTCCTCGCCGGGTTCGGCCGGGGTGACGACGTCGTCGAGGGCCAGTTCCAGAAGGACGGCGCCGGCGAGGACGCGCGACATCCTGGTCCCGTCGACGACGGGCTTGCCCGAGGCGTCGTCGAGCAGCAGCAACAGCAGGTCTTCGGCGAGCAGCGTCATGCTTCCACGATAGGGCGGCGTCGCGGCGAAGTCCGGTGTCCGTTCAGCCGCACTGGGGAATGTTTGCCGGTTACCGTGAAGGGGGAATGTTCGGAATATTCATCAGACGGTTGTCGGGCACCGCAGTCAAGCACGAGGAGCGGCTATGAGCGCGATCGGACACTGTCGGGCAGTCCTGGCGGTCGTCGTCGTTGCGTCGTCTGCCATGTTCGGTCAGGTGGCCGCGGCGTCGGCGGACGAATGGCGGGCCCTTCCCGCCGACAAGCCGGCGTCGGCAGACGGATCCGCCCTCGACCACATCGAGGAGATCGACGACCGTCAGCTGAACATGTACGTCTACTCGGCGGCGATGGAGAAAGCGATTCTCCTCGAGGTGATCCGCCCCGCCGATACGAGCGTGCCGCGGCCGACGCTGTACCTGCTCAACGGCGCCGGTGGCGGCGAGGACTCGGCAACCTGGCAGGCGAGGACCGACGTGGTCGACTTCTTCGCCGACAAGAACGTCAATGTCGTCACTCCCGT
>SEEV01000349.1 GCA_004211695.1 Rhodococcus sp. (in: high G+C Gram-positive bacteria)
TGCAACTGCACGCACCGGTCGATCACCGCGCACTGCTGCTCGGTGAGCCAGTACTTGACCATCGCCGCCTCGGACGGGTCCAGTTCCCCACGCAGGTGCGCCTCGATGCAGTGGTCCAGAAACACCGCACAGGTGCGGGCGATGGTCTGGCACTCGGCGAGCTCGAACGCCGTGTTCTGGAACTCGAACAGACTGTGCCCGAACGCCTGCCGTGATTTCGTGTACGCAACGGTGTCCTCCACCGCACGAGTCATCGCACCGGACGCCTGCGCGCCGATGATCAGCCGTTCCTGCACCAGCTGCGCCATCAGCTGCCCGAAACCCTGCCCCTCCTCGCCGAGCAGGTTCGACACCGGCACCCGCACATCGGTGAACGACAACTCCGACGTGTCGGCGCCGTGCTGACCGACCTTGTCCAACACCCGCCCGACAGCGAACCCGGGGCAGTCCCGCAGATCGACGATCAGCAGCGCCACCCCCTTGGCGCCGGCCTTCGGATCGGTCTTGACCGCCAGCACGATCATGTCGGCGGACGCGCCGTTGGTGATGAACGTCTTCGACCCGTTGACGACGTACTCGTCGCCGTCCCGGACGGCGGTGGTCTTGATCGCCTTGAGGTCCGATCCGGCGCCGGGCTCGGTCATGCCGATGGCACCGAGGATCTCCCCCGTCGCCATCCCCGGCAGCCAGGTCTTCTTCTGCTCCTCGGTGCCGTACTCGAGGAGGTAGTGCGCCACGATCCCCGAATGCACCGAGATGCCGAGCGCGAGGTCCCCGGCATAGCCCTGGGCCTCGAACACGGCGAGATCGTGCGCGAACGTGCCGCCACCGCCGCCGTACTCCTCCGGGATCGAGCAGCACAGCAACCCCAGCTCGCCCGCCGCGAGCCACACCGCACGGTCGATGCGGTGCTGGGCGTCCCACTTCTCGTTGTGCGCGACCACCTCGCGTTCGAAGAACCCGACCGCGAGCTCGGACAGCGCCTTGACCTCGTCGTCGTGCCACGACGGAATGTGTTTGTTCATGGTGCTTCTTTCTCGGAGGTGTCGTTGTGCGGGCTCCGCGGTCGGGAGCCACGCGGGGCGTGGTCGAGGCCGCTGTGTTCAACGGTTGGGGCGCGGTGAAGTGGCTGGAAGGATGTGTCCTTCCAGCCACCACGGTTTTCAGATTCGAACTCGTCAGACCTCCTCGACCTGGGCGACCGGTTGCGGAGAGACTTCCACCGCGGTGCTCGGCGCTTGTCTGCGCTTGGTGATCGCAAAAACGGCGAGGAGGACGGCGAGGACGATCAGCACGATCCAGGACATGGCGTTCGCCGGCGCTGGTGGTGGGTTGATCACCCCGTTGATGTACATCCATGCTGTCGCCACTGCGCCGAAGACGGACGCGCCGATCAGCAACGGCCGGTACTCATGCGCCCGCACGGTGAGGACGATGGCGCCGACGGTGATCAGGACGTATGGGAGCACCCACAGGTACACGACTAGAGGAGCGACGGTGTAGTACGCCGACACCACATCTCCCGCGGTAAAGACCAGGGCGGCGACGAGGACGAACCCGGCGACGGACATCACCGCGATGCTGACGAAGGGGCTGTGGTGGCGAGGATGGATCCTCCCCAGCGGAGCGGGCAGGAGACCGTCATCGGCGAGGGTCATGGCGAAACGCGCACCATAGTTGATGAAGCCGATCAGTGCGGCGAAGGTAGCGACCGCGAGGACCAGATCGCTGGCGGTGGCGACCCCGGAGCCGAGACCGGCATGCAGTGCCAGCGCCGCGGGAGCCGACATTCCGGCCGCCAGTTCGGCGGACGCCGCCTGCAGCCCCGGGACCTGGAGAATCGTGACCAGGGGAAAGAGGCCGCCGAGGAGAACCGGGACGGACATGACCGCGAGAGGCACGTTGCGGCGGGGGTTGCGGGTCTCCGCGGCGAGTGCGGTACAGGATTCGAAGCCGACCAGGAAGGCAGCTCCGACGGCCATGCCCTGGAGCGTTCCGCTGAGGCTGAACTCGCTGAGGCTGAACTGATCGGCGAGATCGAGTCCGGTCTTGGCGGCGCTGGCGATGGTGATGACCAGGACGAGGGGGAACGACAACACGGCCAGGGTCACCGCGATCCAGACCGAGGTGTCGAGACCGCGGTAGGCGATCGCGGCGGCGAGGGCGAGAGCGACGAGGAAGATTGCCAGTTGCGGCCCGAAGGACAGGGCGTTGTCGACCCCGTGTGAGAGCAGGAAGCTACCGGCGAAGATCCCGACGACGGCGGCGAGTGCTCCGATCGCGGCGATGAACCCGGCGAGTAGGGCGGCCGCGGTCAGGTATCGGGCCCAGGGGCCGAATACCTCTCCGATGTAGGAGTACAGCGATCCGGTGGCGACGTATCGCCGGGCGAAGGCGGTGACTGCTCGCCCGACGCAGATGACGGCGATCGTGGACAGTAGTGATGCCTGCCACGCATTGGTGCCGGCGGTGCTGAACACGAGCAGGGGCACCAAGGCGATGCCGACTGCGGGGAAGAAGGACGCCAGCGACAGTGAGACCAGGGAGGTCCTGCCCAACCGTCCCGTCTCGAGATGCGCCTGCGCGGTGAGGTCGGCGCCGGTTGTGGGCGTGGATGGGTTGGTCATTTCACGCCGCCTTCGTCGCCGTGCCGAGGCACGCCGTCCTCAGACAGTTCCGTCCATTTCTGTGGACGGTGGATTCTCGCTCGGTCATGTGAGCTCCTTCGGTGAGGGTGACTGACCGGGGTGTGATGACGCGCACTCCGATCGATGAGCGAGAACGCTACTGCTGCAATACCGCTAACACAAGAGGTTTTATGTTAAAAGGTGAGCGGTAGGTTTCCCACGCGCCCTCGCCCGCGCAGGGCACCGCCGTGCCACCTGCCCGCGAGACGGCGTGCCGGTCACCACTGCCGTCAGTTCGGGCGTGCCGGAACGAAGCTCACGGGAAGCTCGATCGGGCCGGTGTTCCCGGTCGGCGGCCGATTACTGGGCGGCGCGGAGAATCGCGGCTGGGCCAGGCGCTGCGAAAGGGCTTGCAGCGCTTCGCGGATGTCGAGGCGGGCGACAAAGTGCCCGAGGCAGTGATGCCGCCCTCCCCCGAAACCGAAGTGGGGGGCGCGCTTGGCCGTGATGTCGAAGCTTGCGTCTCCGACTGCGAGGGGGTCGGTGCCGGAGGAGTAGGACATGAGGTGGAGCACCGTTCCCTCCGGGATGTCGACGCCCTGGAAGGAGAAGTCCTCGATGGCCAGTCGGGTGGTCCAGTGGATCGTCGGGTTGAAGCGAATGACTTCCTCGACAGCCTGGGCGGCAATTTCCGGTTGGTCGGCGAGCAGCGCCCATTGATCGGGATGCTCGACGAAGGCCTGCATCATCAGTCCGAGTTGACTGCGGGTGGTGTCCATGCCGCCGAAGATCAGGCTGGTGATCAGCTCCCGAAGTTCCTGATCGCTCAGCCGGTCCCCGTTCTCGTCCGTTGCGATAACCAGTTGCGAGACGAAGTCGTCGGTGGGCTGGCGGCGGCGCTGGGCGACGAGTTCGTCGGCGCGGGCATAGAGCGCGAGGATTGCGGCTTCGATCGTGGCTCGCTGCTCGGCGATCTCGGGGCCGAAGGCCAGCCCCATGTCGGACGAGAGCTGCGTGAGCTCGCGCCAGTCCCCTTCGGGTAGGGCGAGCAGCCGGCACAGGGCGCGAGACGAGTACGGTTCGGCGAAGTCCGTCATGAATTCGCATGCGCCGGAGTCGGCGAACTGGTCGATGACATCGTGGGCGAGTTCGCGGAAACTCTCGGTCATCGTCGCGATGACCGAGTGGGAGAACGCAGGGTTGACCAGCTTGCGGATGCGGGCATGATCCTCACCCTCCATGCCGACCAGGGAGCTCTTCCACCAGTCCGAGAGCACACCGTCGGTGATGCCGTTCTGTGCGGGCCACGACCAGCTTCCCTGCCGGAGGCGGCGATCCTTCAGCAGAGCGCCCACCTCACCGTGACGTAGGACAGCGATTCCGTAAGTGGTTCGGGCATACCAGTTTTGCTCCCTGGCCGCACGGATCTCCTCGCCCATCGCAGAGAAACCCGGGTCGGTGATCTTCAGCAGATTGCCGTCGGTGGCAGATTCGATACTCATGTTTGAACTCTAACATTAGATGTTAGAGTTGCAAGCACTCGACTTTGCCTTCTCTAGACCTATATGATGTGAAGATAATGGATACAAATGACTCGGCGTCCGATTCCCGGACCCCCTCACCGGCGTCCCTGCTCGTTCGCAGTGTCATCCTGTCCCCGATCGGCGGTGAGGGGCTGGTCGCGCAGACCGTTCGTCGGCTCGGCGATGCCATCGGCCTGGGCATCTTCGATGTCGGATCGCGACTTCCCTCCGAGTCGGAACTAGCCGACCAGCTGGGGATTTCCGCGATGACGTTGCGCGAAGCGCTGGCGGTGATGCGCGAAGCCGGCTACGTCGAGACCCGACGCGGTCGCCAGGGCGGCACCTATGTCAAACAGCTGGCACTGACGGTTCCCGAGCGCGAGGCGCAGAAGCGGATCGCGACGATCACCGACGAGTACATCACCGACCTCACCGATTACCGAGTCGCCATCGGCGGGGAGAGTGCGGCCCTGGCCGCCGAACGCGCGACGGCCGAGGATCTTGCCGGGATGCGGGATCTGATCGAACGTATGGACGCCGCAGAGGTATTCGAGGAATTTCGCAAGTGTGACGCAACCTTTCACGTCACCATCGCGTCCTGCACGCGGTCGCAGCGGCTGGCGCGGGCGGAGACGGAAGTGCAGGCAGAGTTGACCCCATTGATGGGGGCGTTCCGGGTGGGCCCACAGGCGCGGCATACCTCCAATGACCAGCACCGCAAGATCTTCGCGGCGATCGAGGCCGGAGACGGCGAGCGGGCGCGCCGCCTGATGGCCGAGCACATGACCAGCAGCGCGGAAGCAATTCTGGGATTTACCCGCGCCGCGGCAAGCGCCGGCGGTTAACCCGAACTCAGTCGGTCGGGCGCGCGAGGGTGTGCCTGCGCGCCACTATGTTTCAGGGTCTCTCGCCCCCTTGTTCCGGTCCCCCGAAGCCCAGGCGCGCGTCAACAACGAAACACGCACGCCTGGGCCCGGGATCGATGGAGTGCGCCACCCTTCTGATCGCCGGCGCACTACCTCCTCCACGCCTGTTCGGGATGGCCCGCAGGGACCCCGGGGTGCCGCTCGCTCGGCCTGCCTGACCCGATAGAGGGTCCGGGCGGAACGGTGTGGCGGCCATCTAGAGCCGGTGCGTGTGCTCCGGCTCGCTCAGCGTCCACAGGTCGACCTCGCGGTTCGGGAGGGTGTCGACGCCCCAGCTGCGCTGATGCAGACCCTCGTCCCGGTCGGCCCAGAGCAGCAGGGTGCGTTGCCGGAGCGTGGCGTCTGCGGTCAATCCGAGGGCACCGTGCAGTTGGTGCGCCTGGGTGGCGACATCGGAGGCGACATCACAAGCGAGCGCTCGGGCTACGATGGCAGCGAAGCGGATCCGATCGGGAGCTGCGGTGTGCAGTCGCCGCGCGAACTCGGCGATCGCCTCGTCGAGTTGCCGCTGCGCGATCGTCAGCCTTCCCAGCTCCTGAGCCACGGCGGGAAGCTTGATCAGTGGCCGGCCGAACTGGACCCGGCTGGAAACGTAGGCGCGCGCCTGCTCGATCGCGCCGCGGGCTGCGCCCGCGATTTCCTGGACGAGCAGGAACTGGGCCAGCACACCGTCGGGTCGATCCCCGAGGGCCTCCGGGGGCTCGGTTCGGTGCAGCGGGCGGGAAGCGACGTCGCGGTCCACCGAACCCTGCGCCGCCCGGTCCTCGGTGGTGCCGTCGGCGCCGACAAAGGCGGTCGCGATCGGATCCCAGACCCCGAACGAGTGCGCGCTGACAACGATCGGCCCGGTGGCGATCGGCTCGGAGGCGAGGGCGCGCGCAACCAGGGTCTGGCGGACGGGAAGGGCGGCGCCGGCGTGGGCGAGGGCGCGGGTGACGGCGGCGGCGGCGTCGATGAGATCGGCCGACTCGGCCAGCGCCTCGAAGCTGGTGCAGTCGACGTCTTCGAGGATCGTGGTCCATCCCAGTTCCTCGGCGACCTTCCACTGATCGTGGAATTGTTCGGCCTCCGAGACGAGGCCGCCGGCGACCGGAAGTGCCCAGGTGGTCACCACATCGGCGACGGTCGCCGCGAGTTGTGCGGCTTCGTCGGTGAGAATCGTCGTGCTCATTGCATTTCCTTCGTGACGATGGACAGCATGACCGGGGCGGCGCCGCCGCGCAGGCCCGACTTCGGCGAGGTGATCACGGCCGCGTCGAACAGTGCGCGTATCCGCCCATCGCACCGGCTCAGCAGGGGGCGGACGAAGTCGAGCATGGCCAGCTCGAGCCGGTTTCCGAGGTACTTGCTGGTGGCGGCCTGCGCAACCGGGCTGCGCCCGGCGTCGAGGTCGGCCGCGATGTTCCGCGCAAGAGAACGCAGCACCGTCAGCTGTGCGGTCAGCCCACGAAGAGCGGCACGGTCGGTGTCGTCGAGCACCCCGGTGTCGAGGACCGCGCCCAGGAGCGGGTACATCGACAGGAACCGTTCGGGGCCACCGCGTTCGAAGGCGAGCTGCGAGATGACCTGCTGCCAGCCGTGTCCCTCGGTACCGATCAGCCACCGATCGGGCACGTGGACCTCGTCGAAAACGACTTCGTTGAAGTGATGTCCTCCGTCCATGCCGATGATCGGTTGCACGTGCACCCCGGGCGCGGAGGCGTCGACCACGAACTCACTCAGACCGGCATGCCGGTCCTCGCTCTTGGAGGTGCGGGCCAGGACGTAGAGGTAGTCGGCGAAGTGGGCGCCGCTCGTCCAGACCTTGCGGCCGTTGATGACCCAGCCCTCGTCGGTGCGGGTGGCCGTGGTGCGGACCGCGGCCAGGTCGGAGCCGGCGTCCGGTTCGCTCATCCCGAGCGCGAAGCTGATCTCGGCCCTGGC
>SEEV01000866.1 GCA_004211695.1 Rhodococcus sp. (in: high G+C Gram-positive bacteria)
CCCACCCGGGACAAGTGCCGGATGCCGATACCGCTGCAGTCCGAGTGGCACGAGGCCGAGGTGGAGATGATCGACCGCGGGTCCGGATCGAGCCCCACCTACATGATTCGAGTGCTGCCGGAACAGGACGGCGGCCCGCGACTGCATCGGGGCGCCACGACCCCGCGCCGCCGATCGCCCGCGGCGACGAGATCACCCCGACCGCCGGCACATCCGGTGCCCGCGGTCCACGAGCAGCTGTCCCAGGTGGCTCGGCACCGTGAATGCCTTGCACTCGACGGAGGCCCGGGCACCGGGAAGCTTCACACGGCCGCTGCGTTCCTGCGCACGCACTTCGCGCAGCAGGATCCCCACGTGGTCGATGTCGCAACCCTCCTGCCGGACGAGGGACCGCAATGGTTCGTCGCAGCGACCGCCGCCCTCGAGTCGGGACGGCCGGTGATCGTGCAGCACCTGCAAGACCTCACCCCGCTGCAGGTGAATCGGGTCAAGGCGCTCATGCGTCCTGCGGAATCGCACGTTCCGGTGGTCGTCACCGTCGATGGGGACAGCGCCCCCGCGCACGTCAGTTCCCTGATCAGTCAGATGGCTACCACCGTGGCGTTACCCGACCTCCGAGACATGAGCGAACACATCCCCGGCCTGATCGATGCGGTCTTGTCGGAACTGGACAGTTCCGAGCACTCGACGAAACTCTCCTCCGAAGCGCAGCAATTACTGATTCGCTGGAGCTGGCCCGGAAACCTCGCCGAATTGCGCCGGACCGTAGAGCAACTCGTCCGTCGTATGCCCGGCCGGGTCATCCAGATTGCCGACCTGCCGGCTCAGATTCAAGGGGCTCGATCACAACGTCGGCTGTCCATGATCGAAACCTCCGAACGCGAGACGATTCTGCGGGCTCTCCAACAGTTCTCGGGCAATCGCAGCAAGGCCGCGGAGGCATTGGGAATCGGTCGAACCACGCTGTATCGAAAGATGCAGACTCACAACATCGAGGTGTAAGCCTGCATCCTCGGGTCACCTCAGGTTCGGGCGCCGAGTTTCTCGGTCACCACGGGGATGACCTTGTCGGCCAGGTACTGGATGCGCGCCGATCCGGATTCGAATGACTCGCCGGGCAGTTGAGCCCAGTAGTGGAAATCGCGGATCTGGGGATAGGTGGTCGCCAGTGACACCAGTTCGTCGACCGCCATCGAGGCGTCCATCAACCGGTAGGCGCCGGCGTCGAGGATGGACTGGGTGTCGGGGAATTGTGACGGCTGATTCGGGCCCTCGAACGATCCCCACTCGATGTATTTGTTGAGCTGGTACCGGGCGTGCTCGCCCACCTGCGACCAGACCCGCTCAGGATCGTCGGCGACGATCGCCCACTGACTCGCGTAGATCCGCGCATCGGCAGTGCTTCCGCCATGGCGTTCGACGGCGTCCAGGTAGACCTGGCAGTGGTCGTTCGACAGGGTGATCAG
>SEEV01000350.1 GCA_004211695.1 Rhodococcus sp. (in: high G+C Gram-positive bacteria)
GGGCTCACCGGCACCATAGACGGAACGGGGTCGACCGGAACACACTGTCCAAGTGTCCCCCGACCGGCACCGAACCGGCCAGGCCGTCGACGACAGTCCCGATGGAGTACGCGCCCGGGGTGAGCCGGGCACCACATTTTCCTTCACCACGGCGGGGCACAGCGCCCCTGGGGAACTAGACCGGCGATTCTCGCCAGACCGCCCCCATCCCCGTGGCCGGGGAAATGGGCAGAACGGGAGCTGTCAACTCCCGCCCCGCAGCCTTCCGAGCACCCGACCCACAGCCGCCTCGTCGAGCTGATCCCCTCTTGCTCGCCCCGTGGTCCTCCTACGCGCCCGTTTTCTTGTTACGCAACACCACCAGCGGCAGCACCAGAGTGGCAACCGCGGTCACCAACCACACCACCAGAGTCGCCAGAATCCACGTGCGCCACCCGTCGATACTCAGACCACCGACAAGCGATGCGATCACCAACGCCACCAATGTCGACACGAGCCCGACACCTCCGAGAAACGCCGAAGCGTTCCTCGCCACCACCTTCCCGATGAACGGAGACAGCACACTTTGCGCCACCGCAAACACCACAACCGCGGTGACAAATCCCGACGCGGCAATCGAGACCCCCGGCAGGAGCCACTGCGCCACCAGCAGGCCGATCGCTGCCGACCCCAAAAAGACCACGACCCGAAGCAGGAAACGAATCATTCGAGAAATCCCCTCTCCCAGGATGATCGGCACGAATCGGAGATCACGACAACTTCACACCGATCGACCACATGTCCATCTTGCCCCTCCCCCGGACGGCCCCGCCCAAACCCTCGACTTCAGCGCAGCCTCCAGTGCCGACGTTACGCCGACCGCACCACGATCGCCGTACTCGTACCGCCCGGCGACCGAGGCCTGACGGCGCAATCGTGCGCGCTGCATCCCGGTGAGGGATCCGTCCTGGTTGACGACCGCCGACCCGGCCTGGGTGTCGAGGACCGCGACCGTGATGGGACGGGCACAGCCCGCCCGGTGCGGCGCGTTTGAACCAGTCGTCCGCGTCCCTCGTTATAACCAATGAGCGGGCCGCATCGAGCCCAGCCCAGACGAGGGAGCTACCTGACATGCCGTCAAACGAACTTGACCAGGAGCAGAACCTGCGGAGCGACCAGCTAGCGCTTCCGCGCCGTACAGTTATCGCCGGAATAGGTGCTGCAGCAGCCGCCTTGGCCGCCGGTAGCGCGCTGTTCAGCAGAAGGCGCACGTCGGCTGCGCCCGGCGGCAGCGCCGGCCCAGCTGTGAAGCCCGCGAGTGCAACCGTGCCGACCGGCAACGTTCCCGTCGGTGGCGGCGCGGTGCTCGGCGATGTTGTCGTCACACAGCCGAGCGGTGGTGACTTCCGCGGATTCTCGTCGACATGCACGCACGCGGGGTGCACCGTCTCCGACGTCTCCGGCGGCACCATCAATTGCCCGTGCCATGGCAGCAAGTTCAATCTCGACGGGTCTGTGCACACCGGTCCGGCTTCCGCTCCGCTCGCCCCACGAAGCGTCTCCGTTCAGGGTGACTCGGTCGTGATCGGCTGAGGTGTGTGACAGCTCCGGACCGACCGCTGTCACTGGTTGTGCTCGGGGAGGCCCGCTTCGGCCACATCTCTCCGACGATGCCACTCGATTCGCACTTACTGCGACGCGCAGGCAGGGTTCGGTCGGAGGTGTCTCGTTTCAGACGGAGTGAGGATCCGACGGCTGGCGGCCCCGCCACCGAACCCAACACTCGCGCTGTCCGTCACGAGAACTATTCAGCGGGGCAGAAAATCCGTACCGAGCATCGAAGGGCCCTCCCCCTTGTAGCGGCCGGCGAGAGGGCCGCAACACGTTCCTGGATCAGCCGAACAGCTCCCTCGAGATCGACCCGATGACCGGTATGCCGTCGGCGCTGCCCGTGCCTGTCGGTGCCGCCATCACGTCAACAGTCAGCGACTCAGTCCGGCCTTCTACCCTCGACCGGTCCCCAACACGATGGGTCCCCGCTCCGGGGGACGGGTCAGTTCGGGGTTCCGCCCGCGGCCAGGTAGGTGTCGATGGCCTGTTGCAGGCGGTCCAGGGCCGCGCCGTAGGTGGTGAAGTCGCCGGTGTGTTGTGCCTCGCGCAGGTTGGCCAGAGCGGCGTTGAGTTCGAGGACCGCGGATGTCAACTCATCCGACGTCACGGGCGGCGGGGCGGGCGGGGCGCCCGGTGGAAGCGGCGCCGGCGGTTGCCCGTCGGTGGGTGGTGGTGTGGTAGTGGCGTCACCGCCGGGTGGAGTGGCGACGGCGCCGGTGCCGGCGCCGAAGACCTGGTCGAGGGCCTCGGCGAGGGTGGGGGCGTAGCCGACGCGGACACCGCCGGTGCCGGGTTCGCGGTAGCTGACCAGGACCCGGGCCAGCTGCGGGAAGGTGGAACCGTTGGACGTGCTGGTGAGGCGTTCGGTGAACAGGGGTTCGACGTAGAGGATGCCACCGTCGGCGATCGGCAGGGTCAGCAGGTTGGCGTAGTAGATCCGGTTGGACCGCTCGAGCAGGGTGCGTTCCGAGGCGACGCGGGTGTCCGAGATCATCGAGTTCTGGGTCTGCCGCGGGCCCTGGGTCTGTGTGTCCGTCGGCAACCGCAGAATGTCGATCCTGCCGTAGTTCTCGGGGTCGGAGTGCACGGAGATGTAGGCGGAGAGGAATTCCCGGTTGAATCCGACCATGGCGCTGGTGAGCCGGAACGACGGGTCCACGGTGCCGGCGTCGCCGACCAGGACGTAGTACGGCGGCTGCTCCCCGCCTGTGTCGGCGGTCGGATCGCTGGGCACCGACCAGAACGCGTTGGTGGTGAAAAACTCCCGCGGATCATCGACGTGATACTTCGCCAGTAGGTCCCGCTGCAGACGGAACAAATCCTCGGGGTAGCGGAAGTGCGCCCGCAGCTCGGTTGGGACCGCCTCCGGCGGCCGGACGGTGCCGGGGAACACGCTCATCCACGCCCGCAGGACCGGGTCGTTCTCGTCGACCTGGTAGAGGGTGACGGTGCCGTCGTAGGCGTCGACGGTGGCCTTCACCGAGTTCCGTAGGTAGGAGATTTCCTCCCGCGGCATGGTGCGGCCGGTGTCGGTGACGACCGGATCGGCGAGCGAGCCGACCTGCGAGTACGGGTAATGCGCGGCAGTGGTGTAGCCGTCGACGATCCACACGATCCGGCCGCCGACCACAGCCGGATACGGGTTGGTGTCGGTGGTCAGCCACGGGGCGACGTGTTCGACCCGGGTGGCCGGTTCCCGGTTGAAGATGATCTTCGACCCCGGACCGATGGCGCCGGAGAACAGGATGTTGCGCTCGCCGTACCGGGCGGCGAACGCCAGCCGGTTGACCCAGTCGCCCACCGGCACCCCACCGGTGCCGGTGTAGGTGTACTGGGCGGTGTCGGTGTCGTACTCACGCGGCGGCGCACCCTCCGGGCCGCCGACGATGGCGTAGTCCGGGTCCGCCTGAGCGATCACCTCACCGTAATAGATGCGCGGTTGCTCGACCGGGATCAGCTGGTCGCCGGCGGCCTGGGAGGCGACGTCACTAACCGCGTAGAGCGGGTAGCCGCTGTCGCTGCTGGAGCTCTGCCCGGCTGCGTCGCGCACGGCGGCGTTGACCCGGTTGGCGGGCGCAGCAACGAATCCGTTGCCGTGGGTGTAGACGGTGTGCCGGTTGATCCACTGGGTCTGGTTGCCGCTGAGGCTGTTCGGGGACAGCTCGCGGGCGGCGACGACGTAGTCGGCGAGTTGTCCGTCGATGGCGTAGCGGTCGATGTCGAGGTGTTCGGGGAAGCCGTAGAAGTTCTTCAGCTGCTGCTGCTGGGTGAAGGTGCGCGAGAGCACGGTCGGGTCCAGCAGGCGGGCGTTGGCGATGGTGGTTATGTCGGCAGGAATGTCCCGGGGCGGCCGGGTGCCTACCCCCGCGTAATCGAGGTAGGCGACCCGGTCCGGGCCGAGGTCGTAGGCCTGCCGGGTCGCGGCGATGTTGCGTTCGATGTACGGGCTCTCCCGGTCGGCGGCGTTCGGACGGACCGAGAACTGCTCGATCAGCGCCGGATAGATCCCTCCGACCAGGATCGCCGAGAGCACCAGCAGCGCTGTGGCCATCGCCGGGATCCGCAGGTCCCGCACCGCGATCGCGGCGAAGAACGCCGCCGCGCACAGCACCGCGATCGCGACCATGATCAGCCGGGCCGGCAGCACCGCGTTGATGTCGGTGTATCCGGCTCCGGTGAAGGTGGGCTCTTTCCGGCCGCTCCACAACAAGGAGTACCGGTCGAGCCAGTAGGAGGCCGCCTTCAGCGCGATGAACGTGCCCGCGAGCACCGCGAGCTGGATACGCGCCGGCCGGGACACCTCGAGGATTTGGTCCTTGCTCGGTGCCAGCAGGATGCCGCCGAACAGGTAGTGGGTTCCCAGGCCGGTCAGCAACGCCAGGAACACCGCGATGAATAGCCACGTCAGGATCAGCCGGTAGAACGGGAGGTCGAAGACGTAGAAGCCGATGTCGTACCCGAATTCCGCGTCCACGGTGCCGAAGCCGCCGCCATGCAGGAACAGTTGCACGGTCTCCCAACTCGCCTGCGCGTGCAGCCCGAACGGCAGCGCCAGCAGCAGCGCGATCCCCACCGTGAACGACCGCGGGCGGCGCAGTACCACCGTCCGGTACCGCTCGAGTGGGTCCTTCGACGCGTCCGCGGTCGCGGTCGCGAACAGTGGGCGGGACCGGTACGCCCAC
Source organism: Rhodococcus sp. (in: high G+C Gram-positive bacteria) (assembly GCA_004211695.1). Lineage (GTDB taxonomy): Bacteria > Actinomycetota > Actinomycetes > Mycobacteriales > Mycobacteriaceae > Rhodococcus_F. Next base: position 4,773 of record SEEV01000350.1, read on the forward strand.
ACCATTGCCGTGAAGATCACCGCACCGACCAGCAGGCTCACCGCGGTGAACAGGATCAGCCGGGTGACCAGGACGGTCCCCCACACGCGGCGGTAGCCGACCTCACCGAACCACAGCCAATCGGTATACCCCACGACCAGACGCGGCCCGATCACCAGCAACGCAACGAGAACCACCGTTACGACGATCGTGACCCGGGCCCGCCGCGGCAGCGCCCGCATCCGGTCGGACGGTTGCATGGCCACCTCCTGCGGGTCGGCTCACGAGCAGCCCCGCCGCCGCGGACAACCTCGCCCGACGCAGCGAAGACGTCCGTATCCCCATTCTAGGTGGCGCCGGGCTCGTTCTGGCCGGCGCGCACTCGGCACCAGATTGGGCGCAGTAGACCCGCGATGAGAACGAGTGCCGCCGGGTTCGATGGCGCGGATCGTCGCCGGTGTCTCCTCGGCCGATGACACACTGCTCCTCCAGGTCATCGCGGTGACCGTGATCGGCGGAACTGCGGAAACGACCGTCAAGGGCACCCTGGCACTCGCGGCAGGGACACCCAGTCGATGCGTGCCCGCAAATCGTCTGCGCGGTGTAGTTTGTATTTCTCGGCATCGCCGCCGTGGTCGCGGCCATCTACCTGGACAACCTGACCGACCAGAAGTCCGACGCACGATCCCTGCTCGATGTACTCAAATTCCGCGACTCCTGGATCATCTCGTTCCTCGACATCGGAACATTCGGATCGTTGATCGGATTCAGCTTCGCCTTCGGCCAGATCCTGTCGCTGGCATCCTCGTCGTCGCCAGTACCATCGACGACGCCACCCCCGGAGCCGGCATCGGCACCATTACGACCGCCTACGTCACCGGTTTCATCCTGCTGTTCGTCATCTCCGGAATCGCCAACGGATCCGTCTACAAAATGATCCCGGCAATCTTCGGGGCGAAAGCCATAGCACTGCACCCCCACGACACCCACCTGGTCACACACCATGTCCGGCGCACTGATCGGAATCGCCGGTGCCGCCGCACGGCGGCCCGAGACAACTCAGTCAACTCCGCCGTCGCGTACACGGATCTTGGCCACACGAGGCACAACTCGGCTCACCGATCCGAGCAAGGAGTCGTGTCGTTTGCATCGAGAGCGACAGCCGATTGGCAAGTCCCCTTCGCGCGTGCATACCGGTGCGGACCTGTCACCGCCCGCTGAGCGCCGACCCCCCACACCGATGAGCGAGTGGGTGTATCTCGCGTCGGTCGGCGAGCAGCCGCTAACTGCCGAACAGGTCCTGAAGCGAACCGTTCGTCGAACCAGGTGAGATTTCGATGCTCACGCCAGTGGTGGCATCCGGCGACACGCCGTTGCTCGCGGTGATGGTGATCGGGAACAACCCTGCCGTGGTGGGTGTCCCCGACAATACGCCCGCAACGGACAGAGTGAGTCCGGCAGGCAGTGGATCCGCCGTCGGGACCGGGGTGCCGGCCACCGTGAACGCGAAGCTGTACGCAGTGCCGACGGTGCCCGCCGAGGGTGTACCCGAGATAGCGGGAGCAACGCCGAACCGAGAGACGTCAACGTTGAAGGTGAGGGTGCCCGGACCACCCTCGTTCGTGCTCACGCTGCACGTGACCCGCGTCGTTCCCACCGGGAACACACTTCCCGACACAGGGGTACAGGGTCCGAACGTGACGGGATAGCCAAATGCCATCGCGGGATCACCCAGGAGACCGTCGCGGTGCCGCCCTGGTCCGCCTGTGCGGTCTGATCTCCGGGGCTCAGCACCGTCCGGGTGAAGTCTGCGCCAGTGAGGTTCGCGCCGCTCAGGTCGGTGATCCCCACGTCCTGGCCGAGCACTGCGCCAGTCAGGTCCGCCTCGGTCAGGTTCGCGCCGCTCAGGTTCGCACCGACGAAGCTCGCGCCGGATAGCTCCGGGTAGGAGAGGTCTCGGCCGGACAGGCCCGCATTGTTCAGGTCCGCGCCGGGGCAGACCGTGTGCGTGGCAGGGGTGGGATTGTCAACGATGGTGCACGTACCGATGCCGATGTCCGCCGAGGCGACCGGGGCCGCCGTCACCGATCCGCCCACTGCCACCCCGTACCTAGTAGCGTGTCGCTGCTTAGTTCTGGCCTGTTTTCGTTGCAAGGTTGGGGCGGCAGACTTCCCCTTCCCCTCTGCCGGTCAGGACTGTTGTCAATGCCTTCGCAGAAGAAGCGTCCG
>SEEV01000351.1 GCA_004211695.1 Rhodococcus sp. (in: high G+C Gram-positive bacteria)
GAACCAGGTAGATCGTCAGCAGCCACCACGCGATGCGTTTGCGGCTCGCCAGCGCCGCCGCGAGCAGCGCGACCACCAGCGCCCACGACAGGCTGGTGTCGGGGGCGTCGAAGTAGTACGTGTCGACGTACTCCCGCGGCACGTGGACGTAGTAGCGCAGCACCGGCGAGATGCTCCACAGGAACACGAGCACCGAGAAGACACCCAGGATCAGTCCCGCAATGTGGGGAACCTGGTGGAAGCGCCCGTTCTTCGGTCCGAGGGCGGGGCGGGGCCGTGGCGCGGTGGAGACGGCCGCCTCGGACGCGTCGTGTGTCTCGGTGCTAGCTGACATCGAGTGTTTCCTTCCCGGCAAGAGATACGTACCGATCACGGGAGACAGATGTTCCAGTGTTCAGTGTGAGCCGTCGGGCCGCGATTTGGGTGGAGAGGGAAGATAGAGGCATGTCCGACATCCACGACGCCGTGCCGATCCGCGACGAATCCATCCGTCTCGGCCAATTCCTCAAGCTCGCCAACCTCATCGAGTCGGGGGCCGAGGCGAAAGAGGTGATCGCCGACGGACTGGTGTCGGTGAACGGTGAGGTCGAGGTGCGGCGGGGACGGCAGCTGCGGGACGGGGACGTCGTGGAGATCGGTGGGATGACGGCGCAGGTGAGCGCTCAGTCCTGACGGTCCGCGTTCGCGAACCGCTGCAGGAACAGTGCCTCGGCGACGGCGAGGTGCTCGATTTCGCTGGGATCCACACTCTCGTTGGGTGCGTGGATGAGGCAGCGCGGTTCCTCCACCCCGATCAGGGCGATCTCCGCTTTCGGGACGACGGCGGAGAAGACGTTGCACAGGGGGATGGAGCCGCCCTGCCCGACGGTTCCGAGTTCCTTCCCGAACGCCTCCTCCATCGCCGCGCCGAGTGCGGCGTAACCGGGACCGTCGGTGGTCGCGCGGAACGGGGAGCCCACCGCTTCGCGTTCCACCGTCACCCGCGCATTCCACGGGGCAGCGTTCGCGAGGTGCGCGACGAGCGCGTCCTGCGCCTTCTGCGGGTCCATTCCTGGTGGCACACGCAGGTTGAGGCGGGCTGAGGCGCGCGGCTGGATGGCGGCGGCCGAGCCGACCACGGGCGGGCAGTCGATGCCGAGAATTGTCAGCGCCGGCCGCGCCCACACGGCGTCGGACACCGCGCCCGAACCGGCGAGGTGCACACCGTCGAGAACTCCCGCGTCGGCGCGGAACTGCGCCTCGGGGTAGTCGACGCCCGTCCACTTCTGGTCCGATTCGAGACCGCCGACGACGGTGTTGCCGTCCCGGTCACGCAGGGTGGAGAGCATCTGGACGAGGGCGGCGAGGGCGTCGGGGGCGGGTCCGCCGTACATGCCCGAATGCACTTCCCCGGCCAGGGTCTCGACGTGCACCACGACGTTCGCGATGCCGCGCAAAGTGGTGGTGACGGTGGGGCTCCCGACGGCGGCGTTCCCGGTGTCGACGACGAGGATCATGTCGGCGTCGAAGAGGTCCGGCCTGGCCTCGACGAGGTTCTCGAGGCCGCCGGTGCCCATTTCCTCGGACCCTTCGGCGACGATTCTGATGCCGACCGGGTAGGGGGTGCCCAGTGCCCGCAAGGCCAGCAGGTGCATCACGATGTTGCCCTTGCAGTCGGCCGCGCCGCGCCCGTACCAGCGTCCGTCCCGCTCGGTGAGGGTGAAGGGGTCGGTGTGCCACAGCTTCTCGTCGCCGGGCGGTTGAACGTCGTAGTGGCAGTACAACAGGACCGTGGGTGTGCCGTCCGGCCCGGGCTGATGTCCGACGACGGCGTGTGAACCGTCGGAGGTCTCGAGTAGTTCGACCTGCCCGATTCCGGCCCCGAGAAACGCGTCCCTGACCCACTCGGCGGCGCGCACGCACTCGTCCGGTGGGAACTGCCGCGGATCGGCCACCGACCGCATGGCCACCAGTTCGGCGAGTTCGGCACGCGCCGTGGGCATCAGCTCGGTCACCTTGGAACGGATTTCGTCGGACATCAACGCCTCCTCTCCGTAGGAGCGGGTCGTGCGAACGGCCGCTGGCTTCTCCGGATTATTGCCACAGCATTCGGAGCGTCGCAGCGGTTCGGCATCGATAGATACCGAACCGCCGCTCGATCCTCGGGCGGATCAGCGGACGACGACGCCGTCCTGATCGCTGTAGACGGTCTCGCCGGGGTTGAAGGTGACGCCGCCGATCTCGATCGGGACGTTCTTCTCACCGGAGCCGGTCTGGGTGCTCTTGCGGGGGTTGGTGCCGAGTGCCTTGACGCCGATGTCCAGGGTCTTCAGGATCGCCGAGTCGCGGACCGCGCCGTTGACGATCACGCCGGACCAGCCGTTGTCGACGCCGCGACCGGCGATGATGTCGCCGACCAGGGCGGTGTGGATGCTGGCGTCACCGTCGACCACCAGGACGCCGCCGTTGCCGGGCTCGCTGAGGGTCTGTTTGACCAGCAGGTTGTCCTGGAAGCATTTGATCGTGGTGATGGGGCCGGAGAACACTTCACGGCCGCCGAACTGGGTGAACTGCGTGTCGCAGCTCCGGATCTCGGGTCCGATCTCGTCTGCCAGGTCGGCGGTTGCCACGGGTTCAGTCATACGCGTCAGGATAGTGGGCCGGCGCTGGGAGAATGCGGGCCATGACCATTGCAGTGACAGGAGCCACCGGCTCCATCGGCGGCAGGGTGCTCGAGCGGCTCGGCGGCGGCGCCGGTGTCCGGTTGATCGGACGGAACGCGGAGCGCCTCGGCCCGCTGGCCGAGCACTTCGATTCCGCGTTCGCCGTGGCCACGTACGCCGACGGTCCGGCGATGACCGCTGCGCTGGACGGTGTCCGGTTGCTGTTCCTCGTCTCCGGTCACGAGAGCGTGACACGACGCGAGGAGCACCGCACGGCGGTGGACGCCGCGCGTGCCGCCGGGGTGGAGCGGATCGTCTACCTCTCGTTTCTCGGTGCAGCGCCCGAGTGCACGTTCACGTTCGGGCGCGACCACTACTTCACGGAGCAGCACATCCGGGAGAGCGGTCTGAAGTTCACATTTCTGCAGGACAGCTGGTATCAGTCGATGATCCCGCTGATGGCCGACGAGCAGGGCGTCATCCGGGGCCCGGCCGGCGACGGCAGGGTGAGCGCGGTGGCCCCCGACGACGTCGCCGACGCCGCGACGGCGGTCCTCACCACGGGCAACGGCGACCACGACGGTGTCACCTACCGACTGACCGGGCCGGAGGCGTTCACCCTCACCGAGGCCGCGGAGACGATCACGAGGGTGACCGGACGTTCGGTGAGGTTCGAGAACGAGACACTCGACGAGGCGTACGCGTCCCGCGCTCACTTCGGGGCGCCGGATTTCGAGGTCGCAGGGTGGGTGACCTCGTACGCAGCGATCGCGGCCGGAGAGTTGGCGGTGGTGACGGGGGACGTCGAGTTGCTCACCGGGCGACCGCCGCAGACCTTCGCGGACCATCTGACAGCTACACTTGACCCGTCCTGGCATAGCGAGCGGTAGATAGGTCTTTGATGGTCAGCTCATCCAAGGGTGCGACGCCCACCGTGGTCGGCAACGCCGCAGACTGGCGCCGCCTCGAACCCACGAAGTTGACGCCGATCCTCAGCGCCTCCCTCGACGCGTTCTACGAACACGGTTTCCACGGCACCTCGGTGCGCGACATCGCCCGCCGAGTCGGAGTCACGGTACCCGCTCTCTATTACCACCACGAGAACAAGGAAGCTGTTCTCCTCGCGCTTCTGGAGTTGTCCACCAGCGACGTTCTCGAACGGGCCCACGCCGCGAGCGCCGACGGCGGCGACGATCCGGTGCAGCGGCTCGCCAATGTCATCGAGGCGATCGTGCTGCGGATGACCATGCGGTCCCGGCTGGCGGCCCTCGAGAGCGAGGTGCGCTACCTGAGCCCGGAGAACCGGCAGCGTTACCGCACGGTCCGCAAGGGTGTGGAGGAACTGGTCCTCGAGATCGTCAAGGAAGGCAAGAAGCGGGAGCTCTTCGACGTGTCGGACGCCGCGGAGACGACGCGGGCGCTGCTCGGTATGTGCCAGTCGATTCCGCGCTGGTATCACGCCGAGGGCAAGCTGACCCCGGACGCCGTGGCGCGCAAGTACGTCGAGATCGCGATGAAGACGGTGGGATCCACCGAAGAGCCCGTGAAGCCGAAGAAGAGGCGCACCGCCGACGTCTGACCGGCGATGCGCCTCGGCAGGTGTCCGGCGGTCAGCTCCCCAGGCCCAGCCCCGGTGACGCGACGGCGTCGAATTCCGCCGTCGTCTCGGTCGGCTCGCCGTTCGGTGGGTCGAACGTGAACACGGCGGTGTAGCGGCCGGCTTCGTGCGTCCGGATTGCGGCCGTCCCGGCTCCCAGAATGAGTGGGATGGTCCGCGTGGTCACGTCGCCGCCGGGGTCGGTGAGCTCCAGTTCGACCGGGGTGCTGCCGTCCGTCCCCGTCGGGGTGGGGGTGACCAGCGCGCCGAGCGTCACCAGATTGTTGGCGTAGACGGTTCCGATCGGCGGGACGACGGTGATCTGGTAGGTGGTTGCGGCGGTCGCCGTGGGCGCCAGAGCAAGTGAGGCAGCTCCGGCCAGCGCGGCAATGGTCATGGTCCCTCGCGAGAAGTTCACACAAGCCCTTCCTGTCGACGGTCTCTACGCGCAGCCACGTTACGGCAGAACCGCCGGATGCCCGCTCCAACTCACCGTGTGTCCGAGAATAGTTCGAACACACGGCTTTCCGGCGATCAGGATCTCAAAACTGTTCAGGATGCGGTGTTTTCCCGCACGACCGTACTGTCGGTGTGTTGCACGGGGCAGGTTCTGGGGAAGGTGCCCAGTTTCTCCACTTCGTACCCGGTCGGGTAGCTGCGAATGTTGGGGAGATCGCGGGCGAACTTGGGCACGGTGCGCACGGGGTAGAACCGGACGAGGCGGGCGCGCGCCTTCAATGCCCCGCGGGAGAGCGTCCGCACGAGCCGGGACGGCCTGCGATAGGCGAACGCATCGAGCAGCGGATCATCCATGAGCGCCCAGGAGAATCGCTTGATCAGAGGAGCGGGTGCAAGGTTGTTCGGTGGGAACGTGCAGAGCAGGTCGAGCGTGGAGTCGGCGACGGCGCGGCCACCCTCGTCGAAGAGGAAGTGTTCCCGCTCGTAGTCGTCCAGGAACTGCTCGAACGCCTCGAAGGTCTCGGGTATCTCCTTGATGCCCATGTACTTGCCCAGCGCCCGGTAGTAGTTGGTGGATCCGACGATCTCGTTGCAGGTGAGTTTCCGCCAGCCGAAGTCGGCGATCCAGCGCGCCGGGATCACCACGAACGTCGACAGCACGTAGCGCATGTCGTCGTTGGAGATGTCGTAGGAGCCGTGCATCTGGTTCATCCGCCGGATGCCCGCGCGGCCGGGATCGCTGGTCAGGCCGTGCTCGAGGACGGCGTCGAGGATCAGACCGGTGTCGTCGTAGCGTTTCTGCACGCGCTCGGTGAACTCACCCGTCTCGAACAGCAACCGCCCGATGGTGGGCACGGCATACGTCCGGAACAGTGCGAAGCTGAGGGCCTGGTTGATGTCCCAGGGAAATTCCTGCGTGGCGAGAATGCGAGCGATCTCTTCGTACTGCGTCTCGGGATCGAGTCGGTCGGTCCGGTGACGTAGGTCGAAGCGTTTCATGGGTTTCACTTCCTGCAGCGGCTGTGACGGAGGTCCACGTGATTTAGCGATCGTTCAGACAACTCGACTGTAACGCCGTTCACAGTGCGACGCCAGAGTGGCATTATGCAAACACATGGCGCGAAATTCACCGCAGACCGACCGCATCGTGATGCTGACGGAACTCCTCGCAGACGAACCGGAGACGCCCCGAAGCCTCGCCGACATCGCGCGGCACCTGGGTGTTGCGAAGGCGACCTGCTATCCGATGGTCGTGGCACTGACCGAGGCGGGATGGCTCATCCGGCACCCCACCCGCAAGACCTACCGTCTCGGTCCCGCGCTCATCCCCATCGGACGTGCAGCGACGACGGCCACGGACGTCGTCGACCTCGCGCGGTCGGTGATGCACGAACTGGCCGACGCGTCCGACATGGCGTCCATCGCGTTCGTGCAGTCCGGTGCCGACGTGGTGGTGGCCGAGGTAGTACAACCCGTGGGAGGACGCCGGGGAACCCTCGGTCTGCGGCTCGGCGACAAGGTGCTGCTCGCACCGCCCATCGGTTCGGGACTCGCGGCGTGGTATTCGCAGGAGCAGCGCGAGGAGTGGTACGCCCGCGGCGCGGAGGACCTGGGGGTCGGGGTGGACGATCTGCGCGCCGCCTACGAGCCGGCGCTCGCGCGCGTCCGGGAACGCGGGTATGCGATGGAATCGATGCAGCAGCAAGAGCATTCGATCGCGAGTGCCGTCTCGGAACTCCGCGGTCGCGGAGTGGGCGGGCACCGCTCGACCGTCGCGTTGCGAGAGGCGCGGAAACTGCTGTCGGCGGATGCGGTGGTGGGTGACATCGACCCGGAGGGCAGCTACCAGCCGCTGTCGATCAATGCTGCGGCGTTCGACCGTGACGGTGAACCCGCGGTCGTGCTGTGTGTCGCCGACGCGTCCCGACCGATGTCGGGGGTGCGGACGGCGGAGATCGGTGAACTGGTCCGCGACGCCGCGGCCCGGGTGACGGCCGCCATGCACGGCCGCCACCCGTGAGTACTTGTTAACCGCGGGCGGTTAACAAGTACTCACAAGCTATTTGAGCTCGGCGAGGACGGTGCCCTGGGTGATGGCGGCGCCGGGTTCGACGGACAGGCCGGTGACGGTGCCGGCCTTGTGGGCGTTGACGGGGTTTTCCATCTTCATCGCTTCGAGGACGGCGATGAGGTCGCCCTCGGCGACCTGCTGGCCCTCTTCGACGGCGACCTTGACGACGGTGCCCTGCATGGGTGCGGTGACGGCGTCACC
>SEEV01000352.1 GCA_004211695.1 Rhodococcus sp. (in: high G+C Gram-positive bacteria)
ATGCGGGTGTCAGGTGAAAAGGTCATGCCGACATGTTAGGGCTCGTCGATGACGGAGTAGCCACTCGCGTCGCCGGCGACGCTGCGGCTGCGCTCGCCCCGGATGTCGACGGGGACGTCGCCGGCCAGGGTGATGCGGTTGAGTCGCCGGTACTGATCGTCGTAGTCGGCGACGGCGTAGTGCTGCGTGGCCCGGTTGTCCCAGATGGCGACGTCGCCGTCCTGCCAGTTCCACCGGGTGGTGAATTCGAGAGAGATGGCGTGATCCTGCAGAACCCGGAACAGCGCCTGCGACTGGGTGCTGCTCAGGCCGACGAGGCTCTTGATGAAATGGCCGAGCAGGAGTGTGCGTTCGCCGGTCTCGGGGTGCACCCGCACGACCGGGTGCTCGGTCTCGAAGTACGTCGACTGGAACTCGGCGCGGTACTCGCTCGCCTTCTCGTCCTGTGCGCGTTCCGCACTGGTCGCCGCGTAGTCGTAGACGTTGGTGTGCGTCGCCCACAGGTTGTCGGCGAGGACCTTCAGCGGCTCGGGCAGTGCGTTGTAGGCGGCGACCCCCGACGCCCACGTGGTCGAACCGCCATAGGTGGGGAGCTTCACGGCGCGCAGGATCGACGCCTTCGGGATGCGATCGACGAACGTGACGTCGGTGTGCCAGCTGTTGGCCTTGCCGTAGTCGGAGTCGATGGGCAGCACCTTGGTGCCGCGCGAAGTGACAGTGGGGTGCGCGGTGGTGGGAGAGCCGAGAAGCTCCGCGAACTCGTACTGCGAGTCGTCGGTCAGATGGTCCTGGCCGCGGAAGAAGATCACCTTGTGCTCGAGCAGTGCCTGGCGGATGAGCGACACGGTGGCGGGGTCGAGGTGGCCGCCGAGTCGGACGCCGTCGATCCGGGCGCCGATGTGGGCGCCGAGCTTGACGACGCTCGCGGCAGGGGTGGACGCGTCGGCGTCTGTCACTTGCTCGGGCGCGAAATCGATGGACATGAGGGACCTTTCGGATACCGGAGGCGGTGTGGAGTCCTGTAACCGAACCATCGGGGCGCGCGTCGCCGGAAGGATTTGCGTCATCCTGATCGCAACCGGCATCGAACAGCGCCCAGTGCCGCTGGGGCGCTGGGCGCTGCTCTCGCTCTCGGTGTCGACCGAGTTGTGGTGTGGGGGCTACCGCTTCCGGTACGTGGAGGAGAAGGGCGGACGCGCCAGTCGAAGCAGTTCCAGGGCGAGCAGGGAACCTCGTGGCCCCAGTTCGTCCTGATACCGCCGGATCACATCCGTCTCGCCGCCCAGGGCGACCATGGGAGCGCCTGTCTCGACACGAGTCCGCGCGGCGAGCTGTGCGAGAGCGAGCCGGCGATTGACAGCGTCGAGGATCTCCGCGTCGAGACGAGCGATCTCGGCGTGGATCCGACTCAGGTCGGCAGGCGCGGTGGCGGGCTCTGCCTGGATTTCGGTCATCGTTGCTCCTCGACCTGGTGAACGTGTACATCTATGGTCCGGCGACGGTGGGGATCCGGACAGTCACCCTGGGGGTGGAGAGTCCCACCCCCTGGCACCGGCGCGCCTTCCGATTGGTGAAACCGGGCGAAGCTGCTATTTTCGTGTCATGTCCTCAGGCCAGTCGACCGCTCCGCGGGTCACCTACGTGACCTCCGCGCTGGGTTCGCGGCTGCCCTTGGCGCGGGAACTGTGTTGTCGCTGTCTCAGCATCTGCAGCTAATTCGCGCCGTCTTCTCCTGATCGACCGTCCTCCTCGTCCCGTTCCGGGACGGATGCAGCGTTCGGACGAAGGTGCGCACCGCCTCCGCATGCAAGGACTGCCACGTGTCTACCCCCACACTTTCCATCCCCAACCGCACCGGATCCGCATCCCGATTCCCGCGGCCGGCGTCCCGTCCCCGTCTCCACATCGTTCCTCCCGAGCTGCGCATCAGCGACGGTCCGGCCGCCGGTGTTCTGCGGGTTGCCCGCTCTCGCGGGCCGCTGTCGCGGGATGTCGCCGCGAAGGCGACCGGACTGAGCATCGCCACCGTCAACCGTCAGGTGTCGGCGCTGCTCGACCTCGGGTTGCTGCGTGAGCGCGGCGACCTCACGCCGTCCGGCGCGATCGGGCGTCCGCGTGTTCCGTTCGAGGTCAACCACGAGCCGTATCTGACCGTGGGCATCCACATCGGCGCGGTCGTGACCAGCATCATCGCGAGCGACCTTCGCGGGAAGGTCCTCGGCGCGGTCGAGGTGCCCACCCCGCAGGGGGCGTCCGCCGACGCACTCACCGCCATCGCTCGCAGTGCGCGGGCCTTCGCCTCCCGCTGGCACCGGCGTCGTCCGCTGTGGGCGGGTGTCGCGCTCGGTGGGCGGGTCGATCCGCAGACCGGTGTCGTCGATCATCCCCGGCTGGGGTGGAAGTCCGCGCAGGTCGGTGCCGTCATCGCCACCGGACTCGGGTTGCCCGTGTCCGTCGCGGCGCACGTCGAGGCGATGGCCGCGTCCGAACTCCTGCTCAGCCCGGACAGCGAAGACGGTGTCGCGCAGGGCGAAACGGGCCTGTACTTCTACGCCCGCGAGACGGCGGGAATCGCGATCACCATCGACGGTCGCGTCCACACGCCCTCGAGCGGTCCCGGTTCCATCGCGCATCTGCCGACCGGCTCGTCCGCGCAGTGCTCGTGCGGCTCACGCGGATGCCTCGAGGCGACGATCAGCGATCGCGCGGTCCTCTCCGCCGCACTCGACGCGGGCATCCTTCCGGAGTCGAACCAGCGGCCGACGATGAGTGCGCTGTACAAGGTGGCGTCGGCGGGTTCCGTTCCCGCGCATGATCTTCTGGTGAACCGCGCCCAGGTGCTGGGGAAGACGGTGGCCATGCTGCGGGATCTGTTCAACCCCGACCGGGTGATCCTCGGCGGTCAGGCGTTCACCGAGTACCCGGCCGGTATCCCGCATGTCGCGGAGGCCTTCGCGCGGGCGTCGTCGCTGGAGCGCAGGGACATTCGCATTTCCGGTTTCGGCAACCGGGTGCAGGAGTACGCGTCGACGGTGGTGTCGCTCAGCACCATCTACTCCGATCCGGTCGGAGCGATGCGCCGGACTTCGCTCTAGCGTCACAGCAATTCGTCAGCCGAACAGGCAATAGCATGTGCGGCTGACGAATTCGTGTGCGGTGGTGCGGGTGCCCCCTCCGGGGGAGGTCTCAGATCTTGCGCAGCCCGTCGAGGACGCGCTGCATCACTTCCCGGTCCGGGCCGGTGGACCCGGCGGTCTCGTTCACCCTCACCGCCCCGGCCGCGGCCAGATCACCGACGAGTACCCGCGCGACCCCCAGCGGGATCGACGCGAGCGACGCGATCTCGGCCACCGACCGCGGTTCGGAGCACAGCGCGAAGACGCGGCGCAGTTCGTCCGGCGCCGGCATCCCGTCCACCACGGCGTCCCCGTCCGCGCAGGCGACGATGAGCGCCTCGAGCGGCAGATCGACCCCGGACTCGGTTCGCCCGCCCGTGAGAATGAACGGCCGGACGATGGAGACGGTGTCCTCGGGCGTCACCCACTCGGTGGAGTCGGCAGTGCGCTCGCGTGTGTCGGGAGTCGGGTCGACGGGTTCGGAAGCGGCCTCAACCCGCGCCGAAACGTCCTCGGCGGGGACGGGCGGAACCCATTCGGCCGACTGCGGCGGGCTCGGGTCCTGCTCTTTTCTGGCGCTGCGGCGCCGGCCGGCCGATCCGAAGCGCGCCCCTGTCGCGCCGATCAACGGCCAGTTCTCATCGCTCACAGTCATCGGTCGGGACCCTTCTCGCGCTACCCCACCCGCACCATCGTCCCAAACCCGCGTTGCGTGCGAACGAACCGGTCCCTGTGATTCCGGCGACAGGCTGCGCGCGAGCGCTAGATTTGCAGCGTGACCCATTGGCGGCAGAACTCGGATCCGTTCCTCGCCCCCGATCTCGGCCGGTCCGCGTTGCTCGTCGTCGACACACAGGTGGACTTCGTGGACGGCGGGAAGGCACCGGCTCCCGGGACCTCGGCGGTGCTGCCCGCGATCACCCGTCTCGTGGACGCCTACCGGGAAGCCTCGGCGCCGATCGTGCACGTCGTCCGGCTGTACGCGGGAGACGACGTGGACCTGTGCCGTCGCCGCGTGATCGCGGCCGGACTCGACATCGCCCGACCGGGCACCGCCGGCTCCCAGGTGGCGCCCGAGTTGGGAGTGCCGCCGCTGGACCCCGAGGCTCTGCTCGCCGGGCACCTTCAGGCCGTCTCGCCCACCGAGCTCATCCTGTTCAAGCCGCGCTGGAGTTCGTTCTACCGCACCGACCTCGACGACCGCCTGCACCGGTGGCGGGTCGACACCGTGGTGATCGCGGGGTGCAACTACGCCAACTGCCCGCGCGCGACGATCGTCGATGCCAGCGCCCGCGACTACAAGGTGCTCGTCGCCGCCGATGCCATCTCGGGCGTCGACTCGCGTCACCTGGAGGAGGCCGGACGAATCGGGGTTCTCCACGCGGAGACCGACGAGATCGTCGCGGCGTTGCAGCCGCCGGAGCTCGAGGTGATCAGCTGAGGGGAGGTGCCGACGTCGCGTCCGGCGGCGCACCCCGCCTGCGCAGTTCCGCCCGCGCCCTCTCGATGCCGCCGTGCTCCAGCGCGGCGAGCGGTGATTCGTCGGCCCAGACCAGTTCGCCGCGACGGCGGACCGTGACACTCATCGAGCCGGCGAGGTGCTCGAGGGCTCCCGGGATGTTGCGGCGCTCGGCGGGGAGCGGAACCGGCAGCACGTGGGCCGAGCCGAGCGGCGAGCCTCCCTCGATCTCGACGCTCCATGTGCGGCTGCGTCCCCGCAGCGACCACCGTTCGTCGGTGACGTGCGCCTGCACCGGGGACGTCACCGGATTGCCGAGACGGACCACCGTGCCGTCGGGCAGCGCGACGACGACGGCCGTGACCTCGGTGCGCAGCGGACCGGCGGTGACCTCGCCGCCCGCGAACGCGACACACGCCTGCCGGTCGGCGAAACCCTGCGCCTGACCCCACCACCAGGATTCGGGGAAACCGCCCTTGCCCCAATTCTTCTCGCCGTATACCTGCGCGCCGTCGAGGTCGATCTCGGCGCCGCCGAGCACGGCCGTTCCCTCGGCCCTGCCGCCGAGCAACCACGGGTGCCAGTGCTGGTTCAGCGCGGGCACCGTCTGGAACACACTCGACCCGCCGAGTCGGCGCCGCGGCCACGGGACCTGTGCGCCGATCCGGACGTCGAGCCGGGCATCGGGCCCGAGATCCACGCGGACGCGGTCGACGGACCCGCGGAACGCGTCGCCGGCGACCGCCCCCAGCCCCGCCGGGCTGGCGTAACCCTCCGGATGCGCCGCCGTACGCAGGAATCGGGTGGGGTGACCGGCGAGACCGAGCGTGGACCAGTGACCGTCTCCGGCCCGGTTGATCCCCGCCAGCGCGATGACGACCTGTCCCGTCGCGGGCTGGGTGAACCGCCAGAAATAGCCTTCCATCGCGACGTCGTGCGCGGCGAGGACGTTGCCGAACGGCAGATCCGCCCCCGTGGAGCGGTACGCCCGCAGAAACCGCGACATCGGTCAGCTTCCCGACTGCGGGTGCAGCACCGCCTGAGACTGCGTCACCTGCGCCACGAGCCGGTCCTCGTCGTCCCGCAGTTCGGTGACGATCGCGACCGTGCTTCGTCCGGCGTGCAGCGGACGCGCCGTCGCGGTGACGGTGCCTTCGCGGACGCCGCGGGTGAACACGGTGCTCGAACTCGTGGTCGACGTCGACGCCCCCGCCGGCAGATTGAGGAACGCGCAGACGGCGCCGACGCTGTCGGCGAGTGTCATCAGCGCCCCGCCGTGCATCCCGTTTCCGGCGGTGGTGCGGTGCTGGTCCCAGTCGAGATGCCCGACCACCTCCTCGGGTGCGGCCTTGGTGAGGCGAACCCCGGTGTGCACGGCGAACGGCATGGTCGCGACGAGATCAGCGGGATCCATACCCGTGGATGCTAGGCGGGGAACCGAACCCGCGCAGGCAGTTCGACGACACCGGAACCGGTCGGTCAGAGGGGCAGCGAAGACTCCGCGAGCCCCGCCGGCGCGCCGCGACGACGGAACCACTCCTGACCGAACGCCGCCCGCAACTGCTCCTCGGGCATCTGCAGGAACGGGCCGAAATCCCCGATCTGGGTGGCGTGCGCGTGCATCGCGGCCCGCTTGGCGTCCATGGCCGAGCTGACGTCCACGACCGTCGTGATCTCGGAGTCGGGGAGCCCGAACGTGTCGAGGTCCGGCGGCTGCGTGTTCTCGGACCACTCGGGATTCGCCGCCATGAGACGCCGGATGTGGTCGCGGCTCACGGCCGCCTCGTAGACGTGCGGCACACCGGCCAGTTCCGCGGCGCGGAGGCCGACGTGATGGACCTGGACGTGGTCCGGATGACCGTAGCCACCGTTCGGGTCGTAGATGGTGATCACGTCGGCGGATTCCTCGACGAGGATCGCGGCGAGCCGGGCAGCGGCCTCCTCGATGTCGGCGTTGCAGAACGCCGCGGGATTCTCGTTCTCCGGTGTTCCCGCCATCCCCGAATCCGCATAGTGCAGCAACACCACTCGCTGAGCGCCCAGAAGCGACGTCGACTCCTCCAGTTCGCGGCGCCGACGTTCGGCGAGTGACTCGCCGTCCGTCAGGATCCCGTCGGGGGCCTCGCCGAGCGCCCCGTCCGTGGCGGTGACCACCACGACGCGATGACCGGCGTCGGCGGCCTGACGCATCACCCCACCGGTGGTGAACACTTCGTCGTCGGGATGGGCGTGGAAACACACCAGGACACTCATGAGCGCAATACTTGCACGTGCTGGAAGTCGCGGCCACGATCTGTGAGGCTCGACGCGTGCTCGGTACCTATCGTCAGATCTTCGCCGCCCCCGGCTCCGCAGCGTTCTCCGCCGCAGGATTCGTTGC
>SEEV01000353.1 GCA_004211695.1 Rhodococcus sp. (in: high G+C Gram-positive bacteria)
TGCTGGCGGTGCCGCGGGTATTCGATGTCGATGGGGTCGAACGTCGGCGACTTCGCGTACGAGGCGAGGCTGGCGGGGCACCTGGTGGAACTCCTCGGGAACCGAGAGATGGGCGCCCTGTCCGCCGAGCTGTCCCCGCTCGTGCGTGCACCGGGACCGGAGACAGCGCGCCGCTCCCTCTACGGCGGTGTGCTCACATGGCTCGTCACCGCGATCGCGGACGTGATCACGGCGCGTCTGGGATACCCGGAGAACGGTGAGGCATTCGTCCTGGAGGTACACACCACCCGCGGGCGGCACCTCGGTCTGGACGAGGTGCCCGCATCGGCGAGCCGAATCCTGCGGTCGGTGATGGCGCTGCTCGCCGGCGACCGCGTCGGGGCCCGGGTGCAACTCGACGCCGCCGAAAACGAACCCACTCCACTCGTCCGAGCAGAGACCCTGGTCGATGCCCTGGTATGGCTGAATGCCCTTCTCGACGTCAATCTTTCCGCGTTTCCAGACCGTCCGCCGGAATAGGGAACGATCGACCCCCATCGTGCCCTGCGCCAAGCTGCGGACAGGAAGCCAGTAGGACATTGTCAGGCCAGAATGATTGTGGGGCCATTCGGTGAGCAGCCACACCTCGGTAAGTCTTCCGTCCTCGGCGCGCGTAGGATGACCCGGTTCGAGGGGCGGATCCGCGGCGCGGCGAAGCGCGACTTCCTGCAACCAGTCGCCTCGCGATCGTGGAGCATCGACTTCCCCACGAGAACCAACCACTGCGCCGTAGGGTGATTCGGGCCGAGCGAGTCCCTTGTCTCGGCCCGAGCTGGACAGGATCGGGGCATCGAGTTCGGCGTCGAACAGGCGATGGGCCCGGCAGTGGCCTTCTGCCGCACATTCGGGTGCAACCAGCCGCGCACAGCCCTCCGGATCACTTTCTGGTGACCTCGGCGCCGACCAGCGCGCCCAGATCCGCGATGCGGTCACCGCTATGAATCGGTGAGGGTCATCTCCGATAGGGAACGTGTCATCTGAGCAGTTCAGGGCGCATTTTTGACGGTGTCAGGACTCGACCGCCACTAGATGTTCGAGCTTGCAGTGGAACGGGTAAGTCCCGCAATGTGCCCGAGAATTTCCCGTCGGTCGAACGCAAACACGCTCCACCTCGCTTCGCTTACGAGGCCACTTATTCGGATCGCTAACCCGTTTACCCGTGGCTGATCTTCCACGACGATGAACAGCGCCCCAGATTGCCGATGTTGACGGGCCGTGGACCGACGTCAGCGCCTGATGGAGTGTCGATACCTCTGCGCGATCTGTACTTGCCGTTTCGGGACTGACTGCCGCACAGACGGTTCCGGAGTATCGAGATAGCGCCTGTCGGCTTCGGAGGTTCCTCCCCATACGTCGTACCGCTCGCCCACCGACAGGGCGTGGTTGCGGCAGGCCCGCTGCACCGGGCACTGGTCGCAGATGTCCTTGGCGGCGCGCTCGCGCCGTGCCCGAGCACCTCGCCCCTCACCTTCGGGTGAGAAGAAGACGTCGGGGTCGAGGCCCCGGCACAGCCCCCGCAATTGCCAGTCCCAGTGCTCGGCACGAGGCTGAAGATGTCTGATCGACAAGGTGAGCGACGACATCGTGTCCTTCCTCCGGCAGATCGGGTGGTGGCCATGACCCTACGGCACACACGGTGCATAGAAAATAGGACTCTGTCCTATTTTACGCAATGTGGCGGGTGCGGCGACTCGATGTCAAGCCCTGCAGCACGAGCCGCCACCGCGACCCCCTCGAACCGTCTTCGCGACCACAGCGCCGTGGTGGCCAGCAGGAACGGCGTATTGACAGCGCAACGTGTCGCGGGCCACACTGGATGCAGTTTAGGACACTGTCCCATTTTTTACACACTATGGAGGAGGGCGCTGTGGCCTCACCGACGACCGAACCGGTCACCACGATGACCGCGGGCGAACATCAGAAGAAGGCGAAGAAGGCCACCGGAGTCGCCGCGTTCGGCACATTCATCGAGTACTACGACTTCAGCGTCTACGGCTACGTCGCCGCCACCTTGTCGGTGGTGTTCTTCCCGAGCGACGACCCGATGATGGGACTGTTGAACACGCTGCTGGTGTTCGGTTCCGCGTTCGTCGTCCGGCCCCTGGGTGCGATCTTCTTCGGCCGCCTCGGCGACCGGGTCGGCCGCCGCACCAGCCTGATCGCGAGCATCGGCCTGATGAGCGCCGCCGCCGCGCTGACCGGCATACTCCCGGGTTACGCGCAGATCGGGGTGATGGCACCGATTCTGCTGGTGCTGTTCCGAATGCTGCAGGGCTTTTCGACCGGCGGCGAGATCGGCGGCGCGGCCAGCTACATCCGGGAATGGGCGGCACCGAACCGCCGCTCGTTCTACGTCTCCTTCATCCCCGGCGTCGCGCAGCTCGGCAAGGGCGCCGCGGCCGGCATGGCCGCACTGGCGGCGTCGCTGCTGCCCGCCGAGTCGATGGAAGCGTGGGGCTGGCGCATCCCGTTCCTGCTCGCGGTCCCGCTCGGAATCCTGTGCCTGTACATGCGTTTGAGCATCGAGGACAGCCCCGAGTTCGCTGCCTCCCGCGCCGAGCACACCACGACTGCCAAGCCATTCACTGCGTTGCTTGCGACTCATCGCGCCCCGTTGGCGAAGGTGGTGGCCATCTCCACCGTGCAGAACATCGGCACCTACCTCGGCACCGTGTTCGTGGCCGTGTATTTCAGCAACGTCCTCGGTTTCACCAAGGCGCAGGCCTCGACGATCGTCCTGCTCGCCGTCCTCTGTGCCGCGGTGTTCATTCCGCTGGCGGGCCTGTTCGGTACCCGCGTCGGCGCACGGAAGATCCTGATCTTCTCCTACACCGCCTACGTCGTGGTCACCGTCCCGTCGTTCCTGCTGATGGGCCAGCACTCGGTGCCGCTCGCGGTGGTCGGGTTGCTGATCGGAATGGTGCCCTACGCGCTGTGCCAGGCCGGGACCTACGCCTCGATCACCGAGTTCTTCCCCGTCCAGGTCCGGCACACCGGTGTCGCCTTCGGACACAGCGTCGGGGCCGTCATCGGCGGTGGCCTGAGCCCGTTCCTGGCGACCTGGCTGATCGATGTCACCGGCAACAACCTGGTGCCCGCCTTCATCCTGGTCGGTTCCGGACTCATGGGCCTGGCCGTCGTGGTGGGCGCCGTCCGCAACAACACCACCGACACCCACCTCTACCGCTGATCGTGAAAGATTGGAAGCCACCCGTGCCTACGTTCTACGTCTCCGAACAGATCCATCCCGACGCCGTTGCGGAGCTGGCCCGCATGGGGCAGGTCCACCTCGGATACGGCGATCACGCGGTCGCCTACACCGACATCGCGGACACCGTCGACGCGGTCCTGCTCCGAGCGGAGATATTCGACGCGGACAAGATCAGTAACTCCCCGAACCTGACGATCATCGCCCGCCACGGGGTCGGCACAAACAACGTCGACATCGCGGCCGCCACCGCCGCCTCGGTGTGGGTGACCACCACCCCCGGCAGCAACAGCCGCGCCGTCGCCGAGCATGTCTTCGCGCTCCTGCTCTCGCTCGCCCGGAAGACCCCCACCGCCGCCCACGGCACGGCCGCCGGCGGGTGGGCGACACTCAAGCCCACGTTGACCGGGTTCGAACTCGGCGGCCGTGTGCTGGGCCTGCTCGGCTTCGGCAACATCGCCGTCACCGTGTCCGAGATCGCCCGCGGGTTCGGGATGTGGGTCCTCGTCGCCGACCCGTACGTCGCCGGCACCGACATCGAAGCCCGCGGATGCGTTCCGGTAACCCTCGATCAGCTGATCACCGACGCCGACATCCTCAGCCTGCATCTGCCCCTCACCGACGGCACCCGAAACCTGTTCGACGCGTCCACCATCGCGCGGATGCGGCCCGGTGCCATCCTGCTCAACACCGCCCGGGGTGGGCTCATCGACGAGCAGGCCCTCCTCGACGCCCTCGACGACGGCCGCCTCGGCGGCGCCGCGCTCGACGTGCTCGACGGCGAAACGGCGGACCCGAAAGACCCCATCGCGCACAGTCCCCGGATCGCCGAGTACCTCGCCGCGCACGACAACCTGATCGTCACCCCGCACGTCGGCGGCCAGACCACCGAATCGCTCCGCAACGCCGGCGCCGGTGCGGTGCAGTGCATCCGGCAGGCACTCGCCGGCGACATCCCCGACAACGCCGTCAACTCGATCACCCCGGCGGCCCCGCCCCTGCCGGTCAGCTGACCCACCGACCCACACCCTCCGCGGAGCCGCTGGCCCGGCTCGACAGAAAGAGACCGACATGTTCATCACCGCCACCGCCGACAACATTCAGATCGCCCCGTCCTGGGAACGCGCGCCGCTGCCCGAGATCACCGCACTCGCCGAATACCCGGTGGCCCTGATCGGGGACGCCCAGGCCCGCATGGGCCTGATGACCGCCGACATCGGGTTGGTCACCCCCGGGTTGCGCCTGGCCGGCACGGTGCTGCCCATCCAGGCCCGCGAGGGCGACAACCTCGCCATCCACCGCGCACTCGACGACGCACAGCCCGGCGACGTCCTGGTCGTCAACGGCAACGGCGAAACCAACCGCGCCGTCTTCGGTGACATCCTCGGCGAAATCTGCGTAGCCAAGGGCATCGCCGGTGTCGTCATCGACGGTGCCACCCGCGACGTGGACGAGCTGAGCGCGATGAAACTGCCCGTCTTCGCCCGCGGCATCACCGCGGCCGGACCATGGAAGAACGGGCCCGGCAAGATCGGTTCCCCGATCGCCTGCGGCCACGTGGTCTGCAACCCGGGCGATGCCATCATCGGCGACACCGACGGCATCGTGATCATCCCCCGCGCCAACCTGTCCGCCGCCCTCGACAAGACTCGCGCCCAGGAAGAAACAGAGCAGAAGATGCGGTCCGATATCCGCAGCGCCCTCCGGTAATTCACGATCCGCCCCGGCCGCACAACATCAGTTGCGGCCGGGGCGCCCGTGTGTTCGCGGCGGGCGATGCGGCAATGATTCCTTCCGCACGAAGCCTTTGTCAGGCACTCGCGGATACCGTCAACAACGCGGTGACCTCACGGGCGGCGTGCACGACCTTCTCCGCCACCGCGTCGATGTCGACCTCCGGTACCCGAAACCGCGGGATGGTGGCGGTCACCGATCCGGCGACGACGCCGTCGACGAAGTAGGCGGCGGCGATACCGAAGGCATCGGGGATCCGCTCACCGTCACCGGCCGCCCACCCCCGGGCGCGGACACTGTCCAGATCGTCCTCGAGTTCCGCCCGGCTGCGCACGGTCCGCTCGGTGTACTGCGTCAACGCCAAACCGTCGAGCACCTCGCCGGGAAGCTCCGCAAGGATCGCCTTGCCGGCCGCCCCGGCGTGCAACGGAATATCGACCCCCGTCGCCAACCCATAGTGCAACGGCCGACTCCCCGGCACCACCGTGGTCAGCTGAGCATGACGGGAGCGGGAATCGAACTCCGCCAACCCGATCGTCTCACCGGTCTCGGCCGCTAAGGACGCCACGATGCCCGCGGTCACCGAGACCACACCCGCAGTGGCGCCGAGGGCTGCGGCCCAATACAGCAGCCGCGGACCCGCCACCGCCCGCTCGCCGCGCCGCAGCGCCAGACCGCACTCGAATGCCGTCCCCAGCAGCTTGGCAGCAGTGGCCGGATTGGCCCCGATCCGACGCGCCAACGGCCGCCCCGTCGTCTCGAGTCCGGCCGGTTCGGCGACCAGCGCGGCGAGCAGCCGCTCGAACCGCGCCACCGCCGACCCACCCTCGGTCCCCGGAGTCGTCGCACTCCCGCCAGCAGACGCCACCGGCGCCGGATTCGATTCACGCACCAGCACGGGAGAATCCACCGGTTCCGGTGTCAGCGGGAGCGCGGAGAGCCGGCGGGCGGCGTCCTGGACCTGAGGTGCGAAGCGGAGCAAGTCGGCGTCGGTGGTGTCGTACCGCGGCCGGGTCACCGAGACCGCCCCCAACAGCCCACCGAACCGGAACGGAGCCGCCACCCCGGCCGCGAGCGCGAAGTGCTGGCCGACACTGATCGTGTAGCCGGCCGCGCGGTCCTCGGCGAGAAGCCGTTCGAGACCGGCCCGGTCGGTCACCGTGTCCTCGGTGAACGCGGTCAGCGCGGCCTCGTCCACCGCATCGACACCGAGTTCGGCGAGGACGGCGCGCCCGGCGGCCCCGGCATGCAGCGGTATCACCGTTCCCGGTCCGAGGTTGTAGCGCACCGGACTCGGTGCCACCGTCACCATCGCGACGAAACACCGACCGGCAGAGGGGTCGTACACCGCCAACAACGCGGTCGCGTCACACGATCGCGCGAGAGTGTCGATGATCGTTCGCGCACTTCCGAGCAAAGGGTGCCGGTCGAGCAGGCGATTGGCGAGAACCCGTAACCGCGGCCCGGCGGTGTAGTTCGCGTTGGCATCCCGCGCAGCAAGCCCCTGCTCGGTCAGTCCCTGCAGGATGCGGTTGACCGTACTTCGGCTGCCGCCCAACGTCTCGGCAAGTTCACGCACACCCCACGGTGCACCGTCCGGTCGGCACGCCAATTCGTTGAGCGTCGCCACGATCCGGTCATTGCCCGCTCCCTGAGCACGACTGCGATCGGCCGTCGCACCGACGTCACCCGGCGCTCCCATCACGTTCTTCGTGGCGCTCATAGTCTCCGATCCTCTCGACAGGTCGACACCGAATCGGTGGGCTACCGAACCCACGGCACCGTAGCGCGTCCTGACTACTCGCTCCATATTAGGACATTGTCCTATTTTATGAGCGGGGAACTACCGCGGAGGTTGTCCCGGACGTCGTAGAAGTTGAGGTGGCGGTCCCTCGCTCGATTCCTGCCGTGTGGTAGGCATCGGGCGTCTGCCAAGACACACCAACAGCAAGGGACCGCCGTGAAGAAGA
>SEEV01000867.1 GCA_004211695.1 Rhodococcus sp. (in: high G+C Gram-positive bacteria)
CGCCGAACACGAGTGGGTCGAGCGGACGGGGCCCACGACGGTACGCGTCGGCATCACCGATTTCGCGCAGTCCCAGCTCGGCGACGTCGTGTTCGTCCAGCTTCCGGCGGTCGACGAGGACGTGACGGCGGGCGAATCGTTCGGCGAGGTGGAATCCACCAAGAGCGTCTCCGACATCTACGCCCCGCTGACCGCGAAAGTCGTTGCCGCCAACGCTGATCTGGACGGCAACCCGGAACTCGTGAACTCCGCCCCCTACGGGCAGGGGTGGCTGGTGGAACTCGGCGTCGCCGACGAGGCGACCCTCGACGCGGCCCTCGGCGACATGCTGGACGCCGCCGGCTACGGCGAGATCGCGGCGGGATAATTTCCCGGGCACCCGCGAAACGGTAATCGGACAGTTTCGGATGGCGCTGACAGCGCGGAAATCCGGGATGCCGGAGAAATCCGCTGTCGGAATACCGGTTCGTAATGTGCTGGCGGCCTGTCTCACTACACGCACCGGCGTGCGCAGGGTACGGTCGAAGTGAACGCATGTGCCGTGTCGGGGCGCAGGTCCGTAGTTTGAATGTGATCGTGGGAGTTTGCACAGAAGTTAATGTGCACGGGAACCGAATTATGTAGTACCGAGTGGCATTGCGTAGTCCAGCGACTCCTCGGCAACCCAGGCTCCGGAGGCTCCGGTGTCGGGTGTGGAGGGACTGCCGGCAGGCTCTGCTCTGCTCGTCGTCAAGCGTGGACCGAACGCGGGGTCGCGCTTCCTGCTCGACCAGCCGACGACGTCGGCGGGACGGCATCCCGACAGCGACATCTTCCTCGACGACGTGACGGTCAGCCGCCGTCACGCGGAGTTCCGCCAGGAGGAGGACGAGTTCCAGGTGGTCGACGTCGGCAGCCTCAACGGCACGTACGTCAACCGTGAGCCGGTCGACTCGGCTGTCCTGGCGAACGGTGACGAGGTCCAGATCGGGAAGTTCCGGCTGGTCTTCCTGACCGGCCCCCGGACCACGGCCGGTGGCTCGCAGATCGGTGAGACGTCAGCTGGTGCGGGTAGCCAATGACCGCGGTGCGGCAGCAGCAGGCACAATCGGGGATGTCGATCGGCTCCGTGCTCGATCGACTGCGCCCCGATTTTCCTGATGTGACGATCTCGAAGATCCGATTCCTCGAAGCCGAGGGTCTCATCAGCCCGCAGCGCACTCCCTCGGGGTATCGGCGTTTCTCGATCGCCGACTGTGAACGACTGCGCTACGTCCTTACCGCGCAGCGCGATCAGTATCTGCCGCTGAAGGTCATCAAGGAGCAGCTCGAGGCCATCGACAGAGGTGTGGCCACGGTCGGCGCCGGCGATTCTTCGCCGCGCCGGCCGCGCACGCTCACCGTGGCACCGGGTGAGGTGTCGCCCGAGGAGTTCCTCACCGACCGAGAGGTGCGAATCAGTCGCGACGATCTGATCGCACGAGCGGGGATCGACGAGAAGTTCCTCGGCGAACTGACCCGAGGGGGACTGGTCGTTCCCGGACCGGCGGGATTCTTCGACGAGGACGCGGTGACGCTGGCACGCACCGCGAGAGCGATGTCCGAATTCGGACTCGAGGTGCGGCATCTGAGGGCGTTCAAGCTGGCGGCAGACCGTGAGGCCGGGTTGGTCGCGCAGATCGCCGGGCCGGTCGCCAAGAGCCGCGACGCAGGCGCACGGGACCGCGCCGAGGAGATGGTGCGCGAACTGGCCGCATTGTCCCTGACGCTGCACACCTGCCTGGTGAAGTCTGCAGTCCGAGGTGCGCTAGACCGGTGAGGTGAGTTCACCGACAGTCCCACCTCGGAACTTCCCAACGACGCTGCGCTCGAACGGCTGTACGGTCGAAGAGCAGACACGAATCGAATAGAATCCTGGTACGGCATTGTGTGCCGCGGACGGACCATTGCAGGGTGGAGGCAGACGCGACCTCGTGTTCGACCAGAACACACGGGTCTCTGCCCGGCCGTCCGACTCGATCGCCATCGCACTGCGGATCGGAGTGCCGATCTTCGCGGAGGAAGCGGTGCTCACCGAGGCCGGTCTGGTCATGCCGGACGAGCGCGAGGACGAGGTCGAGAAGTTCAAGGAATTCCTCGAGTCCGTGTCGCCGGACGATTTCAAGGCCACTGACGGCTAGATTGCACCTGCTGTCGAGCCTCGGGTTCGCAGTATCTGTTGAGGCTCTTCCGGCGCGTTGCGTTGACCCCGCCTCTTCGGAGTCATAGCGTTCGGTGCAGTGATTTTCTGCCCTGCAGATTGTATCGGGCGTACGCTGAGTAGGTTCAGGGTACGGACTTGCTCGATGTCACTGGTGGCGTTCGCGCCGCTCGATGTGCTGCGGTTCACCGCGGACACTGGCGACGCGCGTCACAGGCGCACTGATCGTCGGGTTCAGTGCAACATGCGAGAGGGAGTAGTCAGTGGGAGATCGGCCGCAGGAGAATGCGCTGAATCTTGCGCCCGG
>SEEV01000354.1 GCA_004211695.1 Rhodococcus sp. (in: high G+C Gram-positive bacteria)
CGTGGTACTCCGAACACCTCGGCATGGTGTCGACGCACGAAGAGGTGAACGAGGAGCAGGGCGTGCGCGAAGCGATGCTGAGCGTCGTCGGCTCCCCCGAGGGCAGCACCGCGCTGCAGTTGCTCGCACCGCTGAACGAGAACTCGACCATCGCCAAGTTCATCGACCGCAGTGGTCCCGGTCTGCAGCAGCTCGCGTACCGCGTCACGGACATCGACGCCATCTCGGCTCAGCTGCGCGAGCGTGGCGTCCGGCTGCTGTACGACGCTCCCCGCCGCGGAACCGCAGACTCGCGAATCAACTTCTTGCACCCGAAGGACGCGGGCGGCGTTCTCGTCGAACTGGTGGAGCCCGCGGCGAGCCACTAGCACCGGGCACCAGGCGCAGAGACAAGTTCTACTTTGCCCAGGTAGATTGGCGGCCATGGTAAACGAGCAGGACCGTGGTTCGATCCCCCTTCCCTTTTCCACCGTGCGTAAGGGATTCGACCGGGACGAGGTACGCAACTACTTCGAGCGATTCGACGCCGAGCTCCGCGTCACTGCCGCCGACCGCGACGCCGCGGCGGCGCAGGCGCGGGACCTCGCCAAGCAGCTCGACGATGCGCGTGACGAGATCGACGATCTCCGCAAGGACGTCGACCGCCTGTCCGTCCCTCCCACCACCGCGGAGGGAATGAGCGACCGCATCTCGCGCATGCTCCGTCTCGCGTCGGACGAGGCGTCCGAGGTGCGGGCCAAGGCCGAGGCCGACGCCGCCGAGATGATCTCCGTCGCCGAGCAGGAGGGCGCGCAGCTCCGCGGCCAGTACGAGTCGCTGGTCGCGGAACTCGAAGACCGCCGCAGTGCTCTCGAGATCCAGCACGAGCAGACCATGGCCAAGGCCCGCACGGAGGCCGCGAAGATCGTCGAGGCCGCCCAGTCCGAGCGCGACCGTCTGGCCGCCGAGGCCGAACTGCGCCGGTCGCAGGTGCAGGAAGACTTCGACCTCGCGATGTCCGAGCGTCGCCAGAAGACGATCACCGCGGTCAACGAGCTCGAGTCCACCAGCAAGGCGGAGGCGCACCGTCGTCTCGCCGACGCGACGCACGAGGCGGAGCGCCGGCTGCAGGCGGCCACCGATCAGTCGGAACGCAAGATCGCGCACGCCAAGGAACTGGCGGAGGAGCTTCGGGTGCTACGCGGCCGAATCCTGGCGCAGCTCTTGGGAATTCGGGGACAGCTCGATTCCGTTCCCGCAATGCTGGCCTCGGTCAACCGCGAGAGCGAACTCCTCGACGCGCAGCCCGAAGCCGCGTCGTCGAAGTCGGATCAGCGCCCGAACGAGAACAAGAACACGAACACCAAGTCGGCACCGGGCGGCACAGCGGACCCGAAGAACGCGCCGAACGAGTCCGGGAAGAGCTCCGAGACCGAGACGGACAACTCCGACGAGGACACTGCGGTGCTGACCACCGTCGAGAAGAACCCGGCCAGGTCGACCGGTCAGCGGACCGTCAAGACCGGAAGCTAGGACCACCTGCGCGTCAGGCCCCGGGTGCTGCGTCCCGACCAGCACCCGGTGTGCCAGTGCCGCCGGTCTTCGGCTCCGCCGTATTCGGCCGGCCAGGTGACGAGATGGGCGACGCCCGGCCGGATGTCGTGGTCGCAGCCGGGGCACCGGTAGGACTTGGTCGCCCGGTCCCCGGGGATTGTGCGCACGATGTAGCTCTCGTCCGCGTCGCCTGCGGGTCCGGATTCCTGACGCATCAGCGCGCTGCCGAACAGTGAGCCCTCGGAGGTGTCCGGAGGCGCACTGCGGCGCGTGTTCTTCCGCTGCGGTTTACGACGGGGCACGGATTCAGCCTAGGCCTCAGAAGAGCCGGAACTCGGTGCTCTCGGTGCCGCGCAGCGCCTCGTAGTCGAGCACCAGGCACCGGATTCCGCGGTCGGCGGCAAGCGTTTTGGCCTGCGGCTTGATCTGCTGGGCGGCGAAGACCCCACTCACCGGTGCCAGCAGTGGGTCCCGGTTGAGCAGTTCGAGATAGCGCGTGAGTTGTTCCACACCGTCGATGTCTCCCCGGCGTTTGATCTCCACGGCGACGGAAGCGCCGTCGGCGTTCCGGCACAGTAGATCCACGGGACCGATGGCGGTCATGTATTCGCGCCGGACGAGCGTGTAGCCGCTGCCGAGGGTTTCGACGTGCTCGGCGAGCAGCTCCTGCAGGTGTGCCTCGACACCGTCCTTGACGAGCCCCGGATCGACACCGAGTTCGTGGCTGGAGTCGTGCTCGATCTCCTCGATGGTGATCCGCAGTTCCTCGCCGGCCTTGTTGGTCACCACCCACAGGGCTTCCGCGTCTTCGACGGAATCCTCGACCAGCCAGCAGGGCGGGGACATCCAGTTCAGAGGCTTGTAGGCACGGTCGTCGGCGTGGATGCTCACGGAGCCGTCGGACTTGATCAACAACAGTCTGCGGGCGGTGGGCAGATGTGCCGTCAAGCGGCCTACGTAGTCGACTCGGCATCGGGCAATCACTAGGCGCACCCGCCCACCCTAAGGGATCGTGCCGACTACTCTCGAATGACTATGCGCAGCCCTCGCCGATCCGTCGCCCCGCTGGGGTCGTGGTTGCTCGGATCGCCGGACGAGAGTCCGCGCCGGCGCCGGATCCGTGTCCAACTACTGCTGACCGCCCCGCTGGTGTTCACTAATCTCGTCGGCGCGCTGATCACCTGCCTGCTCGTCAGCGTCGTCGTCCCCGGCCCGAGTGTGTGGTCGAGCGAGTTCGCGATCGCCAACTTCGTCGCGGTGCCGGTGTTCGTGCTGTGCGCGGTTCTGATCGGTGTGACCTGGGGCACCAAGCGACTGGTGTCGGACCTCCGGTGGGCAACCGAGGACGACGCGCCCACCGACCGCGACCGGTCGGCCGCGTTTCGCGCGCCGTGGCGCCTGACCCGGGTCCAGGCGGCGTTGTGGGGCATCGGGTTGGTCTTCTTCACGACGCTGTACGGCATCATCGACCCCCAGACCATTCCGAAGGTCGCGTTCACGATCGCCCTGGCGGGAATCACGGTCTGCGCGTTCTGTTACCTGCTCACCGAATTCGCGCTCCGCCCCATCGCCGCCCGCGCCCTGGGATCGGACGGACCGCAGCCCCGGCGCACCCTCGGCATCACCGGCCGTACCGCGTTGGCGTGGATCCTCGGAACCGGCGTTCCCGTGCTGGGGCTGATGCTCATCGCGATCTTCAGCTTCATCCGCCCCGCGAGTTCGACCAGCCTCGCGGTGTCGATCCTCGCCCTCGGCGGGGTGATCCTGCTCTTCGGGCTGCTGCTGGTCGTGATCAGCGTGCGGGCCACCGAGGCGCCGATCCGTTCGGTGTCGCTGGGCATGGCGAAGGTGGCGGAGGGCGATCTCGACGCGAGCGTCGTCGTCTACGACGGCACCGAACTCGGTGCGCTGCAGACCGGATTCAACCGGATGGCGGAAGGACTGCGCGAACGGGAGCGGATCCGCGACCTGTTCGGGCGTCACGTCGGACAGGAGGTGGCCTCCCAAGCCCTCCGCCACAACCCCGAACTCGGCGGCGAGGAACGCGACGCGGCCGTCCTGTTCGTCGACATCATCGGATCCACCACGATCGCGGCCACCCGGTCGCCGGCGGAGGTCGTGGACCTGCTCAACCGATTCTTCGATGTGGTCGTCGACGAGGTCGATCGGCGGGGCGGGTTCGTCAACAAGTTCGAGGGCGACGCGGCGCTCGCCATCTTCGGCGCGCCCGTCGCTCTCGACGACCATGCCGGCGCCGCCCTGTCCGCGGCGAGGGCTCTGCGCGAACGTCTGTCGGCCGAGGTGCCGGAGTGCGATGCGGGGATCGGCGTGGCGGCGGGTCGCGTCGTGGCCGGGAACATCGGCGCACACGAACGTTTCGAGTACACGGTGATCGGAGATCCCGTCAACGAGGCGGCGCGACTTTCCGAGCTCGCCAAGAACGTTGCCGGGCACGTCGTCGCCTCGCAACGCGCGATCGACGCGGCAACCGAGGACGAACGCGAACGGTGGCAACTCACCGACACCGTCACCCTGCGCGGGCGGGTCGAGCCGACCACGCTGGCCGTTCCCGCCGAACTAATCTCCGCCGGTTCCGCCGTCGACGATGAGGGCGCCGACGCCGTCGAGTAGCCGCGCGAGCCCGAACTCGAAGGCGTGGGCGGGAGCGAACGCGGCATTGTGGTACTCGCCCGCCGAGGTCCCCACCCGAGCGGCCAGCGGGAACCTGCCCGGATCGAAGACCTTCTCGAAGTGCGGAGCGACGCTCCGCCACCACTCACCGTCCGCCTCGTGCGCTGCCGCCGCATCTGCGTCCACGGCGGCACGAGCCGCCCCCGCGACGAAACTGTCGAGGAGCGTGACGACGGAATCCATGTCCAGGTCCGACAATCCCAGACCCTCGACCGCGCGCAGCTCACGTTCGTACTTGGCCATCCCGCCGGGCCCGAGAACCGGCCTGCTCAGTGCGACGACGCCCAGCATCCACGGATGCGCGCACAGTAGCTGGAAGTAGTCGCGGGCGGCGTCCGCGAGACGCTCCCGCCACCCCGCGCCCGATTCCTCCGCCGGATCGAGGGTGGAGAGGGCGCGATCGAGCATCACCTCCACGAGCTCCGTCTTTCCAGGGACGTGTGTGTACAGCGACATCGCCCCGGCCCCGAGTTCGGCCGCAAGCCGGCGCATCGAGACGGCGTCCAGCCCTTCCGCATCCGCGACGGAGACGGCGGCCTCGACGATACGGTCGAGCGTCAGGCCCGGCTTCCCATTGCGGGGGCGCGAAATCGGAGTGCTGCCGCCACCCCACAGCAGCTCCATGGTGCGGGCCGGATCGCCCTCCGGTGTCGCGCTTCTACCCATGCCGAGATCTTCGCACGGCACCCGGGAACAATTCCGCCCGCCGCCTCGTTGACGTACGGCGTACCATACACAGCGAAAGGCGCAGTAGTGACAGCCGCAGTAGTGACAGCAGAGCCCGATCTCGCCACCTGCGCGGCCACGTTCGTCCCCGCCGATCCGCCCCGCGCCGCCCATCTGGTGTTCTGGAGCGAATCCCCGGACGGTCCCCCGCCACCGCGTTCCGATTCCCACACCCGGATTGCCGTCGGGGGCGCCCTGAAGAGCATTCCGACGCAGAGCGTTCCGCTCGCCGCCGCGCTGCCGATGCTGCTGACGCTGTCACCCGGCGACACGACGCACCGGTCGGTCGCATTCTGGGTCGCCTGCACCCGCACCGCCCTGACATACCTGCACCAGGGCAAGTTCCTGCCCGCGGTCACGGCGTCCGGTCGCGACGTGTGGCGGCTCGGCCGCCTCGACGGCGAGGACGAATCGCACCTGCGACAACTGATCGCCGCGCTCCCGCCGGAAGCCCGTGCGATTCCACTCGGCGATCCGCCCGAGGGCGCGGCGGGAGCTCTCCTCCCCGCGGCTGCGGATGTGCTGCGCGACTTCCTCACCGCCGTCGTCGATACGATCCCGCGACTGGAGTCGGCGACCGACTCCGGCCCCTACCTGGGATGGAACGTCGACCCCTCGCCCGAACTCCGCGCATGGGCCGCCGCCCTGGCGCCCGACACGGTTGCGCTGTCGCTACGGATAGACCCCGTCGACCCGGGCGCGATCGACCTCACAGGCAGCGAGTTCGACGCCACCGTCCAGGTACACGGTGTCGCGCGGCCCGGGGTCGTGTGCGACGCCGTCGACCTCTGGCGACAGCCGTCGCTCGCCGAGTCCGCGTTCGCGTCCGATCCGCGGATCGAGGTGCTCGACGCACTGCGCCGGGCAGCCCAGGAGTGGGCGCCGCTCGAAGATCTGTTGCGCGCCGAGACTCCGCACCGCATCCGGCTCGAGGACGACGACCTGGCCTCCCTCGCCGGGGATGCCGGCCGTCGGCTGCGCGAACGGGGAGTCGAGATCCATTGGCCGCGCGAACTGGTGGCCCGCACCTCGACGCGCTTGATCCTCGGCGAGCCCGGATCGGGCGAGGACCCATCGACATTCGGTGGCGACCGCGCCTTCGACTTCGACTGGCGCGTCGCGGTGGGCGACGACGTCCTCACCCGGGAAGAGATGGAGCTTCTCGTGTCTGCGGAGCGCGCCGTGGTGAAGCTGCGCAACCGGTACGTCGTCGCGGACTCCGCGTTGCTACGGAAGACGCTGCAGCGGCGCACCGGAACGATGACGTCGATCGAGGCGTTGCGGGCCTCGCTGACCGGCCGGGCCCGGCGCGGCGACGAAGACGTGCGCGTCGACTCCTACGGGGCGGCCGCAGCGGTGGCGCGGGAACTGTCCGCGAACAACCCGGAGGCCGTGCCGGCACCCGCGACTCTGCACGCACAGTTGCGGGACTACCAGCTCACCGGATTCCGCTGGCTCGCCGGGCTCACGTCGCGAGGCCTGGGCGCCTGCCTCGCCGACGACATGGGCCTGGGAAAGACCTTGACCCTCATCGCCCTTCACCTGCACCGCCAGGAAGACCCGGCGACGGCGGGACCCACACTGGTGGTCTGCCCGGCGTCGCTGCTGGGAAACTGGCGACGTGAGATCGAACGTTTCGCACCGGGTACCGGCGTCCTCGCCCACCACGGTCCGAGGCGGCGCCCGCCGAGTGAATCGCTCACGAACGGCAGCGGCACCGTCGTCCTCACCACGTACGCGACGATGCGACTCGATTGCGACGCTCTCGCCGCGACGGTGTGGGGGCTGGTCGTCGCGGACGAGGCGCAGCACCTGAAGAACCGGTCCGCTTCCGTCACCCGGGCACTGCGGACCATTCCGGGTACAGGACTCCGGACATGGGACTGACGCCGGTGGGCTGGCCAAGCGTCTGAGCTGCAAATTTGTTGGTTCGAGAGGTTGCGATTCCCACCTGAATGTCTAATAATAGATGGCGCTATTTAA
>SEEV01000868.1 GCA_004211695.1 Rhodococcus sp. (in: high G+C Gram-positive bacteria)
AAGTCAATTGATGCAACGTAACTACGAAGGGTTCCTCAAGTGAGACTTGTCCTCCTTGGTCCTCCCGGTGCAGGCAAGGGCACCCAGGCCGCGATTCTGTCCGAGAAGCTCGGCGTCCCCCACATCTCGACGGGCGATCTGTTCCGCGCGAACATCGGCCAGTCAACCCCCCTCGGTCTCGAAGCGAAGAAGTACCTCGACGCCGGCGACCTGGTTCCCAGCGAGATCACCAACAACATGGTGAAGGCCCGGGTCGCCGAGCCGGACGCCGCCAACGGATTCCTCCTCGACGGTTTCCCGCGGACGGTCGATCAGGCTCAGGCGCTCGAAGCGATCTTGACCGAGCAGAACACGAAGCTGGACGCCGTGCTGTCCTTCGTCGTCGACGAGGACGTAGTGGTCGAGCGGATGCTGGCCCGAGGCCGCGCCGACGACAAGGAAGACGTCATCCGCAACCGCCTCCGGGTGTACCGCGAAGAGACCGCGCCGCTGCTGGACCACTACAAGGAGCAGCTGGTGACCGTCGACGCGTTGGGTGAGGTCGACGAGGTCAACGCTCGCGCACTGGGAGCGCTGGGTAAGTAATGGGCTTCGGGCGTAAGCGCAAGGTCGTTCCGTTCCGGACCGCCGGCGAGCTCGACGCGATGGCGGCAGCCGGCGCCATCGTCGGTGCAGCTCTGGTGGCGGTGCGCGATGCGGCGAAGCCGGGTGTGAGCACGCTCGAACTCGACGAGGTGGCCGAATCGGTCATCCGCGACGCCGGCGCCGTGCCGTCGTTCAAGGGCTACCACGGGTTCAGCGGATCGATCTGCGCCGAGGTCGCCCACGACCGCAAGTACGGCATCGTCGACGGCTACGGCGGTCACGGTATCGGCCGGGAAATGCACATGGAGCCGTTCCTCGCCAACGAGGGTGCTCCGGGAAAGGGCCCGCAACTGGTGGTCGGTTCCGTTCTGGCCATCGAACCGATGTTGACCCTCGGCACCACCGACACCGTTGTCCTCGAAGACGACTGGACCGTCGTCACCACCGACGGCACCCGTGCCGCGCACTGGGAGCACACGGTCGCGGTCACCGAGAACGGACCGCGCATCCTCACCCTGCGGCCGGAGTAGCGCTCACACGAGGGTGTGGGCCTACACGTCGATCAGCAGAGTCACCGGTCCGTCGTTGACGAGGCTGATCTCCATGTGTTCGCCGAACACACCGGTCTCGACGGTCGCGCCCAGTTCGCGCAGGGCGCCGCTGAATGCCTCCACCAGTGGTTCCGCGACGGGCCTCGGCGCCGCCGCCGACCAGGACGGTCGTCGGCCGCGGCGAGTGTCCGCCATGAGTGTGAACTGACTGGCGACGAGTACCGGGGCGTTCAGGTCCGACGCGGACTGCTCGTTCTCCAGGATGCGCATGGTCCACACCTTCTTCGCGAGCAGAGCCGCCTTCGCCGCGTCGTCCGTGTGGGTGACCCCGGACCAGGACGAGCAGTCCGTGACCGCCGGTCGGGGGAGTGATCCGCCCGACCTCGGTGTCGTCGACCCGTACCGACGCGGACGTCACTCGCTGTACCAGGGCGCGCACGAACACCATCCTTCGAGTCGGAGCCGGTTGCTTTCGGAAGAGAGATCGGTGCCCGGCGGGCAGGTCCGTCGTGGACCGCATTTGGCCTGGTGAGCAATTTCCCGTAACATGGATCAACGGTGCGCTATGCGTACCGGTTGTCTGCGTGCCCAGTGCCGGATTCGATCCGGATTGTTCATGTTTCGACCGGTGAAGATCCCATTGGGCGCCACGGTAACGGAAACAGATGCAATAAGCACGCCAAACCACATGGATCGCGGAGGATATGGCTAAGAAAGACGGGGCCATCGAGGTCGAGGGACGAG
>SEEV01000869.1 GCA_004211695.1 Rhodococcus sp. (in: high G+C Gram-positive bacteria)
TGCGGCGGGAGCATGGGACACGCCCATAGTGTAGTCACTAAAATGATTGTCACGATGGTAGCCGTGGAGTAAAATCAGTTCATGGCCAAGGGAACTGGTGCAGTCCACATCGCCACTCAGCGCCGTAGGTACACCGGGAAAGACGGTGTCGAACGGGTCTACGAATCCCAATTGCTGCGCCGATCGTTCCGCGACAACGGCAAGGTGCGCAACGAAACTCTCGCGAACCTGTCCGCACTCCCACCCGACGCCGTCGCCGCCGTCAAAGCCATCCTGGCAGGCAGGAGCCTCGTCGACCCGGCCTCGGTGGTCACCGTCACCCGATCCCTGCCGCACGGGCACCTCGCCGCCGCGGCGGTGACAGCCAAGAAACTCGGCCTGCCGGCGCTGCTGGGTCCGGCGGGACGTCACCGTGAGATCGCGATGGCGTTGATCCTGGCCCGCACCGTGGCCCCGGCGTCGAAGCTGGCGACCATCTCCTGGTGGGCCGACACCACCCTCGCCGGCGACCTCGGCGTCACCGACGCCGGCACCGACGAGGTCTACGCGGCGATGGACTGGCTGACAGGTCGTCAGACCGCCATCGAAAGGAAGCTGGCCACGCGGCACCTGGACCCGAAAGTCAACCCCTCACGGATGGCGATGTTCGACCTCCGACCCCGAAGGCCGACCGGTCGCGATCCGGGTACTCCCCGGCAACACCGCCGACCCCACCGCCTTCACCCACGCGGTGACCGCGGTGAAAGACACCTTCGGCCTCGAGAACATGCTGATGGTCGGCGACCGCGGGATGATCACCTCCGCCCGCATCACCGCCCTGGCCGAACTCGGCGGCATCGGCTGGCTCACCGCACTGCGGGCACCGCAGATCGCCGCACTCGCCGCCGATACCGGGCCGCTGCAGATGTCGCTGTTCGACGAGCAGAACTTCGCCGAGATCACCCACCCCGACTACCCCGGGGAACGATTGGTCGCGTGCCGCAACCCGCTCCTCGCCGCCGAACGCGCCCGCAAACGCGGCGAACTACTCACCGCGACCGAGGCGGAACTCGCACCGATCATCGCCGCCGTGGCGGCCGGTCGCTGCCGCGGCGCGGACAAGATCGGTATCCGGGTCGGGAAGGTCCTCGGCAAATTCAAGATGGGCAAACACTTCGACCTGGCCATCACCGACACCAGCCTCACCGCCACCCGCAACGCCGGGCGGATCGACGCCGAGGCGGCCCTGGACGGCCTGTACGTGATCCGGACCACGGCCACCCCGGACGAACTCGACACCCCAGGGGTGATCACGGCGTACAAGAACCTGGCCCGCGTCGAACGAGACTTCCGCAGCCTCAAGACAATCGACCTGGACCTGCGGCCCATCCACCACCGCCGCGAAAACCGAGTCAAAGCGCACGTCCTGATCTGCTTCCTCGCCGCCTACCTGACCTGGCATCTGCGTAGCACGTTGGCGCCGTTGACCTTTACCGACGAGAACCCCCCACAACGGCGCGAGGACCCCGTCGCCCCGGCCACCATCTCCGCGGCCGCGAAGGCGAAGACAGCCCGCCGCACCACCGCCGCCGATGATCTGCCCGTGCGCTCCTACCAGGGACTGCTCGCACATTTGTCGACACTGACCAGAAACGACCTCCGCTACGGCGACGACGGACCGGTCATCGCGACCCTGGCCGAACCCACCCCGACGCAACGACGAGCGTTCGAACTCCTCGGCGCCCCGATCCCAGTGACCCTGACCTGAGGGCGCCGTCGACAGAACAAACCCATCCACCAAATGCCAAAACGTCAGGTCAACCCATAAAACTCTCCGCAGACACCACCGCAACTTCGG
>SEEV01000355.1 GCA_004211695.1 Rhodococcus sp. (in: high G+C Gram-positive bacteria)
ACCCGAGGCATCTGGCACGACGGCTGGCAGGCCGTCACCACCCACCCGGCGATCAGCGGCTGGGCCCGGTTCCCCGACGACACCTGGGAGCTCTACCACACCCAGATCGACCGCGCCGAACTGCACGACCTCGCCGCAGAGGAGCCCGGGCGGCTGGCCGAGCTGATCGGGCTGTGGTTCCACGAGGCCGGCGCCAACCAGGCGCTGCCCCTCGACGACCGGTCGGCGGTCGAGATCCTCACCACCCCCCGCCCGCAGCTCGCGCCGCCGCGCAACCGCTACGTCTACCGCGCGGGCGGCGCCGAGGTCCCCGAGTCGGTCGCGGTCAACATCCGCAACCGCTCCTACTCGATCGGTGCACTGGTCGATCTCCCCGAACCCGGGGCATCCGGGGTGCTGTTCGCGCACGGCAGCCGCTTCGGCGGGCACGCCCTGTACGTCAAGGACAACCGCCTGCGTTACGAGTACAACTTCCTCGGCAGCGAGGAACAGCGGATCGTCGCCACCGAGGACCTGCCGACCGGCGAGAACCTGCTCCTGGCGGCCTCGTTCGACAAGGACGGTGAGGATCCGCCCGGCATCGCCCACGGGGTGCTGACTCTGTACTACGGGGACCGGAAGGTCGGCGAGGGCCGGATCAAGACTCAGCCCGGCAAGTTCAGCATCGCCGGCGAGGGGTTGAGCGCCGGCCGCGACACCGGGGAACCCGTCACCGACGACTACCCCGGCACCGCCCCGTGGGCATTCATCGGCGGCACCCTGAACCGGGTGGCCGTCGATGTCAGCGGTGAACCCTACGTCGACCTCGAACGCGAAGCCGCCGCCATGCTCTCGCGGGAGTGAGTAGGGGACGCCCCGTGACGGAGCCCCTTCCGAGCTGGCGTGAGGGTGCCGGCAAGGCGGCCATCCTGGAATTCGTCGGGCGGGTGACGGCGGAGGACGTTCCCGTCGAGGATCGGATCGCGGTCTTCGACAACGACGGCACGCTGTGGTGTGAGAAGCCAATGCCCATCCAGCTCGACTTCATCCTGCGCCGCCTCGTGGTGATGGCGGAGCAGGATCCGGCTCTGCGCACCCGGCAGCCCTGGCAGGCGGCCTACACCCGCGACTACGACTGGCTCAACGCCGTCATCACCGATCACTACCACGGCGACGACAGCGGAGTGAAGGTGTTCGCCGTCGGGGTGCTGACGGCGTTCGCCGACATCACCGTCGAAGAGTTCGAGGCGCAGGCCGACCAATTCCTGCGCACGACCGACCATCCCACCCTGGGCCGCAAATATCTGACGTGCAGCTATGCGCCCATGATCGAGTTGCTCGACTACCTCGGGGCGAACGGGTTCCACAACTACATCGTCTCCGGCGGCGGCCGCGACTTCATGCGGCCGATCAGCCTGGACGTGTACGGCGTGCCCCGTCAGCGGGTCATCGGCAGCAGCGCGTCGCTGGCGTGGACGAGCGACGGCACCGGTGGCACGCTCCTGCACAAACCCGAATTGGACGTGCTGGTCGACGGTCCCGAGAAGCCGATCCGGATCTGGAGCCGCGTCGGCAGGCGACCCCTACTCGCCGCCGGGAACAGCAACGGGGACGTCCCGATGCTGCAGTTCTCCGAGCGACCGGACCACCCCTCACTGCAACTACTGATACGACACGACGACCCCGATCGCGAGTTCGACTACGTCGCGGGCGCCGAACAGGCACTCGAACTGGCCGACGCCAACCGCTGGACCGTCGTGAGTATCGAAAACGACTGGGCAACGGTGTTCCCGCCACTCCCTGACCAGGTCGGATGAGTACTTCACAGCCATGGGATCTGCGTTCTCGCGGCTGTTGTGGCGGTGAGGAATCGAAACGTGAGGACATAGCGGCGGCGTAAACTTGTCGGGACAGATCGCTGTCGCCACCTGGCGAAATCCCTACCGCAGTTCGGAAGGGCACATCATGGTCGCGATGGACTCTTTTCGGGTTTCGTCCGCCCAGGAGGCGCTCTGGCTCGCGCAGAAGTTGGCGCCTGGCCTGTCGAACAATATTGCGGCCTATCTCGATATTTCCGGCGACATCGACCCTCCGGTGATGGACGCCGCGCTGCGGCGAGTGGCGGAAGAGGCGCGCTCGGTACTGGTGAATTTCGTCGAGGACGAGGATGGCCCCCGCCAGGTCGTGCGGGACTCGAAATCGTGGAAGCCGTTCTTCATCGATGTCAGTGCGGAAGCAGACCCCGAATCGGCCGCGAAGGCGTCGATGGCAGAGGTCGGCGCCGTGCCCTTCGATCTCGAACGGGATGCGCTGTATCGAGCAGGCTTGATCAAGGTTCACGGCGCGCGATTCTTCCTGTGCGCCGTGTGCCACCACATCGTGATGGACGGGTTCGGCGTCGCGATTCTTGCCCGTCGAATCGGTGAAATCTACACCGCGCTGAAGGCGGGAAGACCGATCCCCGAATCCGGATTCGGCGGACCGGAGTTGATCGCCCACGAAGATGACCGCTACCGGCGGTCCGATCGATTCGCCCGCGACAAGGAGTTCTGGCGAAACTACACCGCTGACCTGCCCGACCCTCTTCGACTGTCGCGGCATCCGAGTTCTCCGGTTCCCGTGACTGTGCATCACAGCCTGACGGTGCCGGACGACGAGACCGCGCAATTGCTGATGGCGGCAGAGACGATCGGGATACCGCTGCCGGGTTTCCTGGCAGCAGCTGTAGCCGGACTCTTCCATCGATTGTCGGGTATGTCGGAGTTCATGATGCGATTGGCCGTCGCCAATCGGGTCGGGGCCGCCCGACGAACACCGGGGTTGGTGTCGAATGCGGTGCCCTTCCGGGTGGAGATCCCTCCGCGGTCGCTTTTCGCCGCAGTCGCACACGACGTGGGTACCGCGATTCGTTCCGTCCTGCGTCATTCCCGTTACCAGGGTTCTGATATCAGAAGAGACAGAGGATTGTCCGGATCCGTGGAGAATCGGTTCGGTCCGATTCTGAATATCATTCCGTTCTTCGATTCGATCGATTTCGATGGCAATCCGGCATCCATGCGCGGCGTGTCGTTCGGGCCGGTGGACGACCTCTCGATTTCGATCTACTACGGCGGTCGGGGCAGCGCCGGCATGAACATCGAGATCGACGCGAACGGCGTGCTGTACAGCAGTGAGGATGTGAGGCTGTATGCAGATCTGCTATTGGCGTTCGTCCAAGCGGTCGTCGCCGATCCGACAGGCCGGATAGAGGAACACGACTTTCTCCGACCCGCCGAACGCGAACTGGTTCTGCGGACCTGGAACGACACGACGGTGCCGGTTCCCCAGACCACCCTTCCTGGCCTGGTCGAACAGTGGGCCTACGCGACACCCGACGCGGTGGCGCTCACCCTCGGCGATCGGCACTGGACATATCGAGACGTCAATGGTCGAGCGAATCGGTTGGCGCGGTACCTCATCGCGCGCGGTGTGGGCCCGGATTCCATCGTGGCAGTCGCGATGCAACGTTCGTCCGAATTGATCGTCGCGCTCCTCGCGACTCTCAAGGCCGGTGGTGGGTATCTTCCGGTCGATCCGAACTATCCCAGCGCGCGAACCGCCTTCATTCTCACCGATGCCGCACCACTCCTGCTTCTGACCGACACTGCGACCGCGGCATCGTTGCCGGACAACGACATTCCCTGTCTCGTGTTGGATCTGGACGACGCCGATACCGACGGCATGTCAGCGGTGATCAATCCTGTCGACGATGACCGGATCGCCCCGCTGAGACCGGGCAACACTGCGTACGTCATGTATACATCCGGTTCGACCGGCACCCCGAAAGGGGTCGTCATCAGCCACCGCAACGTGGTGTCGCTGTTTGCCGGGACCGATCGGTGGTGCGGTTTCGGACGCGGGGATGTGTGGGCCTGGTGTCATTCGCAGGCCTTCGACTTCTCCGTGTGGGAGTTGTGGGGGGCATTGGTGCACGGCGGGCGGGCCGTGATCGTGCCCTGGGAAGTGGTGCGCTCGCCCGCGGAGTTGTGGAATCTGGTGCGGCGGGAGCAGGTGACGGTCCTCAATCAGACACCCTCCGCGTTCTACGAGTTCGCAGATGCCGAACGTGAGGACCAGTCATCGGGGTCTGATTCGGTACTGCGAATGGTGGTTTTCGGAGGAGAGGCATTGGACCCGGGCCGGCTACGCGGCTGGTTCCCGGGCGAACGTCCGAACGCTCCGATTCTGGTGAACATGTATGGAATCACCGAAACCACGGTGCATGTGAGCCATCTGGAGTTGACCGCAGGCGTCGGCGACGGCGGTCGGAGCCCGATCGGGACTCCGATCGGTAACACGCGGGTGTTCGTGCTTGGGTCGGGATTGGTGCCGGTGCCGATTGGTGCGGCGGGAGAGTTGTATGTCGCCGGGTTCGGGGTGGGCCGAGGATATGTGGGTAGGCCCGGATTGACCGCGGAACGGTTCGTGGCGTGCCCGTTCGGCGAACCCGGTTCGCGGATGTATCGCTCCGGCGACGTGGTGCGATGGACGTCCGACGGCGTGCTCGATTTCGTCGGACGCGTGGACGAGCAGGTGAAGGTGCGGGGATTCCGGGTCGAGCCCGGGGAGGTCGAGACGGCACTGATGTCGCATCCTGCGGTGGCGCACGCGGCGGTGATTGCCCGCGAACCCGCTGCCGGCGCCGATCGTGCGGACGGTGACGCGGGAACCGATACACAGCTGGTGGGGTATGTCGTGCTCGACAGGGGTGTCTCGCTCGTCCGTGACAGGGCGCGGGAGGCCGAGCTCGTTTCGCAGTGGCGACGGGTATACGACGACCTGTATTCCGGGGACGCGTCCCAGGCTGGTGAGCGGCTGAACCCGACAGCGTTGGGAGAGGATTTCGGGGGGTGGAACAGCAGCTATACCGGGAAACCCATCGCCCTCGAGCACATGCGGGAATGGCGCGCGGCGACCGTGGCACGGATTCGCGAACTCGGGCCGGCTCGGGTGCTGGAGATCGGAGTCGGAACCGGACTGCTGCTGTCGCAGTTGGCTCCGCACTGCGAAGAGTATTGGGGCACGGACTTTTCCGCTCCCACGATCGACGCTCTGCGGGAGCGGTTGGCGGATCGGCAGGACCCATGGGTCGAGCGGGTGCACCTTCGGGTCCAGGCCGCCGACGACCTCGGGGGTGTGCCGCACGGCGTCTTCGACACCGTGGTGTTGAACTCGGTCGTGCAGTACTTCCCGAACGCGGGGTACCTGATCGACGTGATCGGCACAGCACTGCAATTGCTGCGCCCCGGGGGTGCGCTGTTCCTCGGTGACGTACGGAATTTCGCGTTGCTCCGGGAATTCACGACAGGCGTACAGATAGCCCACGCGGATGCCGACTCGACTGCCATGGTGATACGCGATCGGGTGCGCCGGGGCATTGCCGGCGAGCAGGAGTTGCTGCTCGCGCCGGAGTTCTTCACCGCATTGCCGAATCTGATCCCCGACATCGGCGCCGTCGACATTCAACTCGCGGGCCTCCGGGTAGTCAACGAATTGAGCTGTTACAGATACGAAATCGTGCTGCGCAAGAATCCCGTGAAGACCCGGTCGCTGGCTGATGTGCCGTCGACGTCGTGGCAGCGATTCGGCGATCCCACCGCGCTGCGGAAGTTCCTGACGGGCCGGCGTCCGGACTGTGTGCGGGTGATCGGCGTGCCGCACGCGGGGCTGGCGCCCGATGTCGATGCCGCACACGCTCTCGACGACGCCGCTGACCGCGATCACGTCCCCACCCGGCGTGACGCGGACAACCGGACGGACGCGATGTTGCCGCAGGACTGTCACGACATCGGTGAGGACCTGGGGTTCGCGGTGTCCGTGACCTGGTCACCGACACCGGGCCTGATGGACGTGATATTCACCGACATCAGGACCCCGGTGCACGACACTGCGCAGGCATCGGTCGCGGTGTCGGATGTCTACGTGCCCGACGGTCCACTCGGTGACATGACCGAGTACGTCAACGACCCCGGTGCGAGCAGACTGTCGTCCGAGGTTCGCCACTTCTTGGCCGGGCGACTGCCGGAGTTCATGGTGCCCGCGGCGGTGGTGGTGCTGGATCGGTTGCCGCTGACCGTGAACGGCAAGCTGGACCGGAAAGCGTTGCCGGCACCGGAGTTCATCGGTGGCGTGTTTCGGGCCCCGCGGTCACCGGTCGAGGAGACGCTGGCGTCACTCTACGGTGACGTGCTCGGTCTTCCGCGGGTGGGGATCGACGACAGTTTCTTCGACCTGGGCGGGCATTCTCTGTCCGCGACGCGGTTGGTGGGGTTGATCCGCACCGCGCTCGGGGTGGAGGTGCCGATCCGGGTGGTGTTCGAATCCCCGTCGGTCGCGGAGTTGGCGCCCCGACTGGGCGAGGCCGCGGTGGCGAGGGTGCCGTTAAACCCGCGGGTGCGGCCCGAGCGGGTGCCGTTGTCGTTCGCACAGGCTCGGTTGTGGTTCCTGTACCGGTTCGAGGGGCCGTCGGCGACGTACAACATTCCGGTGGCGGTGCGGTTGACCGGAGACCTCGACATCGAGGCAGTGGTCGCGGCGGTCGGGGATGTGGTGGCTCGGCACGAGAGTCTGCGGACGGTGTTCGGGGAGGACGAAGGGGTGCCGTTCCAGCGGATCCTGCCCGCGGAGGAAGCCCCGATTCCGGTGCACGCGGAGAAGATCGATCAGGCCGGGTCGAGGGGGGCGGTTGCGGAGGCGGCGGGGTATCGGTTCGATCTGTCCGGCGAGATTCCCCTCCGGGCAACGTTGTTGGAATGCGGTTCCCGAGAGCACATCCTGGTTTTGGTCCTGCACCATATCGCGGCGGACGGGGGCTCGTTGGCGCCGCTGGCACGTGACATCGCGGTCGCGTATGCGGCGCGGACCGAGGGCGAGATGCCGGGGTGGGCGCCGTTGCCGGT
>SEEV01000870.1 GCA_004211695.1 Rhodococcus sp. (in: high G+C Gram-positive bacteria)
ACCTGCAGTCCGTCGGGGAACGGGAAGAACGCGTCCGACGCGCCCACCGACCCGACCACCCGGTCACCGGCCCGCTGCACCGCGAGGTGCGCGGAGTCGACGCGGTTGACCTGGCCCATTCCGACGCCCACCGACGCACCGTCGAAGGCGAGCAGGATCGCGTTGGATTTGACGGAACGGCACGCCCGCCAGGCGAACTCGAGATCCTTCAGGGTCTGCTCGTCGGCGGCATCACCGACGGCCAGGGTCCAGTTGGCCGGATCGTCGCCGTCGGCGTCGAGCACGTCCCGCTCCTGGAGGAGCGCCCCACCGGACACGGGACGCAGTTCAATTCCCGTCGCCGTGGGAGCCTCGGCGAGAAGGACGCGCACGTTCTTCTTCCGCTGCAGCACACCCAGCGCACCGTCCGCGTAGGACGGGGCGATGATCACCTCGGTGAAGATCTCGGCGACCTGCTCGGCCATCTCCACGGTGATCTCACGGTTGGCGGCGATCACTCCGCCGTACGCGCTGACGGGGTCGCAGGCGTGCGCCTTGCGGTGCGCCTCGGCGATGTCGGCTCCGACCGCGATGCCACACGGGTTCGCGTGCTTGATGATCGCGACGGCCGGTTCGCTGAAGTCGAACGCCGCACGCCAGGCCGCGTCACCGTCGGTGTAGTTGTTGTACGACATTTCCTTGCCGTGCAGCTGCTGCGCCTGAGCCAGACCCGCGGGTGCGGCGGGGTTCACGTAGAGGGCAGCAGCCTGGTGCGGGTTCTCGCCGTACCGCAGGACAGCCGAGCGGTCCCACGTGGCACCGGCCCATTCGGGGAACTGCGAGTCACCCGGTTCGACCAGCGTGGACGTCATCCAGCTCGCGACCGCGACGTCGTACGACGCGGTGTGCTGGAACGCCTGGGCGGCGAGGGCGGTGCGCTCGGGCAGCGTGAAACCGCCGCCGGCGACGGCGGTGAGCACGTCGTCGTAGCGAGCGGGATCCACCACGACGGCCACCGACGGGTGGTTCTTCGCGGCCGCGCGCACCATGGACGGACCGCCGATGTCGATCTGCTCGACGCACTCGTCGGGCGTCGCACCCGATGCGACCGTCTGCGTGAACGGGTACAGGTTCACGACCACCAGCTGGAACGCCTCGATGCCGAGTTCCTCGAGCTGCGCGAGGTGCTCCGGCTTCCGGGTATCGGCGAGGACCCCCGCGTGCACCCGCGGATGCAGGGTTTTGACGCGGCCCTCCAGGCATTCGGGGAAGCCGGTCAGCGCCTCGACGGGGGTGACCGGGAT
The DNA here is from genome assembly GCA_004211695.1 of Rhodococcus sp. (in: high G+C Gram-positive bacteria). Lineage (GTDB taxonomy): Bacteria > Actinomycetota > Actinomycetes > Mycobacteriales > Mycobacteriaceae > Rhodococcus_F. The sequence continues at coordinate 1,284 of SEEV01000870.1, forward strand.
GCCGGCGTCGGCGATCTTCGCTGCGGTCGACCCTGTCGACACGAGCTCGACGCCTGCCTTGTGCAGGCCCGTAGCCAGTTCGACCAGACCGGTCTTGTCGTAGACGCTGACGAGCGCTCGGCGTACTGCCTTGCGTTCACTCACTGGGGATCACGGCCTTTC
>SEEV01000356.1 GCA_004211695.1 Rhodococcus sp. (in: high G+C Gram-positive bacteria)
GCCACCTGCGCCTCCGGCGAACCGGTGTCGGTCTCGTGCAGGCCGTACTCGCTCAGAACCTGCTTCTTCTCTTCGGTGGTCAATGCCACTGGTTCACTCCTGGTGATGACGTTCGCGTGAAAGGATCGAAACTCGGCGCGGCCACCGCGAACCGCAGCGCACGCCAGCGGTCTACTTTACCAGCTGAAATGCGACGCTTTTACCGCACCTCTTCCGACGCCGCGAGGATCGCGCGCGCACGCTCGGCATCCTTGCCCATCGCGACGATCAGATCGTCGACCGAGTCGAACTTCTCCATGCCGCGCAGGCGCTCCACCAGGTCGACGGCCACGTGCTGCCCGTACAGGTCGGCTTCCCGGTCGAGGACGAAGGCCTCGACCGTGCGGGTCCGCCCGGAGAACGTGGGATTGGTGCCCACCGACACGGCAGCCATGTAGCGCTCGCCGGAGGTGACCGTTCCCAGGTCGACTCCGTGTCCGAGCACGGTGAACCACGCGGCGTACACGCCGTCCGCGGGAATCGCGGCGTACATGGGCGGGGCGACGTTGGCGGTCGGATAGCCGAGCTGACGTCCGCGACCGTCGCCGTGGACGACGACACCCTCTACGCGGTGCGGGCGGCCCAGGGCCTCCGTGGCGGCGGCCATGTCTCCCGCGTCGACGCACGAACGGATGTAGGTGGACGAGAACGTCACGGCATGCTCTGCGAGCAACGTCACACCGTCGACCGCGAAACCGAACCGGTCGCCGATCTGACGGAGCAGGTCGACGTTGCCGGCGGCCTTCTTGCCGAACGTGAAGTTCTCGCCGACAACAACGTCCGCCACGTGCAGACGCTCCACGAGGATCTCGTGGGCGTACCGCTCCGGCGTCAGCTTCATGAATTCGGCGGTGAACGGCATGACGCAGAAGACGTCGATACCCAACTCCTCGGCCAGCTCCGCCCGGCGCGCGAGCGTCGTGAGCTGGGCGGGATGACTGCCCGGACGAACCACTTCCATCGGATGAGGATCGAAAGTCATGAGCACGCTGGGTATTCCACGCGTGCGGGCAGCCGCCACCGCTCGACTACAGGTGTGTCGATGTGTCTCGCCGATAAGACTTGCCTAAGCTCGATGGCGTGGCCGTGAACAAGAATGACCAGAGCGTGACCGAGGACGCCGCCTCCGAGACCGGGGCCCTCTCGGCAGTGGCACAGGACTACCTCAAGGTCATCTGGACCGTTCAGGAGTGGTCGCAGGAGCGGGTGTCCACCAAACTGCTCTCAGAGAAGATCGGGGTGTCGGCGTCCACCGTGTCGGAGGCCATCCGGAAGCTGTCCGACCAGGGGTTGGTCGATCACGCCCGTTACGGGTCCATCGCGTTGACGGAGGCGGGCCGCGTCGCTGCCGTCGGAATGGTCCGCAGGCACCGCCTCATCGAGACGTATCTCGTTCACGAACTGGGCTACGGCTGGGACGAGGTGCACGACGAGGCGGAGGTGCTCGAGCATGCCGTCTCGGATCTGATGATCGCCCGGATGGACGCCAAGCTGGGCCATCCCGAGCGCGACCCGCACGGCGATCCGATTCCGTCGGTCGACGGCTCGGTGCCCACTCCCCCGGCGCGTCAGCTCAGCGACTTCGTCAACGGCGAGAGCGGCCGCATCGCCCGGATCTCGGACTCCGACCCGGCGATGCTGCGGTACTTCGACTCGGTCGGGGTGGCACTCGACGTGACGGTCACGGTGCTGGAGCGACGCGACTATGCGGGCACCGTGTCGATCCGGCTCGACGCCGAGGACGACTCGATCGAGCTCGGAAACCCGGCAGCCCAGGCCATCTGGCTGGTGTGAGCCGCTACCTCAGCGTCGCGGGACGGACCACCATCACGGAACTCGCCCGCCTTCCGCGTTCCTGCAGCAGCGCGATGGTGTGCCCGCTCGGATCGATCGCGGCGTACACGCCCTTGATTCCGATCGGTTCGAGCCACCGGCCCTGACTGATCGATTCGGCCTCGTCCGCGTCGATCTGCCGGTGCGGGAACGCGGTCTGCGCGGCGGCGTCGATGTCGAGACTGACGCCCGGCTCGTCGGCCAGCTGTTCCAGCGTCCGCGCGTGCTCGAGCGTGAACGGACCCACCCGGGTCCGCCGCAGCGAGGTGAGATGCCCGCCGACACCGATCAGCGCGATCCCCAGATCACGCGCGAGCGCCCGCACATACGTGCCGGACGAGCACTCCACCTCGACGTCGAGGTCGGTGAACGTTCCTTCGGTCCGCCGGCCGACGACCTCGAACCGCGACACCGTGACCGAGCGCGGCGAGAGCTCGAACTCCTCGCCCGCACGGATCAGGGCGTGTGCCCGTCGCCCGTCCACCTTGATCGCGCTGACGCTCGACGGGATCTGCTGAATGTCGCCGGTGAGGGCGCTCACCTGAGCGGCGATGTCGTCGTCCGTCACACCGGCGGCATCGGCCGACGCGACGACCTCGCCCTCGGCGTCGTCGGTGGTGGTGGCCTGCCCCAGCCGGATCGTGGCCGTGTACGCCTTCGTGGTCAACGCGAGGAGCCCCAGCAGCTTCGTCGCCCGCTCGATACCGAGCACCAGCACACCCGTGGCCATCGGGTCCAGAGTGCCGGCGTGCCCGACCTTCCGGGTCCCGAGCAGTTTGCGGCACCGGGCCACTACGTCGTGGCTGGTGATGCCCGCGTCCTTGTCGACGATGAGCAGTCCGGCGCCGACGAGACCGGAAGAGGGCTTTTCACGTGCAGACACGAGGTCCGATTCTGCCAGCCGACGTCACGGCACTGAAATCAGTGCACCGCAATGGCCGTGATGATCAGTCCGTCCGACACCATCCACCGGCCGTCGAACGACGCGAGTGGTGGCCCGCCGACGGTCTCCCCGGAGATGAGCAGGTCCGAATGGAACGTGCCCGTGCCGTCACCGGAGGCCTCGAACGTGATGTGCGCGTCCTCGAACCCGAGCCATCGCCCGGTGAGCGGGAACCACGCCTTGTACGTGGCCTCCTTCGCGCAGAACAGCAGCCTGTCCCGGTGCACCGGACCGCCGGTGGCCGAGCGCCACTGCACGGAGTCCGCCGCGCCCGACAGCCACTCCCGTTCGGGGGCCAGGCTCACGGCATCCAGGACACCGTCGGGCAGCGCCTCGTGCGGTTCGGCGTCGATTCCCACGGACCGCACCTGCATCGCGTAGCCGAGCACCGCGCCGCGGTAACCGTCGCAGTGGGTGAGGCTCCCGACGACGCCACGCGGCCACACCGGGGAACCCTTGTCGCCCCGCAGGACCGGGGCCTGGTCGACACCCAGCTTCGTCATGGCGAGTCGCGCGCAGTGACGGGCGGTGGTGAACTCGCGGCGCCGCTTCTCCACGGCCCGGCCGATCAGGGCCTCCTCCTGCGGGTGCGGACGCAGACCCGGCGGGTCCTCGAACAGCTCCGAGGAGACCACGCCGGCAGGCAGAATTCTCTCGATCACAGGGCCCCCCTCGCCCGCATCTTCTCTACTTCGGCTTCCTGTTCGGGGGTCACCTTGAAGTGGCCTCCCCACTTGTTCAGTGTTCCCGGCGGGTACTCGGGCACCGGCAGGATCTGTCGCAGCAACCGGTCCGGCAGTCCCCGCCTCTGCCACTCCCGGGGGTAGCCGAGCGACACCTCTTCGAACCGCACCCCGTCGTAGTAGGTGGTGCGGGGAATGTGCAGGTGCCCGTACACGGCGCAGACGGCGTTGTACCGGGTGTGCCAGTCCGCGGTGAGTTCGGTGCCGCACCACAGGGAGAACTCCGGGTACCACAGCACCTGCGTCGGTTCACGGACCAACGGGAAGTGGTTGATCAGGACTGTTCGCGTTCCGGGAGGCAGGGCATCCAGCCGCGCCTTCGTCGTCTCGACGCGGTTGCGACACCAGGCGTCCCGGGTTCCGTAAGGTTCGCTCGACAGCAGGAATTCATCCGTGGCCACCACGTTCTTCTCGCGTGCGATCGCGAGACCCTGCTCCTTGGTGGTGGCACCCTCGGGCAGGAACGTGTAGTCGTACAGCAGGAACATCGGAACCAGCGTCACGGGGCCGTCGTCGGCCTCCCACACCGGGAACGGATCTTCCGGGGTTATGACGCCGATCTCGCGGCACATGGTGACCAGATAGTCGTAGCGGGCGGCGCCGTGGATCTGCACGGGATCCTTCGCCGTCGTCCACAGTTCGTGGTTGCCGGGCACCCAGATGACCTTGGCGAAGCGGCTGCGCAGAAGTTTCAGCGCCCACCGGATGTCGTCGGTCTTCTCCGAGACGTCGCCCGCGACGATCAGCCAGTCTTCCGGCGAGTCGGGATAGATGTCCTCAGTGATCGGCCGGTTTCCCCGGTGCCCCACATGGGTGTCGCTCACCGCCATCAGTTTGGGTGCCACGTCAACTACCTTTCCGATCGTGTTCCGCCGCCGGAGCGCTGTCCGATCCATGCCGCGCCTGCAGGTCGGCTCCGACCACAGCCCAGCGGCCCGAACCGACGCGCCACACGACCGCAAGCATCCGAAGAATTATGAACACCGTGAGGCCCGTCCAGATTCCCGCGAGGCCCCAGTCACGCAGCATCGACAGCCAGATCAGCGGCAGGAACCCGACCAATGCGCAGGCCAGCGTGGCGTTCCGGAGGAAGGCGACGTCGCCGGCCCCGAGCAGTACCCCGTCGAGGGCGAATACCACTCCGGCGACCGGCATGATCGCGACGAAGAACCACCAGGCCACCGCCATCTCGTCGAGCACCGCCTGGTCGGAGGTGAACAGTTCGGGTATCAGCCCGTGGCCGAGGGCGAAGAACACGGCCAGCCCGGTCGCGAAGAGGGTGGACCATCGGGTGATCCGCCACGACAGCCGCGTCGCGCCGCTGGCGTGTCCCGCACCCAGCGCGGCTCCGACCAATGCCTGCGCGGCGATCGCGAGGGAGTCGAGTGTGAGGGCGACGAGGTTCCACAGCTGCAGCACCACCTGGTGCGCGGCGACCGCGGCCGCCCCGAACCGGGACGCGACGGCGGCGGCCGAGAGGAAGCACGCCTGGAACGCGAGGCTCCGCAGGATCAGGTCCCGGCCGAGCACCATCTGCGCGCGCATGACCCGCCACCGCGGACGCAGCGGCACCCGCTCCACCACCAGCGCACCGATGAACAGGCTCGCGGACACCGCCTGCCCGATCACGTTGGCGACAGCGGAACCCTCGAGTTCGAGTCGCGGAGCGCCCCACAATCCGTGCACCAGCACCGGGCAGGCCACGGCCGACACGACGAGACCGGCGATGACGAAACGCAGTGGTCGCACCGTGTTCTGCACACCGCGCATCCACCCGTTGCCTGCCATTGCGACGAGGATCAGTGGCGCGCCCAACACCGCGATCCGCAGCCAGCTCTCGGCGGCCGCCGCGATGTCGGAGCCGCCGGCTATCGCCGACGTGACCGGCCGCGCGAACACGTGTGCCAGCGCGATCACGAGGGCGCCGATGCCGAGTGCCAGCCACGTGGCCTGGACACCTTCCCGCACCGCGCCGCGCTCGTCGCCGGCCCCGTGCATCCGGGATGCGCGCGCCGTCGTGCCGTAGGACAGGAACGTCAGCTGCGTACTGACCTGCGCGAGGATGAGTCCGCCGACGGCAAGTCCAGCGAGCGCCAGTGCGCCCAGCCGCCCGACGACGGCGATGTCGAAGAGGAGGTAGATCGGTTCGGCGGCCAGGACGCCGAGCGCGGGCAGCGCCAGCCCGAACACGGTCCGGGCGGTTGCGTCGCCCGTGACTTCAGAGACGTCGGCCAATGAATTCGGACCTCAGCCGAGCGACTCGACGAGCGAGGCCACGATCTCATCTGCAGAGGTGTCGGCGGTGTATCCGGCCGCGAACCGGTGCCCGCCGCCACCGAGGTACCCGGCGACGAGGGAGACGTCCACGTCGGACTTCGAGCGCAACGACACCGACCACGTACCGTTCACCGCCTCCTTGAGGACCGCGGCGACCTCTGCCTCGGACGTCGTCCGGACGATGTCGATGACGCTCTCGATCTCCTCGGAGCGGAGATCGCCGACGTAGGCCTGCCGGATGACGGCGTAGACCAGTCCACGCCCTCCCGCCGCGTCGGGGACGAGCGTCGCCGAACCGAGCACCGAAGACAGCATGGGCAGCCAGCCGAACGGGTGGGTGTCGAGCAGGCGCCGCGCGATGCGGGCACCGTCGATGCCGGTGGCGAGGAGTCTCTCCGCGAGGGTGTGGGTGCCGGGCTGCACCCAGCGGAACGAACCGGTGTCGGTCACGAGCCCCGCATACAGACAGTGTGCGAGGTCGGCGTCGATGTCCACACCCCACACGTCGAACATCTGCGCGAGGACGGCGGTGGTCGACTCCGCCGACTCGTCGATCAGGTTCATGCGGCCGAAGCGGGTGTTGGATCGGTGATGATCGATGACGAGGGTCTCCCCCGCCGTCGCGAGCCGGTCGGCCAGCTTCCCGAGACGCCCCGCGCTGCCGCAGTCGACCGTCACCAGCAGGTCGACGTTGCGTCGCACCTGATCCGCCGGCACCAGGAGGTGGGTGCCCGGCAGTTCCCGCATCGACTCCGGCAATTCGTCCGGCGCGCCGAACGCGACCTGCACCGGAATTCCCTTGCGCTCGAGCACCAACGCCAGAGCGAGTCCGCTGCCGATCGTGTCGGCATCGGGTTGGACGTGACACAGAATCGTCACCGACGTCGCGTTCTCGAGAACTGCGACCGCCTGCGGCAGAAACACCTCGTGACGATCGAGATCAGACAGGGACGTCTCCTGAGTGTGGGTCATGTCGGTTCGCGTCAGTCCGCCTGGCGGGAACCGGACGGCTCGTCGACATCGGCGTCGTCCGCGTCCTCGGCTCGGGGCTCCTTGTACGGGTCGGGGTCGCCGGCCGGAGACGCACCGGCCGCGACACGCGCGACCTCGTCGTCGGCGGCGCGAGCGCGGGCGAGGAGTTCCTCCATGTGCCGTGCCGTGTCGGGGACCGTGTCCGCGACGAACGTGAGCGTCGGCGTGAAGCGGACTCCGGTGCCTGCGCCCACCTTCGAGCGCAGAACCCCCTTCGCCTTCTCCAGCCCCGCGGCTGCGGAGACGAGATCCGGTTCGGACTCGAGGTCCGCGCCCATCACGGTGTAGTACACGGTGGCGTCGTGGAGGTCGGCCGTCACCTTGGTGTCGGTGATGGTGACGAACGCCAGGCGAGGGTCCTTGATTTCGTGGTCGATCGCCGTCGCGACGATCGTTCCGATGCGCTTGGCGAGTTTGCGTGCCCGGGCTGGATCCACCATGACAATCAGACTCCTCTCCCTGGCCGCTCGATAGGTTGTGAAGTTGCGTGTGTAGCTGTAGTTCATTCTGCACGCCGAGCCGCGGACGCGGCGGGGCGGGCAGGGCGCTCCGAGTCAGTCCTCGGGGCCGAAAATCCTTCGCCGGACCGCAAGAAGTTGCAGTTCCGGCAGCTCGGCGACGTGCCGTTCGCACGTGTCGAGCACCTCGTGCACGTGATCGACCGCCGAACTCGCCATCGTGACGCCGAGCATGGACCGGCGGTACCGATCCTGTTCTCCGGTCTCGGCCGCCGAGACGCCGTAGCGTCGCAGCTCCGCAAGTACCGGTTTGACCATTGCACGCTTCTCTTTCAGAGATCGCACGTCACCGAGCAAGATGTCGAGCTCGAGCGCACCGACGTACAAACTTTCCTCCTTCGGGAGACGTGCGCTCCTCCGGCCGATCGACTCGGCCGGAGGAGCGCACGTC
>SEEV01000871.1 GCA_004211695.1 Rhodococcus sp. (in: high G+C Gram-positive bacteria)
CTTTTCGAGTTGCGGTCACGGGCCAGCGCACGCTCGACCGAGCGGGGATGCACGGTGATACCGAACTCCTCGGCGATCGCCGCCGCCAACCGCGCCACGGTCGTCGACGGGTCCTGCTCGCGGGTCGAGCGCGCGAACGCGACGACCTCGTCGGTCAGCTTGTGCGCTGCCCGCGGCCCGGGCTTGGCCGGCACCAGCCCGGCCAGCCCGTCGCGGTCCACCGCCGCGGCTGCCTCGTAGTACGACGGCCGGGAGAACCCGAACGCGGCCGCCGCGGCCGTCACCGGCGCGCCGCCGACCCGCACCTGCCGCACCATCTCGTACTTGACCTGCACCAGGTCGCGCGCATCGAAGAACTCCGACGATCCGAACTCTTCGTCCCGCACCGCCTCCGGCCGCGGGTTGAGCGTGCGCGAGGCCGCCAACGCCTCCGCCTTCGGATCCCGCTTCTGCTTCCGCCTCACACCGACCTCCTATTTGTGTTAGATAAATTATGCCGCCCTGTCGTTGCCGAGAGGCAGCGACACGCCGCGTGATGGAAGAAATGCGCAGGAATCGATTGATTTTGTCGTCATTTGTGTTGATGTCTTCCAGTTCTGCGACGGACAGTAGCGGCATAATTATCCTTACATCAACGGCGTGATTTGCTTTACATGTGCTGTCGGTCGGCGAGGCCGTCGATCAACCGGCGCAGCTCGGCCAGATCGGCGAACCGGAACGGGCACCGGCCCGCCGCCATCGCGACGAACTCGTCCGGCTCGGCGGCATCGGTCCAGCCCACCGGCAACGAGAACTGCCTGCCGTCCGCGTCGAGGAAGAACACCCGATCCTGCGACCAGGTCTGCCGCACCGCCACAAACACGAACTCGCGACCCGACCACGGGTGGAACGGGTGCGTCACCCGAACAGTTCGTAGATCACCGAGGGGATCGGGCGCATTCGACGACGCGGGATAATGCTGGCGCCGAATCGCTATGGTCCACTTTTCAAACACGAACACTACTACCGGCATGCTTTCGCCACAAAAGCGGAATTGGTTGCTGCCATTGACAAATGGATGGACTCCTATTTAGTCATCGTCGGCACTCGTCGATCGGGATGCTCAGCCCGGATAACTACGAACGATCTCTGACTGTGTCCGGTTCGGACCAAGCCGCGTAACCAACTGTCCGCTGTTTGGGGGGAACCTCAAGCTGCTTGACGGGGCTCGCGGACGCGGCCTCCTTGAGCTTCGCGCCGAGGCGGCCCCGCAGGTGCAGTCGCATCGCGGTGTCGTCCCGGTGGGCGAGCTGGAAGACGCCGTCCCCACGCCCCAGGCTGACGCACATGGCGGCGATCCCCTTGCCGAAGTCTGCGGGCCGCTCCCCTGCTATCCGGCTGAGCACCGTGTCAGCGGCATGCGCGCCGAGGGGCAGCGCAGCTTGGCAGCTCATCCGCAACGG
>SEEV01000872.1 GCA_004211695.1 Rhodococcus sp. (in: high G+C Gram-positive bacteria)
GATGGACTGACAGGCATGCTTTTTCCCTCTCCGAGATGGTTGTTCAGGCCCGAATGCCGCGAAACTTCTTACTGACGGGTTACTCCTCGACCAAGCCGACGATGCCATTGGTGATTCCAAGCCTCCCGTCACCGCTGGGGTTTACGGAGCGGCGACTGTTTGCCCGCCGTCAGTCGCAACCGCGGTGAGGGCATCGCCGTTGGTCACAGGGCTGACCATCGACGACTTCAACCTGCTTGTTTCCCTACACGTTTTCAACTACGCACATGAACCCAGCCGTCTTTGCCTCCCGCCTCGGTATGAAGACTCCTCACTCTCCTACACCGGCATCGAGAGTCACGAAGGACTACGACACTTCGGCAGCTAGACAGGGAAGGAGTCACCGAACGTCGGCCCAGTGGTCGGCCGGGGCCACCATCGGCCGTCGGGGTCCACCCGGGCTCCGGCCGCCTGCGCGTATTTGTAGAGCTGCTGCATCGGCCATTCCGTCACATCGAGGAGGGCCGCGAGTCGGGACGTGACGATGCCCTCGTTCACTGAGACCGTGCGGGCGATGCCTTCTCGCGCGACGGCGCTGCGCATCGTCGAGTCATAGTGACCGCCCGGTGCGCAGTTCTGGGTGATTCGGCATTCTTCAGGACTGCTCATCGTCTCGGTTCCTCTTCCTGCAACGTCCCGACGTGGGACTAACTAATGCTCAAACCGCTTTTCACGGTGGCAGTGTTGCCGTCGCCGCTGAAGCTGGGGTCATGGGCTATACCGGCACCGGCCGGGCTCTCGTTGCCGTTCGTCCACCATCCGCCCAAAGGCGCATTCGATTGGGTTGTGGTGCTCCCGGCTCCAGTCCCGGCGTCGGCCATCACGACACCGAGTTGCGGCAATATTCCCCTACCTTCCCGGCCAGTCGGGCTACCACAAACGCGTCAAAGCGTCGAGAGGATTGCTGTGCAAGGCAATTCGCCTCCTCGCCGAGGTCACCCCGTCGTGGTTCGACGACCTGTGGATCACCGACGCCACCCCGGTACCATGCGGGATGTCGCGGGAGACGGTGAAACGGTCATTACCGAGACACCGATCGGTGACACACCGAACGTGAGAGGTACACGGTGTGGATCGAGGCGGGGTCAGCTGTCGGTGGTAAGCAGGTCTGCGAGGTTTTCCAGGCTCGCCCGCATCATGCGGGAGTACGCCTTCGTGACGAGGGGGTCCGCCAGCTTGCCGAAGATTCCTCCGAGACCGCTTTCGGTGTCGACCCGATAGGTGAACAGGGTGCCGCCGTCGACCTCCTCGAGCCGCGTCGTCGCGGTGACACCGATCTTGCCCCAATACCGTTCAGTTAGTGCGGGTTGCGTTACGATGAGGTGTGCCTCGGAGTGGATGGGTGAAGCCGGTCTCGGATCGGCGGTTGTCGGATGTGGTGTCGGTGGGGTTGTTGACCAGG
>SEEV01000039.1 GCA_004211695.1 Rhodococcus sp. (in: high G+C Gram-positive bacteria)
GTCGAACTCGACAGCCTCCACGACCGTATTTTCGACACCGAGAATCCCAGCCCATATCCTGTTGTTGCGCACGCCGTTTTCCGTATCTGTAGCGACCTGACCTTAGACAAGCCGGAACGTTACGGGGACAACGGCGTGCGCCTCTACGCCGCCCTCAAACCACCCACAGATCGGTCAGTAGAGCCAAAGGAGAGGGTTTATGCCAGAGCGCAACGCAGCCATCGTCGGATACGGGCTCACCGAGGTGGGCAAGGTCTTCGGGCAAACAGCACGCGGATTCGCCGCGGACGCAGTCCGGTTGGCCGTGGCCGACGCCGGGCTGACCCTCAGTGAGGTCGACGGACTGCTGGTCAACGCCCGAGCCGGTACCGATCTCAATCTGTCCCTCGCCCGCACCCTGGGACTGCAGAATCTGCGAATGCTCAGCGAGGTCAACGCTTTCGGTGCCTCCGCCGCAATCATGGTCGCCCAGGCCTCGAAGGCTGTTCTCGCCGGAGAGGCAGAGACGGTGGTGTGCGTGTTCGCCGACGACCCCAAGAAGGAGAACACCGGCGGCTCGGACGCGTACCGAGCCAGCTCGCTGACCGCGACCGGCTTTCGAAGCGCCGAGACCGCCGCCGGATTCACCAGCGTCAACCACCGTTACGCGCTCGCGGCCCGCCGCTACATGGACCATTACGGAGTCACTTCGTCACAACTCGGTGCCGTCGCGGTATCCCAGCGCGCGTGGGCTCTCGACAACCCCGTGGCCCAGATGCGCAGCCCGCTGACCCTCGACGACTATCACCGCTCACGCTGGGTCGTCGACCCCCTGCATCTGCTCGACTGCTGCCTGGTCTCCAACGGCGGTGCGGCGGTAGTGGTCACCACCCCCGAACGAGCACGGGATCTGCTCACCACACCGGTCTACGTGCGGGGGTGGGGTCAAGCCCATCCCGGCCACGTTGTCGAACGAGGAACCGAATTCGGTCTGGTCACCGGCGCCGCCGTCTCCGGCCCCGCCGCACTGAAGATGGCCGGGATGACCGTCGACGACATCGATCTGCGGGAAATCTACGACTGCTACACCTACACCCTGCTCGTCACCCTCGAGGATTACGGCTTTTGCGGCAAGGGCGAGGCCGGTGAGCTCGCCGCCAGCGGGGCACTGGCCCCGGGCGGCGCGCTGCCCACCAACACCGGCGGCGGACAGCTGTCCTCCTTCTACCTCTGGGGCATGACCCCGCTCGTCGAGGCGCTCACCCAACTGCGCGGCGAGGCCGGGGCTCGGCAGGTCGCCCGGCACGGCACCGCGATTGTGAGCGGCAACGGCGGCATTCTCGACCACCACGGCACCCTGGTGCTCGCCGCCGCAGCGGCATGAACCTCAGCACAGGCACACATAGGAGATGCGATGACCATTCCCGCGACCCGAGACGACGCCTCGGCACCGTTCTTCGACGGCCTCACCCGCGGCCGGCTGATGCTCCGCTCCTGCATACACTGCGGGCATGTGAGCCGCCCCGACACGATCAGCTGCTCGTCCTGTCACAGCGACGAGCTCACGTGGATCGCCTCGTCCGGCCAGGGTGCGGTGGTGAGCACCATCGTCGATCCCACCGGCCCTATGGTGCTCGCCCTGGTTGAACTCAGCGAAGGCCCCTGGATTGCCAGCCGCATCCTCCGCGCCGAGACCGCCCGCGACGCCCCGGCAGGCACTCCGGTACGCCTCGAGGTCCTCGACACCGGCCACGGCGAGCCGATTCCCGCATTCGTCCGCACCCAGTGACCAGCGGCAACCAGAGTCGCCTGCGGACGATTAGTTAGACTGTCTCCGGATCAGACCGCAAACGAGGTGGAGGTAGACGATGGCGAAGGCCGGTACCCGGCTGGCCGGAAAAGCCAACGACATCCTCCAGGTCTTCACCCACAACGTCGCCCAATTCGGCTACGACGGGACGAACCTCAGCGACATCGCCAACGAGTTGTCGATCTCGAAGGGCACCATCGTCCACCATTACGGAACCAAGGACCGCCTCCTCGCAGCGCTGCACGAGTCCTACATGCGCCGACGCCTCACCGAAGCGAAACTGCTGATCAGCCGGCTCGAACATCCCGACCAGCAGCTCGCCGGCCTACTGTTCGCTTTCATCCTCTATCAGGAACACGACCGCGATGCCACCATCGCCTTCCAGCGGGAGGTCATGCGGCTGTCCGCACTCGACAGCGAGGCCGAGGGCGTCAGTCTGCGCACCGAGTACATCGGGTTGGTGCGTGCTGTGATCAGCGACGGCGTCGCCGCCGGCCGGTTCCGGCAAACCGACATGCAAGTGCAATCACTGCTGATGTTCGGGTCCGCACAGTGGGCGTACACCTGGTTCGACCCGCACGGCGACGAAACCGCGGAGGAAGTGGGCGCCGCTCTCGTCGATCTCGTCCTCGGAAGCCTTCTGGCCCGGCGAACCAATCTGGCGGCGTTGGCGGATCCGCACGGGATCGCGGCGCAAACTGCGCGTCAATGCCTCCTGGACGGCCCCGAGTCCGGTCTCGCCGCGTCCTAGACCGACATCGGTTGCCGCGCTCGGCGCACCGCAACCCGACGCGCACCCTCAGTGCGACCTTCCATCCCATTGAGACGATGCGGCGAGCGTCGACGGAGACGGACCTCGCCGCCCTGTCCGAGGTGGCTCACCCTCGCCCCGGGGCCTGACACGGCGCTGTGCGGCTGTGCAGTCGCACAGATGTTTCGCGAGCCGAGCCCAAAGGCGCCGCGCCCTTCGCTACGCCTTCAGCCCCCCTACACGCGCTGTAGCACATCGGGGCCAAACACGTAGACTCTCTATTAAATTGCGCTGCAACGATATTGAACAGTCTCACACGAGATGCTCGATGACGACCTGCACCGATGCGCTCGGCCGTTCCCGCCGACCAGTTGAGTGGAACCCAAAGAGAAATTGCCAGCACCCCGAACCTTGTGTTTCACGTCACCCCTCTGCTTTACTGACCGTGCGTACGGTCACTAGTTGAGGTGGCCGGCACGGCACGCACAAACCCCCATCGAGAGGTGCCTGATGGCTTCACCCATCCTTCATGTCTTCGACCCGGTCACCCACTGGACATCCCAAGATCCCGCCCGCATCGCAATCCGGTTCCAGGACCAGTCGTGGACATGGCAACAATTGTCCGAACGCGTACGCCGCAACGCCGCAGCACAGCTGGCACTGGGGCTGGCAGCCGGGAACCGAGTTGCGTTTCTCGACAAGAATCATCCCGCCTGCCTCGAAACCACCCTCGGATGCGCGCTGGCCGGAACCGTCAACGCGGTACTGAACTTCCGCCTGGCCCCGGCGGAACTGACCTACGTGCTCAACGACAGTCGCGCGGAATTGTTGATCGTCGGTGCCGACTTCACCGAAGTCGTGGAGTCGATTCGGCCGAACCTCGAATACGTGCGCCTGATCATCGTGCTCGGCGGCGAGCACGACGAGTACGAGTCCTGGCTCGCTCACGCACCGGCCGAGGCGCCTGCCCACCCAGCGGACCCGACCGACTGCTTCCTGCAGCTGTATACCTCCGGTACGACCGGACACCCCAAGGGTGCGATGCTGACGCATCAGTCGGTGGGCGCGCACAGCGTTGCCGCCAGCGCGGCGTTCGGGTTCGAGCGCGACAGCGTGAACATGGTGGCGATGCCGCTGTTCCATGTCGGTGGAACCAGTTGGGCGTTGGCGGCCATGTCGAAGGGCGCGGAGACGCTCATCGTCCGCGAGGTCGTGCCCGCCTTGGTCTTGCAGGAAATCACCGATCAGTCGGTCACTCATGCGTTCTTCGTCCCCGCCGTCATCCGGTTCTTGCTGCAGATCCCCGGTGTGAGCGGACAAGACCTGGCATCACTGCGCTGCCTGGGGTACGGCGGATCCCCGATGCCCGAGGCGCTGCTCCGGGAAGCGATGAACACCTTCGGCGTCGACTTCTACCAGGTGTACGGAATGACGGAGGCGTCCGGAGTCTTCTGCGTGCTTTCCGCGGCAGACCACCGCGATCCTGCTCATCCCGAGCGCCTCCACGCGGCCGGTCGGCCGGTCGACGGCATCGAGGTTCGGGTGGTGGACCCGGTCACCGGCGAGGAAGTACCCAACGGCACGGTCGGCGAATTCCAGATCCGTGGACCGCAGGTGATGGCGGGGTACTGGCAACGTGAAGCAGACACCGAGGAGAGCTTCGCGGGTACCTGGTTCAAAACCGGCGACGCCGGCCGACGCGATGCCGACGGCTACTTCTACGTCGAAGACCGGGTCAAGGACGTCATCATCTCTGGAGGCGAGAACGTCTATCCCGCCGAGGTCGAGCGTGTGATCAGCGAATACCCCGATGTCGCGGAAGTCGCCGTCATCGGTATTCCGGACGACAAATGGGGTGAGTCGGTCCGAGCCGTCGTGGTCGCCCACAACGGTACCGAGATCGACACGGCCAACCTTCTCGAATTCTGCGCCCAGCACCTGGCCGGCTACAAACGACCGCGCAGCATCGAAATCACCCCGGCACTTCCGCGCAATGCGACGGGCAAAATCCTCAAACGCAACCTTCGCGCCCCCCACTGGGCCGGTCGTAGCCGCGCGTTGTAAGTACCACCCGCGGCGTGCTGCGCTGCCCACCCTTCGTACCGACGCGTTCGGATCACCCTGCGTAACATGTCAGTTCCACATTCTTCTCACTCCCGTCCGAAAGGACTCAGTACATGACGTACTTCGCCGACCCTTCCGAGGTCTACCACTACCTCGGCGGCGTATTCCGGGCAGCAGACGACGAACCGTCGGCCGGCCCGCACTTCGAGATGCAGATGTACTCCGACTCGACTACTCCAATCCGGACTCGACGATCATGGTCAGCCTCGTGCAGACCTGTCGGGCTGGCCAAGGACAGGTCAAGGTCAAGGGGCCGGTGTCGAAGATCCTCGAGCTGATTCCGATCTCCAAGCCGCTGTTCCCGATTTACAAGAACCTGGTCACCGAGAAGGACGCCCAGCGCAGCTGATCTCTGCGCAACCGGACAAGGGACACTTTGGTGAACGCAGCACCGCACTACACGCAATACATCGACGGTCAAGGGCTGACACGGAGCGCAACTTCGAGATCGTCAACCTGCCACCGGCGAACTCGTCGCCACCGTGGCCCGTGGCTCGATCGAGGACACCGACCGCGCCGTGGCCGCCGCCTATGCAACCCACCTCAACGGTGAATGGCGCTCGAAGACGCCGGACGAGCGGGCCGATGTCCTCTCTGCGATCGTCGCCGACCTGGCCGAACGTATGAATTCGAACGATCGGGACCGCAGCTGTCCTATCCGGCCCTCGCGTCGGGGCTGGTGCGCAGGGAGCCGATCGGTGTCGTCGCCGGCATCGTGCCCTGGAACTTCCCTCTGCTCAGTTTCGACTCGTGCCCCACGCTCGGCCTCCGGGGTCTCACGAATGACGTCAACGTCAACACCGAGGGATCGACAGCGTGCGCGCAGGTGCCAGTCCCACCAGTCGGTACAGGCGTTCAGCGTTGCGATCAGGTGAGAGAGCGAAGACATGGTGCTGTCCTTTCACGCCTGATGGTGCTCGCAAGTAGGGAACTGCCGGGTACTCCCGACCGGTGCCTGGACGGAGCTCTCAGCGTGCAGTGGCGAAGTTATACACCTCGAGGGTGGTTTTGCCTGCTCGCAGTTCGTCGAAGATGCGTTTCTCGTCGGCCACGCGCGCGTCCGAGCGATCGAGGACGTCGGTGACATGTTCGAGCGGGATGGCGACGACACCGTCCGCGTCTCCGACGACGAGATCCCCCGTGGTGATCCGAACCCCGCCCACGGTGATCGGCACCCCGAGACCGCCCTGATAGACCTTGCGCGTGCCGACGATCGAGATCCCGCGCGAGAAGACGGGGAAGTCGATGCCGGCGAGTTCGACGGTGTCCCGGACGCCACCATCGATGATCAGTCCCAGCAGCCCGCGCTGTTGGGCGGCGACGGCGAGCACCTCGCCCCAGTGGCCGTGTTGAGCGCCACCGAGAGCGGCGACCAAAACGTGGCCTGCGGGGGCGGCGGCCACCGCGTTATGCAGAGCCAAGTTGTCACCGCCGGCGCCCTGGACTGTGTATGCCGGACCGGCGACGCGGGCGCCGGTCCACGCGGGGCGGATGGCGGGATCGAGGGCGATATTCAGCTGGGAGGCTTCGTAAATGGTGGCAGTGGAGTGATCGCGGGCGTGGTCGGTCATGGCGGCTTCCTGTGAGAGCGAGATTGAAAGGGCTGTCGCGCTTGTTTGTGGAGACTAATTCCAACCGAGACGGCGATGATCGATCCAGATCGGCACGGCCGGAACTATTCCGTGCCACTTGGTCTGTCTGGTGTCGTCATCATCCTTCGCGTCCGGCCAAGCGCGCATCACGCATGGCGTCGGGTAGGGCGGTGCCGGATCGCAGGTCTTCGGCGATGGACTCCTCCCGGGCGGCGATGCCCTGCGCCACCTCGAGTACCGTTTCGGCATGTGCGCGGGGAACGAACGCCACGCCTGTCTCGTCGGCGATCACGATGTCTCCCTGCGATACTCGAACCCCAGCGATAGTGATCGGCTGCCCGGCGGACTGCTGCTGAATTCGGCCGCGTGCGGTAGCTGGGATTCCACCGCGCGCGAAAACTGGGAATCCGAGTGCACGCGCCTCACCGATGTCGCGGCAGCTACCGTCGGCGATGGCGGCGCGTACGCCCCGCAGGCTGGCACCAAGGCTGAGCAGCCCGCCCCAACATGACACATCGGTGCGGCCGTCGATGGCGACCACGATGATCTCGTCCGCACCGGCGGTGGCCACCGCGGTGGTGGCGATGTGGGCACCGCTCGGTCCCGGCGCGTAGGGCTCCAGCTGCACGGTCGAGGCGAACCCGACCACCTTGGGATGCCCCCATACCGGTGCGATGCCCCCGATTCCGCTGGGCAATCCTTGACTGTCGAGAGCATCGCTCACAGCGGCACTGTCCAATTCGGCGAAGGCCTTCAAGAGCACCGGGTCACTCATCTGTTTCTCCCGTCGTGTTGTGGAAATTGGTCTTTGAGTACTGAGAGCCAGCTCAGAGGTGTGGGTCCGCCGCGCTCGGTCAATTCATCGCGGCTGCGGCGGAGTTGCACTTCGGATGTGCCGTTGAACACCATCACCGCTGCGACGGCGGCCATCGGCCCTTCTCCGTGCCGGCTGTCTGCAGGGCGTGATACCCGAAGCGAGTTCGTGCGTCGACGAGTGTGGCGCCGTCCCGTACTGCTTGAACGATCCGCGCTTCGGTGGATTCGATGTGCTCGGCGATGGTGGCGACTTCCTCGGCGTGCTCGATCGGGACGATCACGACACCGTCCTCGTCACCGCACACGAGGTCACCGGGGCGAATCGTGACGCCGTCGATCGTGAGCGGTTGCTGGGTCGCCACCACGTACGCGGTCTTTCCCGGTGCGCATGAACTTTCCGGCGCTCCACATCGGATAGTCGGCCGCATACACCGACGCGGTGTCACGACACACGCCGTGGATCACCGTGCCACCGATGCCTCGTGCCGAGGCGATCCCTGTCATGATGCCGCCCCACACCGTGCAATCGGTGCGGCCGTCGTTGTCGATGACGACGACGGCCCCGACAGGAACGTCGTCGAGGAAGTCGCCGACGGAGCCGCCTTGCTCGCCGATGGGAGCGTAGGCGACGGTGAAGGCCGGTCCGCAGCTACGTGATGCTTGCTGGAGCGGACCGATGCCGTGCAAGGATCCAGGGAGCCCCAGCTTGTCGAGGGCGTCGGAAAGCGCCGCAGTCGGCAGCGCCGCGAGCCGGGAACTGAGATCGGTGGGGGTGGGCATGCGCGCCGTCCTGTCCTCTCGGTGGAAACCGACCGGCCGATCGAAAGATCGGAACTCGTCGCCGTCGTGTCCCAGTGGACCCCGTCGAGCGCGAACACTGAAGGTCCAATCTGCTCCAACTGTGAGACGTTCAACGTCTTACTGCACGTCATGCCCGCACGCACTGTTTCGCACAGTCGCGGCGATGACGAGCAAGGGCTCCGGTCACCGCAGATGATGACGCCCTGATCGACCCAGTCGAAACCGCTGTCAAATATCGCCAACGCAGTCGCCGGCCACCTCGACCAGGCGGCTGATGAGAGGACCGTCGTCTTCGAGTCGTACCACGATGGACAGGCCGGCTATCTGAACCGGGACAGCGAGGGGCCGATAGGTCAAGTCCCGCTCGTGCCGCACCGCGGCCTTGGGGGCCAAGCACACTCCGAGGCCGCACCGAACGATATCCAGTTGCGAGGGAATCGTGCGTGCTTCGTGTACGAGGTCTGGGGTGAAGCCGGCCGAATGACACGCGGCGATGACATCATCGTGGAGAAACGGCGACGAGGATCTCGAGATCCATGCCCATGGTGAGTCCCGCAGGGCGCTGAGTGGGATGCGATCGTCTCGGTCAACGTATTCGCGCTCGGTGCCTGGCGGAATGACCGCAACGAATTCGTCCGAGGTCAGGTTCAGGATGCGCAAACGAGGATCGGTGTGAACTCCCCGCACGAAGGCCGCGTCACACTCCCGCACAAGGACAGCCGCAACAGCGTAGGCACTGTCGAGTTCCTTCACCTGCAACTCCACCTCGGGAAGCTCGCGGCGATACCGCGCGACGATCGCAGGAAGGAGGTCGGCGAGGGCCAGGGACCCGGCCGCGATCCGCAGCCGCCCTACTCTGCCGGAGGCAGCGAACTCGGCGGTTTCCTCGGCTCGGCGCGCCGCGGTCACCAGGTCGTAGCAGCGTTCGAGCAGGATACGCCCAGTATCGGTCAAGGCCACCGACCTGCGAGTGCGCACCAGGAGAACAACCCCCAGCTGCGCCTCGAGGGCCTTGATCGCCTGACTGAGCGGAGACTGCGACATGTGCAGCCGTTCCGCGGCCCTGCCGAAGTGCAACTCTTCCGCCACGGCGATGAAGTACCGCGCTTGACGTACTTCGAGCACGCGAACCTCCGATGATGGCAACGATCGTGCAGTAAGACGCTGAGCATCTCACAGTCGGAGCAGATCAGACCTTCAGTTCTCTCCTCGGCGCTGATTGACTGAGCCTCGACGGAACAAATGCCAACGCCGCAGCTGGTGCCGGGTGACACCATCAACGAACCGTGCGCTCAAAGCGGCACTAGACCGATGCTGTCGCCCCGTCCGATCACTGTGGTGATGCCCTTCAGAGGCGATCGAGTACTACCCGGGGTCTGCAGATCTCCTCGAGACGGGCGCAGGCCCTCGCTGCATCAACCACTGCGGGAGAGGAAACCTCACGCTTCACTTTCGCCGACGAACGCACCGAAGAATGGAACCCCATGACCAATTGGAAGTTGCGACTCGAGGAATCCGGCTATGAGCTCTCCACCCACCCACCCACTCCGAACGGCCGCTACCGTCCGTTCGTGCGAGTGGGCGACCAGCTGTTCATCGCAGGCCAGACCTGCATGCGGGGCGGTGTGCTGATCCACCGCGGAACGGTGGGTGTCGACGTCGACATGGACGAGGCACGCCGTGCCGCTGCATTGTGCGCTCTCAATACCCTCGCAGTCCTCGAGGTGGCCACCGACGGAAACCTCGATGCGGTCCGTGCGGTCAAGATGACGGGTTTCATCCGCTGCCTCTCGGATTTCTCTGCGCAGCCCGCCGTCTTGGATGGCGCGTCCGAAGTGCTCGAGACCGCACTCGGAGACCGGGGCGGACATGTCCGTGCCGCGATCGGCGCATTGGCGCTTCCTCGGAGCGCCCCCGTCGAGATCGAAACAGTATTCGCCTTCGATGGTGAGTTCCAATGACGCCGACGATTCTCTCCCTGGACGACATCGAACGCGCCGCGGTGAGGATTGCACCGTATGTTCACCGCACACCGGTCCTGTCCTCCCCGCAATTGGACCACGCGGTAACCGCCGCAAGTCTGCATCTGAAAGCGGAAGCCCTTCAGCTCACGGGTTCGTTCAAAGTGCGTGGAGCGACGAATAAACTTCTGACGCTCGACCTGAACGCACGTTCTCGTGGAGTCGTGGCCTTCTCCGCCGGAAATCACGGCCAAGGGGTAGCGGCTGCAGCCAAGATCGTGGGCTGCCCCGTTGTTGTGGTGATGCCCTCGACGGCCCCAAAGATCAAGGTAGCCAACTGCCGCTGGTGGGGCGCAGAAGTCGTCACTTACGATCCTGCGACCGAAGATCGAGTCGCGGTGGCGCAAGAGCTGGCCGAAGCGCACGGCATGACAGTGGTTTCCCCGTTCGATGATGTCGATATCATGGCCGGCCAGGGCACGGTGGGCTTGGAACTCGTGAAGCAGTTGCAGGAGAAGGGAATCGAGCCGGACCTTGTCATGGTCAATTGCAGCGGCGGTGGGCTCGCTTCCGGTGTGCTCACAGCAATGCGCGCCGTATTCCCGCAAATCCACGCGGTCATCGTCGAGCCGACAGGATTCGACAAGATGGCGCAAACGCTACGTGGCAGTGAACCGCTGACACTGACGAAGCCCTACACCGGCGTTCTCGATGGGATAGGTGGACCGTCCGCAGGTCGACTGACCTCGTCGACGTTGAGATATCTGGGCGTCGACACGGCAACTGTCAGCGATGAGGACGGGCTCCATGGTGTGCGCGAAGCCTTCCGTTACCTGAAACTGGTACTGGAGCCGGGCGGAGCCGCGTCACTCGGCGCCGTTCTCGCCGGTTCGGTAGACGTTCGCGATCGGCACGTCGCACTCGTCGGCTCCGGCGGCAATATCGACCCGACGGTTTTCGCCCGCGCGATTACCGACAACAACTGAGTTCGATCGGCGACGACATTGCTACGTCGCCAACTGCGCCCTTGCTCGGGCATGCGTCGATGCCCCGTAGAGCAACTGCGCTCCCTGAAGACGACTGCTACCGAATGATGCGGGCTTCCTCCTACGCGGTCGGCCAGTAGCCCGCACGCTGGCCGCACCCTGTGGTTAGCTGCGGTTAAGAGTAGGTCTCCTGCGGTGCTGATCTTGACGACCCACCACTTCACAAGAACTGGAGACCTCAAACATATTCTGGCCCAACGCCGAAAGACGATACACCTACTCACGCGGCGTCGGCGTCCGGTACGGCCCGTCCGACGCGGTTTGTTGCTTGCTGGCGAGGTCACGACGCGTCCCGCCAGCGACGGGCTGGGGGTGGTTTGCGGATCGTCAGGGGCGAGGCGCACTCGAAGCTGGCTGCCTCGTCGGGGTTTCCAGCGCCGCGGGGCCAGGTCGGGAACTCGCACAGTGGCCATGAGCGGTTCGTCGTGTCGAACGCGACCGGGTCAGTCGGTGCGGTGACATGGTCGACACTGTTCGAGTGCACTGAGGGAATCCCAGGAAAGAGTGAAGGGACCGTTGCCGTGTCCGTATCCGGGCATGATGAAGTAGCGGGCGTTGTCCCGTACGGCAGGCCCGTAGCGATCGGTGACTGACCTGTAGTAGTTGGTGGTCGCCGAGGCGGGGACAAGCATGTCGTCCGTGCCCTGGACCATGATCAGGCGGAATCAGGTGTGATTGGAAGCCCCTCTTACGCGTGATTGGCGATCCGTCAGTTCGTGGAGCTACCAAGGCCCGCATCATTGCTCGCCATAGGGAACACCCCTCCATCCGCCCATCCACACTGATCAGGTGGAGCTCGACGTCGCCGCGTGCCCTGTTGCTGGGCGATCCCAGGCGGGCTGGTGCATCGGTACGCGCTTTCGGAAGCCGCCGTGACTGACCACGCAGACAATGCGACCGATGGCAACATGTTTTGATCACTCGCGGGAATCGCCGGGTGCCGGGCCGGGGCGCCCATGGTCGGTCAGGGTGGGTCGAGGATGTATAGGTGCCGGTGCCCGGGGGGCCGAACCCAGGTGTTGTCTTCGCTCCTCGGCCACCTGCTGCTGCCAGTAGGCATCCGATCGTGGCTGCGATGGCCGTGACGGGCCCATACGGTGACCTCCCCGCGAAAGATGCGTTTCCAGAGGAGATCTGATCGTTCTCCAGAAGGCCGCGTTGGATTGGCATGGCCCGCAGCTCCCGGCGGCGGGGGCGACGAACTCCTCCTCTCTTTTGTAGCGGATCGCAGTGGCCCATGCCACAAACCGACCGGTCCCTACTTCGCGCCGGATTTCCCACCGTCCAGAACGGTTCAGTTCCGAGATGCGTGGCGTCCCGATCTCGATCCGACACGGTGCTGGTCGCCGACCTGAGATGCGGTCAAGGCAGGGTTGTCAGCCGGTTCGGTGGCGCGTTCCCCGCCAGCGGAGGTGGGCAACGCACCGGTGAGTGCCTGGCAGCCGCACGTTGCCCACGTAATTCAGCCGAAGGACCAATGCAATGCAGACCACGGGCATCAGGGAGCTGGGCAGGTCACGGCTGCGCCCGTCGCCGCGAGCCGACTCGAGTGTTCTGCACGGGGCGAGGACTCACTCGCTCACCGGTGAGCGCTTCTACCACGCCCGCCAGATCGTCCGCGGACAGTTGCACGTTCTGGTCCGCTCCAGCTTCACCTCGGGTGTTCTTGTCCATGGTTGCATCCCCCTCATCGCTATATGTCAGCACAAAGTGTAGAGCCCGAAATGGGCGTCCGCCCTTTCCGCGGCCGGTGTTTTCGCAGGTCCTCAGGATATTCACAGGTTTTTACCATTGCTGCGACCACCGTTGGTGGCGCACGATCGGTGCTGTGCATCGACGACGCTGGCCGGCGAACCCTCCGCCACCGTGTGGCGGTGTCCAGGTGCGCGGTGGCCTTGTGTTGGCGGTCGACACCCATCTGACGCTGGAGCTCGTGCGGATCGTCGCGTTCGAGAGCGGGCTCGCGGTGTACCTGGCGCTCACAGCCACCGGCACCCCGGCCGAACGGGCCCGCCACGAGACCCGCACCCTGACCGATCCGTCGGACCGGTCGGCGCGGTGGTCCTACCTCGAGGTGTGGGCGGGTACCGACCGGATCGCCGTCGCGGACCCGTACCTCGCCCGCCCGAATCTGCAGGCGTGCACGGCCGAACTGTGCACGTACCGCACCGAGCCGCAGTACTGGCTCGGCACCCCGGCACCGGTACGGTCGGTGACCCTCACCGCCGAGTGGCGGCAGATCGGTCTGGCACCGACGGTCTCGACGCTGACACTGGCACCCCTGGATCAGGCCACGAGAAATCCGCAGTAGTCCCCCGCCGGCACACGCCCGGACGTGAGCTGACGGGTGGTGGGGGACTTCCGATTTGTCCAAGCCAGCCGCTGATGTGGCTGGCATGGTGTGGTCATGATCAAGAGAATTCATCCATACGCTGACGGAGACGATCTTGCCGCGTCCCGGGACTTCTACGTCGAGGTGTTCGGGCTCGAGGTCGCGATGGAAGACCCGGTCTTGTGTTTGCAATCTCCGGCCAATCCCTCGGCGCAGGTCATCATTCCTCCGCGTGGGATGGAGGATCCTCCACCACGCTTCGGGATCGACGTCGGCGAACCGGCGACAGTCGATGCGGTGCACGCAGCGGCTCTGCGTCGCGGCTTGCGTATCGTCTACCCTCTCACCGACGAGCCGTGGGGCGTTCGCCGCTTCTTTGTGGAGGATCCCAGCGGCACGGTGATCAACGTGCTGGCGCACCTGCCATGACTGGGAGGTAGCCGTCCGCTCGGCGGATCGTTCGCCGCGATCAACGGCTCGGTGCTCGATAGGGTGACCACATGCTGCCTTCGACCGTCGTCGTTGCTCTGCCCGTCGAGGACGCGCGGAGAGGTCACTCCGCTGCTACCGGGACGGGTTGAATCTGTCCACCACAGGTATCGACGACGGCATCATTCTGTTCGAGTTACCGAACGCTGCACCGGCTGGTGCGCACCCCGATTTGTTCACGCCCGACAGGTATTGAATGAACGACATTCAGCAGCACGCGGACAGTCTCGCGGATCGATTGAGTCGGTCGATCGAGATCGACGACTGCGGTCTGCGTCCACTCGCCGTCTCAGAGCAGTACGGTGATCTCGACGATGTCCGGGTGCGATCGATCCTGCAGCGGCATTCATCCCCGGAGGTATTCGAGTACGCCTTCTCGCTCGATATCGCACATGCGTCCGGGCCGGTGCGTTATCCCCCGCACCCCGAGCTGAAGACCCTGCCACGAGTCTGTATTCCGTTGCGGGCCCATGGCGAATTGCACGGATATCTCTGGTTGATCGACAGTCCACCGCTGAGTGAGGCCGATATCGCCACGGCGATGGAAGCCGGCGCTGATATCGCGGAATTGCTGCACCGGCAGTCACAGTCGACGGCCACAGCACTCGACCAGGAGACCGAGCTGGTGAGTGCCCTGCTGAGGCAACCTCGCGGTGTCGAGCCATCAGCAGATCTCCTCCGAGATCAGCCGCTTCTCGATTTCACAACACCAGTGACCGTGGTCACCACCCGTCTGCGCCGCTCGGACGACTCCGCCGAGCCCCTAGCTCACTCGACGGTGCGGGGCGCAGTGCAGGAAGTGGTCTACGCCCGTCCCACCGGCCACTCCCTACTCGGACACGACGACGACGGCGTCCACCTGATCCTGAACACCGACGTCCCTGACACCCGGCTGCGCCCGTTCCGTCACGCACTGCAGAAGGCTGCCCAGCGGCGCGGCTGGATGCTGTACGGCACGGGCACCGGATCAGCGGCGTCTTCTCTTCCCGAACTGCGGCAGTCCGGGAAGCACTCCGCGTATGCGGCCACCGTCGCACACACCAGAACGGTCGATCAGTTGGGTTGGGATGAACTCGGCGCCGACATCGTCTTCTACGGCCTGCCCTGGACGACGGACACACTCGACATTCTGTTTCCGGGCGCCTCTCGTCTCCTCGAGGCGGGGAACACATTGATCCGAGAGAGCCTCGATGCCTACTTCGACTGCGGGGGTGACACCCGCCGCGCCGCCGCTCAATTAGCGATCCACCGGACCACCCTCTATTACCGACTCGACCGCGCCAGGGAGTTCCTCGGGCCGGAGTGGCAACAAGGTGAACGCAGATACGGACTTCAGTCCGCACTCCGTCTGGCGATGCTCATCCGCAATAGTTAGCGCGGGTCGGCCAGGGGCATTAATACCGCACTACCTGGCCTTTTCGACAGAATCAGGAACGGCACCGATTTTTCTTCGAACATGGACGGAAGACGCACCCGGCACTGGCCCCTAGTGTTCGAAGTCACAGTCCGAGAGCGTCACACCGGCCCATGAACTCCCCACAGTGCATGACCGATGAGGTGACCCATCAGTGCGCTCGACCACCGTCCGGACCGCGCGGTCACGGTGGCCCCGCGAATCGGCACCACGTGCTCGAGCGCCACGACTGCTGAATCGAACAGCACTTCACCCGAGGAGAAACCAGTGGCCACAAATGCTCTCGATGACGCGAAACTGTCGCGCTTTCACCTGAAAACGGCCCTGTACGGCAATGGAGGGCACCTGTGCGACGGGTACATCCTCGGCGCCATCGTTCCCGCCCTCCCGTTATTCGCCGAGTCTCATCCCATCAGTCCTCTGATTAGCGGTCTCATCGGCGCCTCCGCGTTGATCGGCGTGTTCCTGGGCAGCCTCATGTTCGGGTGGTTCACCGACAAGATCGGCCGCCGGCGCATGTTCGTCATCGACCTCGCCCTGTTCGTAGTCCTCTCGCTCGCCCAGATCGCCGTCACCGACGCCGTGATGCTTCTCGCCTTGAGGGTGTTGCTCGGTATCGCCGTCGGAGCCGATTACACCATCGCCACCACCTTGGTCGCCGAGTTCGCACCGCGAAAACAACGGGCGACCCTACTGGCGATGGGACCGGCGATGTGGACCGTCGGCTACGTTCTTGCCATCGTGGTCGGGACCGCCATCGCCGGTGTCGGCGGTGACAACGCCTGGCGGTGGATTCTGGCTACGAGCGCCGTTCCCGCTCTCGTTCTTCTCGTCTTGCGTCGGAAGACACCCGAATCACCGCGCTGGCTAGCCCAGAACGGCCGCACCGATGAAGCCCTCGCCATCCTGCGGAAGCACGTCTCCCCGACCGCGACCCTCGCGGACCTCGCCGAAGAAGAAGAACCGACTACGGGTTCCCTTGGTGAGGTCTTCGCGAAGCACCACCGCAAGCGCTTGGTGTTCTGCTGCCTGTTCTGGTTCTGCCAGGTCGTCCCCTACTTTGCTGTCTTTACCTTCCTGCCGACCATCCTCGACTCACTACACATCGAATCGGGATTCTGGCAGACCACCAGCGTCAACCTGTTCCTGCTCATCGGTGGCGTCGTCGGAATGGTCACGATCAGCAAGATCGGGCGGCGTCCGTACACCCTGATCTCCTTCGCGCTCCTCGCCGCCTCGACACTGGCAATCGGCCTCTGGCAGGACGCACCCGCCGGCTACGTCATCGCCCTCTTCGCCCTGTTCGCGCTCGTCTCCTCGGCAATGTCCGCACTCGACACCGTGTATCCCAGCGAGCTCTTCCCCACCAGCATTCGCGCGACCGCAACCGGAATCTGCGTGTCCTTCAGCCGTATCGGCGCGGCGATCGGGACGCTGCTGCTGCCGGTCGGGATCGACCGGTTCGGAGCCCACGGAGTCACCCTGCTCACCGCAGCAATCGCTGGCGTCGGCTTCCTCATCAGCTATGTCTGGGCCCCTGAGACGGCAAGGTTGACCCTCGCGCAGGCGGCAGGTGAGACAGACACACACCCCGCGGGGCCGGCGGCGGGTAGTCGAAACGACAACTCACCGTTCGTATCACAACCGTAAGCACATCTGGCGCCGCCC
Source organism: Rhodococcus sp. (in: high G+C Gram-positive bacteria) (assembly GCA_004211695.1). Classification (GTDB taxonomy): domain Bacteria; phylum Actinomycetota; class Actinomycetes; order Mycobacteriales; family Mycobacteriaceae; genus Rhodococcus_F. The sequence continues at coordinate 16,784 of SEEV01000039.1, forward strand.
GGCCCCGCTCGTCATTCTGGGCGGCGCCCTGACTATCAGGCCCTACTCACCACCGGAGGAACCCCATGACTGTCGCCATCGACAGCAGCGCCGATCTCACCCTCGACACGATTGCCCGAGTCGCGTGGGGTGGCGAGAAGTGCGTGATCAGCGACCGCACACTCGCCGAGATCAGTTCTCGTCGAGACGAATTCCTCGCTTTCGTCGAAGCGAACGCCGACAAGCACCTGTATGGGATCACCACCAAACATCACATCGGCGCGAAGTCCGTCCTCGGCGCAGAGGGGCGCGCCGAGTTCGCAACGCGTCTACCGTCGACGCCCGCCACGGTTGGCGCACTCCTTCCCGAACGCGTGGTCCGGATCATCGTGTTGGCCAGACTCGCCGATGTGTTGAACGGCACTGCCTGCTTGCGTGTGGAAACCGTGCAGAGACTGCTCGCCATGCTCGAATCCGACCTTCCACCCGTGCCTGCGCGGGGCAACGGTGAACCGGGAGACATCATTCCCCTGGGCCACCTGTTCCGGTCGCACTTCGACCGCACCCTCGAACTCGGTGAGGGAATGGCCCTGATCAACGGTTCACCGGTCGCGGCGGCGGCCTTGAGCGACGCCGCGCTGGCCGGGCGTCACCGGGTCACCGTCATGGAGCATGCGATGGCTCTCGCCGCGGCGGCGATCAATGCTCCCTTCGCCCACTACGCCCCGGAGTTGGACGCCGCATGGCGGGACGAGCATCAAGAGGAAGCCCTGCACAACATCCGCCGTCTCATCGACACCGAGGACCATTCCGGAGAGCTCCCGTACCAAGCGCCGGTGTCGTTCCGCAGCGGGCCGCGAGTGATCGGGTGGGTGCGGCGGGCACAGGCCGGGGCGGAAGAATGCGCCGAGATCGCGCTCTCGGCGTCGTCGAACAATCCGATTTTCGTCGGTCCCGCAATCCACCCCCCGTTCGGGACGATCCTGTCGAACGGGGGGTACCACAACCCCCTCGTCGCTCCCAGCCTCGATTCCCTGGCGCGGGCGTGGGCGGACGTCTGCCAGCTGGTCACCGCACAGGTCAACCGGATCGTCGAAGATCCCAAGGGACTGGTAGCCACCGAACCGGAATCCCAGGTCAGCCTCTTCTACATGTCGTCGGCCGGGTGGGCTGAGGAGGCCCGCGCCGCCGCCACGACCTCATTGATCGGGCTGGGCGGAGCCGGTCAGACCGACACCGGCACACCGGACCTTCTTGCCTGGCGGAAGGCCGTCGACGCCGGCGCCGCACTCGACATCAATCTGGCGTTGCTCGCCATAGTCTCCGCTCATACTCTCGCCCGGAAGGGGCAGGCAGTGCCGCCGCGGCTAGCCGAACTCAACCACCAGATCCTTCAGCGATTCCCCGTCGGGACCGCACCCGTCGAGTTCGGGACGAGACTGCAAGACGTCGTCGACCTGCTCGGTCAACCGATCACCGAAGTCGTCTCACCGAGCGTGTCCGAATTAGCCGCCACCTAGCCCCGCCGACCCCAACCGCGCCGCGCCTGAAGGCGGATATACGCCGACAGCGCATCGGCGGTTCCGGCGAACGAACAGAGGGAGAAACACATGACTGTCGCAGTGATCGGCGGCGGTGTCATCGGGCTGAACGCCGCGTGGAGTCTGCGCCGCCGGGGTGAGGACGTCACGGTCATCGAGCGCGGTGCGATCGGCCACTCGGCGTCAGCGGTCAACGCCGGGTGGATCACACCATCGTTGTCGACTCCACTAGCATCGCCCGGGATACTCCGACTCGGCCTCGAGCACGCATTCGACCCGAACGGCGCCGTGTCGATCCGGCCGCGCCTGGAGACCGACTGGATTCGCTGGCTGTGGAAGTTCGCGCGCGCGGCCCGACCGGCCACGTACGAGAAGGGCGTCCGAGCGTTGCTGCACCTCAATGCCCACACTCTCGACCTCTTCGACGAACTTCACGACGACGGAGTCGATTTCGAGATGCATTCGGCCGGACTGCTCGCGTTGGCCAAGTCCACCGATGGTCTCCAATGGTTCACCCAGTTGTTCGACCAACTGATTCCGATGGGATTCACCGGCACAATCGAATACCTGTCGGGAAATGAAGCACGACAACGAGATAACGCCATCGGCGGCGGAGTGCACGCTGCCGCCCACACCTCGATCGATCGCCATGTCCACCCCGAATCGTTGCTGTACGGTCTCCACAAGAAAATCACCGAGATGGGCGTCACGGTCCATGAGCACACCGCAGTGGAGGCCATCATCCCGACGAGCCGGAAATGGACGATCCACACACCCGACACCGCAATCCGCGCCGACCAGGTCATCGTCGCACTTGGCGCCGCCACCAATACACTCCTCGCCCCCTTGGGTGCGCGGCTACCGATCGTCGGAGCCAAGGGCTATTCAGTGGACCTGCACAATAGCGGGACTCCCCCGCGCCATTCGCTCTATCTGATGGAACCGAAACTCGGCGTCAGCCCGTACCACGATTCATTGCGGATCGCAGGAGCATTCGAGTTGCCCAGCGCCGACGAGACCACCATCCCCACGCGGCGAATCCGCACACTCATCGAACAGACACGCCCCTACCTGTCGGAGCGTGCGCCACACACAGCCGCCGACCTCCATCCCACCCATGCAGGACTCCGACCGGCCACACCGGACAGTTTGCCGTTCATCGGCCCGGTACCCGACCACACCGGCCTCTACGTCGCCGCCGGCCACGGCATGCTCGGCGTCACCCTCGCCCCCGCCACAGCTGAGGGACTTGCCGAGATGCTCACCACCCACCGGATCCCCGAACCCATGCTGCCTTTCCAACTAGCAGGACGCATCTGATGAATGTGCCGCTTCCCCGGTGTGATGGGAAGCCCTTTTTCCGCGTGATTACCGACCCGTCGGTTCGTGGAGCCCGCGCTCATCTCCGTCGGCAGACGGTCTCGGGTGCAGTCGTCGGCGCGAGCGATATCCTGGGGAGACGCCACCGAGAGGTACATCGTGCAGAGTTCGTCGAACGTATCGTGGACCGGATGAATCGACCTGGACGATGCCCATCGATCCGTTCGAGACCCACTCCGATGTGACCCCATCCGTCACGTCGGAGCTGAGCGCGGACGGATTCGACGACCCTCGGGAGATCGGGCGTGGCGGGTTCGGTGTCGTGTATCAGTGCAGGCAAACCGCCCTCGACCGGACTGTCGCGGTGAAGGTGCTGACCAACAGTCTCGCGGAGGAAAACCGGGAACGGTTCTTCCGCGAACAACGCGCGATGGGCCGCCTCACCGGCCACCCGAACATCGTCAATGTCCTCCAGGTCGGTGTCACCGAAAGCGGCGAACCGTTCATCGTGATGCCCTATCACCCACAGGGCTCCCTGGACGAACGCATCCGACGGCACGGTCCGTTACGGGTGGACGACGTACTGCAGTTCGGCGTAAGGCTGGCTGACGCGCTGGAGGCCGCCCACCGCCAGGACATCGTCCACCGCGACGTCAAGCCCGCGAACATCCTCCTCACCGACTATGGTGAGCCGGCGCTCACGGACTTCGGAATCGCGCATATCACCGGCGGTTTCGAGACTGCAACCGGCATCGTCACCGGCTCACCCGCGTTCACTGCACCCGAGGTGCTCGGCGGCGCCTCCCCGAGCCCCGCCTCCGATATCTACGGACTCGGAGCCACCCTGTTCTGCGCACTCACCGGCCACGCCGCATTCGAGCGCCGCAGCGGCGAACAGTTGGTCGCCCAATTCATCCGCATCACAAATGAACCGGCACCGGATCTACGGGATCACGGCATTGCGGACGATGTCGCTGCCGTGATCGAGCAGGCGATGTCCGGCCGCCCCGAGGACCGGCAGCCCTCGGCCCTGGCATTGGGCGAGAATCTGCGCGAGATCCGACGTCGCCGCGGGATATCCGCAGACGACATGGCGCTCCACGTGCGACCCGCACCGGAAACGGAACCAGCACCACAGGAGCGGATTCACCCGAACCCTTCCCGCCACGAGCGGGGGAACCTCCCCCTGGAATTGTCCAGCTTCGTCGGTCGCAGGCACGAACTCACCGAAGCGAAGAATCTGCTGGCGTCGTCGCGCCTGCTGACATTGGCCGGAATCGGTGGAGTCGGGAAAACACGTCTCGCACTTCGCCTTGCAACGAGCATCCGCCGCGAGTTCGCCGACGGCGCATGGTTCGTCGAGCTCGACGAGGTCGACACTCCGTCCCGCCTGATCGACGTGGTGGCCGCAACCCTCGGTGTGCGGGACCAGACTGACCGGTCGCTACGCGAGATTCTGCTGGACTTCCTGTCGTCGCGAGAACTGTTGCTGATCTTGGACAACTGCGAGCAGGTGGTCGACGCGGTGGCCGACCTCGCGACGGTTCTGTTGCAGCAGAACCCGAATCTGCGCATCCTCGCCACCAGCCGCGAACCCCTGGCCATCGCCGGGGAGGCAACATTGCGCGTGCCCCCACTCACCGTCCCGGACGCCGACCGGGAGCCGTCGCTCCAGGGTCTGCCCCGCTACGATGCCGTGTCGCTGTTCACCGAGCGCGCCACCACCGCGGTCCCGACCTTCGCGTTGACCGATGCCAACAAGTCCGCTGTGGCGCGGATCTGCCGCAGGCTGGACGGTCTGCCTCTGCCGATCGAACTGGCGGCGGCGCGGTTGCGTGCGATGTCGCCCGACCAGATCTTGCAACGGCTTTCCGACCGCTATGCGCTGTTGACTCGCGGGAGCCGAGGCGCACCGTCGCGCCAGCAGACGCTTCGGTTGTGCGTCGACTGGAGCTACGACCTGTGCACCCCGGTCGAACAACGGACGTGGGAACGACTTTCGGTATTCACCGGCAGCTTCGAACTCGATGCCGCCGAACACGTGTGCGGGGAGAACATGCCGCCGGAGTCGTTACTGGACTCGGTGGCATCCCTCGTCGACAAGTCGATCCTGATCCGCGAAGAGCACGGCGTCACTGTCCGGTTCAGGCTGCTCGAGACCCTCCGTGCCTACGGACGAGAAAAGGCCCAGCAGAACGACGACTACCACGACCTGCGCCGGCGGCACCGGGATTGGTACCGCCGGCTGGCTCGCACCGCCGAGGACGAGTTCATCGGTCCCCGGCAGCTCGAGTGGATCGCGCAACTCAGCAGTGAGCAGCCCAATCTGCGGGACTCGATGGACTTCTGCCTCGCCGACAACGATGCCGACGCCGGTTTACAGATCGCCACACCCTTGATGCAGCTCTGGGGGTCACGGGGCCAGCTCAGCGAGGCCAGACGCTGGCTCGACCAATTCCTCTCACTCCGGCCACAGCGCCCGACGATCACCTATCTCCGGGCGCTGTACGCCGACTGCCTCATGACCGAACAGCAGCAGGACCACCAGAGAGGTGCTGCTCTCGTCGAGCAGGCGCGCCTCCTCGCCGATCAGATGACCGACCCGATAGCGCACGCGATCGTCGACCACGCGGACGGCATCGTCGGATTGTTCACCGGTGATCTCACGCGCGCGGCGTCACGTCTGGAGCGGGCACAGCCGGTGTTGCGACAAGCCGAGAACGAACTCGCACTGCGGATCGAGTCTCTGACGCTGCTGGGATTGTCGTATCAACTGGCCGACACCGAACCCCACCGGGCGATCGACTGCTACGAGGAAGTTCTCGCGATCACGGAAGCTCACGGTGAATCCGTCTATCGGTCCTACGCACTGTGGGCCATGGCCGTCGCACAATGGCGACTGGGTGATCAGCGTCGCGCAACCGGGCTACTCGAAGAAGGAGTGCGGCTCGCTCGACTCGTCGACGACCCGGTCGGCTGCGCAAATTGCGTCGAAGTACTCGCCTGGATCGCCGGAACCAGTGACCCTGAACGTGCCGGCACGCTGATGGGAGCCGCGGAAGCGCTCGGTCGTGTTGCCGGTAGCCCTTCTGTGTTCGTTCCCAACCTGCTCGTCTATCACGAAGAGTGCGAGCAAGCCGCACGTCGGATGCTCACCGAACGCGTCTTCGAGGCGAGCCGACAGCACGGCAGGGCAATGGATCTCGCTTCCGCTGTCTCCTACGCGCTCGGTGAGCATATCCCGAAAACGAGTCCCCAGGGTTCCGCCCACTTGACGAAACGCGAACAGCAGGTCGCCGAACTGATCGCCGAGGGCTTGACCAACAAGGCAATTGCCACCCGACTCGTCATCTCGCAGCGCACCGCGCAAGGACATGTCGAACACATCCTCACCAAACTCGGATTCACCTCGCGGGCACAGGTCGCCGCCTGGGTTGTCAAAGAGAGACGTACGTCGTAGTCGCCACTCCGACACGATCCCTGCGCGAGCACCTCGCGCGTCGACTCACCTCGAACCTCGAAGTTCGAACTTGAGCACCTTCCCCGTCGACGAGCGAGGGAGTTCGATCGGAAACACGATCTCGTCGGGCACCTTGAATTTCGCGATCCGACCGCGGGTGTGCGCGATCAGTTCGTCGGCCGTGACCGTCGCACCCGTCCTCACGATCACGAATGCCTTGGGCCGTTCACCCCACTTCGGGTGCGGGACACCGACGACCGCGACGTCGCGCACGGCGGGATGAGTCAAAATCGCTTGCTCCACCTCGATGGTCGAGATGTTCTCTCCGCCGGAGATGACGATGTCCTTCGCGCGGTCCTTGAGCTGAATGTAGCCGTCCGGGTGAATGACGCCGATATCCCCGGTGTGGAACCAGCCGCCTGCGAACGCCTTCGCGGTGGCCTCGGGGTCGCGGTAGTAGCCGAGCATCACGTTGTTGCCACGAAGGACGATCTCGCCCATCGTCTCGCCGTCGGCCGGGACGTCGTCCATGTTCGCGTCGACGACCCGGGCGTTCTCGGCCTGAACCATGCCCACGCCCTGCCGGGACAGCAGGGCGGCGCGTTCCTCGGCGGTGCGCTCGCTCCATGCATCCTGGTATTCGCAGATCGTGTACGGCCCGTACACCTCGGTGAGCCCGTACACGTGGACGACGCTGATCCCGATCGCCTCGAGCTGGGCGATCACCGTCGGCGACGGTGGCGCCGCGGCAGTGGTGATCCGCAGGGCATCCACCGGATGTGCCTGCGGCGCTTCGGCGATGGTGGAACACACGATGGGAGCGCCGCACAGGTTGGTAACCCCGAGGGTGTCGATCGCGTCCCAGATCGCGTCGCCGCTGACCGCGCGCAGGCAGATGTGGGTGCCGGCGGCCTGGGTGACCGCCCACGGAGTGCACCAGCCGTTGCAGTGGAACATCGGCAGCGTCCACAAATACTTCGTGTATCCGGTGAAACCGTTGTGGAACGTCTCGCCGAGCGAGTTCAGATAGGCGCCGCGGTGCGTGTACATCACCCCCTTCGGCTTCCCGGTGGTCCCGGAGGTGTAGTTGATCGCGATCACCTGCTGTTCGTCGTCGACACCCCAGTGCACCGGAGCCTCGTCCACCGCGTCGGCTTCGGCGAGGAAGTCGGCGTACTGCGCGGTGACGATCCCGTCGGGAACGACGGGCGGCTCGATCGTGGAGTCGGGGATCTCGATCACCTCCCGCAGGCCCGGGACGGCGTCGCGGGCGCCGGCGACGGATCCGACCAGTTCGGAGTCGACGAACAGCAGGCTCGCCCCGGAGTGCTCGAGGATGTACTCCAGTTCGGGGCCCGCCAGTCGCCAGTTCAGCGCGACGAGAATGCCGCCGGCGAGCGGCACCGCGAAGTGCGCGAACAGCATCTCGGGGGTGTTCGGGCACAGGAACGCGACGCGGTCGCCGGGCTCGATCCGGCCCCGCAGGACCCGGGCGAGCCTCTCGACCTCGGCGCCGAACTCACGGTAGCTGTAACGGCGGTCGCCGTGGACGACGGCGACCCGGTCCGGGAACACGCTTGCCGACCGCTCGAGGAAGCGCAGCGGGCTGAGCGGCGTGTAATTCGCGGTCGAGAGGGTGGTCGGTCCGGACACTGGAAACCTCCGAGATGTGGATATCGCCTGCGACTGAGTCTGCGCCGCGCTACGCACCTGCGCCGGCAGAACGACTTCATCCGCCGAAACTGACGTTCTCGTAGCCGGCCGCGGCCTATCGGTTCGCCCTCCGCATCGAGCACCCAACCGTGAACGGCTACTGTGCCCCGATCTCGTTGAACCACTCCCCTGCTCCGCTTGCGGAACATTCACGAAGACGGGAGCGACGCCGGCGAACGGCGGGGGCAGTCGGCGCGTCTCACAAGGTCAGTGGCCCAGTAGCGTCACGCGAACGGATCAGCTGTCGGTGGTCAGCAGGTCGGCGAGGTTGTCGAGGCTTGCCCGTACCGTGCGTGAGTACGCCTTCGCAACGATGGGGTCCGTCAGCTTGCCGAAAACCCCACCGAGACCACTTTCGCTGTCGACTCGATAGGTGAACAGGGTGCCGCCGTCGACCTCCTCGATCTTGGTGGTCGCGGTGAAACCGATCTTGCCCTCCACTGACTTGGACGTGGCCACCTTCGCGGGCTCGTACTCCACGAATTCCGTCACCCAATCGAACCGCTTACCGAGGATTCTGTTTACCCCCCGCCACCGGGTACCCACCCCGAGTTCCCCGTCGGTGATCTGCTCGCATTCGACGTTTGACGCTTCCCACGACGGCCAGTTCTCCGCCGCGACGAGAAAACTCCATACATCCGACGCAGGGCGTGCAATGACGACGGACTGCTCGACAACTGGCATGGTGATCATCCCTTTAGTTAGTGATTGGTTCGGCGTGACCTGTCTCGTCGCGCCACCACGATCGATTCGAGGGGCAGAAGAATGGAGACCGGTCCGTTTCATCGTCCTCCTGTGCCGGGTTCGCTGTCACTGATCGTTAGCGCACCTTCCTAGGATGCCGACTGGTAGCGCAGGCGTGGTGCGCCGCCAGGTACTCCGACCCGCCGGCCAGGAAACGCCGGTAGGCCTGCCGCCGTTGACGGCGATCACGTCAGGAATGTTGTTTCTGAAGAGCTTTCGACGAACCTTGACCGCGTCGGTATCTCGCATCCATCCATCGAACCAGTCCGTCGGACCGGGAACCAACCTCCCCGATGCCCGACGACGGCTCCCATTGCAATCGGCTGCAACGTTTATTGCGCACGTCATATCTCCCTACATTCATGACCCGGGTTACACGGGACAGGACAGCTCCCGCCGTAGCCGGAAACAACGGAGAAACCAAGGGAGTGCAATGGCGCTGAACAAGAACTCGCTACTGAGCGCGTATCGGAAGATGTCCGAGATCCGAGCGTTCGAAGACCGCCTACACGAGGAGAACGCCACCGGCGACATTCCCGGCTTCATCCACCTGTACTCCGGCCAGGAAGCCATCGCCGTCGGCGTGTGCGAGAACCTGCAGGACACCGACTACATCGGGTCTACCCACCGCGGCCACGGACACTGCATCGCCAAGGGTTGCGACCTCCACGGAATGATGGCGGAGATCTTCGGGAAGGACGACGGCCTCTGCCATGGCAAGGGCGGTTCCATGCACATCGCCGACCTGTCGGTGGGCATGCTCGGCGCGAACGCCATCGTCGGCGGAGCACCCTCCCTGGCCATCGGCGCGGCACTCAGCGCGAAGACGCTGCGAAACGGCGGGGTTGCGGCCTCGTTCACCGGCGACGGCGGCTCCAACCAGGGAACGGTCTTCGAAGCCATGAACATGGCTGTCGTGCTCGACCTCCCCATCGTCTTCGTCACGGAGAACAACGGATTCGGCGAGGCGACCGGACGGGATTACGCCGTCGGCGCACCCAGCATCGCCTCCCGCGCGGCGTCGTTCGGCATGCCGGCCGTCACCGTCGACGGGACGGATTTCTTCGCCGTGTACGAAGCAACCCGTGAGGCCGTCGAGCGTGCGCGCATGGGAGGCGGGCCGACCTCGATCGAGGCGATCGCGTACCGCTGGCACGGACACTTCGAAGGTGACGCGCAGCTGTACCGCACCGCGGATCAGGTCGCGGAACTGCGTAAGACGAAGGATCCGCTGTTGAACTTCCGTAACCACCCGGACAGCAAGAAGGTGTCGGTGAAGGAACTCGACGCGATCGATGCCGACGCGCGAGCCCGAGTGGACGACGCCGTGGCGAAGGCGCGGGCCGCGGAGTACCCGCCGGTGGCAAACCTTCTGACCGACGTCTACGTGTCGTACTGAGAGTGAGAACAGAAATGACAACGTCGAAGACGACGTACCGCGAAGCAATCAAGGCCGCGCTCGCCCAGGAGATGGAACGCGACGCGACGGTCGTGCAGATCGGTGAGGATCTGCGTGGTGGTCAGGCGGGGACCAACCCGGAACTCGAGTCCGGAAAGCTCGAGGCGTTCGGTGGAGTACTGGGTGTGACGAAGGGCCTGTGGACCGAATTCGGTTCCGACCGGGTCATCGACACCCCGATCACCGAGTCCGCGATCATCGGCATGGCGGCCGGCGCCGCGTTGACCGGGCTGCGTCCGGTCGCCGAACTGATGTTC
>SEEV01000040.1 GCA_004211695.1 Rhodococcus sp. (in: high G+C Gram-positive bacteria)
GCCCACGCCACATCCCCGTTCCACGGCCGGCCCCGATGGCGGTCCGCCTGCGCCACACGGTGCACCGACCCCGCATCCAACAGCAACGCCTTCCCCACCTCCCGCGTCACCACCAGCTCCCCCGCCCGCGCGAGACGAGTGACCTGCCGGCCGGACACGCCCAGCTCGGCGGCCGCCGCCGACACCGACATCTCACCCATACACATATGGTCGCACCTGCGACTATATAACGCAATAAGTGCAGTTCACAGTACCTTTTAGGCGTTACCGACTGCGACCGGACATTCCCGGTCCGACACGTCCAGGACGCGACGTCGTCGTCCACAGCCCAGGCCCGCCGCACGAGAGGCGACATCGATCCGCACCACGTCAGCCACGCCAGGCTCCGTCCAGAATTGCCCCGCGCACCTGCTCGGCCGCCTCCGGACCCGGACTGCCGAGCACATCGTGCAACGCGGTGGATCCCGAGGCGATCGCGATCCCCCACGCCCACGGCGCCATCGGTCACCTTCTGCGCTGCCGAGCGGACCTCTCCCCGATCCCGGTGCCGGACGCCGAGCAGACACTCGCCGACCTCGGACCCCCAACCCCCGGCTACGAACCGACCACCGGATCGCCTCCCCCAGCCTGCGGACCCCAGCGGACACGAGACGTCCCCACTTGATCAGCGAACCGCCATCACCGCCGACAATGCACGCAATAACGGCAATGCTGGCCGGACGCTTACTCGGGCGGCGGTTCGCCGGTCCAACCCTGTGGGCCCGCGCCTGGCGCCGGCTCACCCGAGTGGGGTCACGCCAGGGCCAACACTCGGGAACGTGTCTCCAGGTAGCGGCCGAGGAGGTCGAGCATCTCTGCGTCCGGGTGCGCGAGTTCGGGAAGGTTCTTCGAGCTGATGATCACTTGGTCGACCGCGACGACCTGCCGGCGGCATTCGCCGCGTGCCTCCGGTGTGATGGTGCCGGCGTCGAGCCGGTCGGTGAGGTACCGAATCGACTGATCCAGGCCCAGACTCGGGTTGCGGGTGCTGTTGCCGGCCCTGCGGGTTTCGACCATCGGCCACCACTGGTCCAGCTCGGCCAGCACCGTGGGATCGGCGACCGCGATCCGCAGCGCCCGGTCGAGCGACTGCGGATCGGTGAGATCAACCTGGTCCACACCTGCTGCGCGGGTGAGGATTTGGCCGAGCTGGTGGTTGGCGAGACCGTCGCCGCGGCTCCACCAGTACGACACCATCACATGCACCTTGCTCGCCGCGGCCAGCTCCCCCATCACACCCTGTTCCCTTCAACGCAAGACGAAAATGTTCGAGTTCATCCTCACAGCCCGGCAACCGCCCCGGAGTTCCGGGTCAGGGCTGTGGACCGGCGATCTCAGGCTGTGCGGCGGGAGGTGTGGGCCGCCGCGCACATCGGGCACCACGTGCAAGTCTGCCTGATAGCAGGACCGCTCCGAGGGGAACCCGTGTGCCGGCAAGAGTCGCCAATTGGAACGCCCCACGACACCCATGCGGGACCAGTCAGGTATCTCGTCTCGAGGGACCAAGCGGCAGGGGCCCATCGCACCGCTCGCGCAGGAAGTCGCCCACCTACACCTGTACCCACGTCTCGAACCTGCCCGAACTGCGGTCACGAGCCGACCACTCGCGCCGAGGCAGCGCATCAACGCGCTGACCTCGCGGTGATCTGGCTTCATCCTGGTCCCCAGCACCGCGGAACGCTGATCGGCGGCACCACTGTCGGCATTGCGAACCCGGGCAACCGGCATTCGATATCGGCTGCAGTATTTGTGGCGACGGACCCATCCTCACCGGCGTGCTCGCAGAAGAGGCGCGGAACGGCGACCTGACCAAGCCGGTCGAACGATGGCTCACCGCCAGCGGGATGGACCGTTGCACCGGGCCTCTTGCGCCCGGATCACCCATCGCGCGGGCAACCCGCACCTCTTCGCGGTTTGCATAGATAATTGATCCGTTCGAAGATGGAATTGATTAGATTGTCGAATGAATCGAGTTGGTCGTGCTTCATGTTCAGCGGTTGCGCCTTCTGTGCGAACTGCACCGACGCGGAACCCTCGCTGCCGTGGCAGATGTGCTGTCCTACAGTCCTTCTGCGGTATCACAGCAGTTGCGTCAGTTGGAGAAATAGATAGGTGTGCCGCTCATCGAGCCTGCCGGGCGCGGGGTGCGGCTTACTGAGCAGGCCCTGATACTGGTGCAACACGGCGAGCGAATCCTGAGCCTGCTCGAGGAAGCGGAATCGGACGTCACCGCGTCTCTTGGTGAGGTACGCGGGACCGTTCGCGTCGCCGCATTTCAAACCGCCGCACTCACCCTCATCCCGTTCGCGATGGAAGATCTGCAACAGCGTTACCCACTGGTGAGGATCGAGTTCACCCAGGGCGAACCACCCACAACGATGCCTGGTCTCGTCTCGTCCGAGTTCGATTTGGTGATCGTCGAGAGCTATCCCGGTTATCCCGAACGCATCCCGGAGGGGGTGGACGTGGACAAGCTGATGACCGATCCGTTGTGGTTGGTGATGTCGGAGAAACTCGCGTCTCCTTTGGACGCCGACAGTGATCTGATCGCCCAGTTGTCGCGAGCGAACTGGGCGATGGAGTTGGCGGATTCTGTTCCCGGGATGTGGGTGATCGACCGTTGTCGCAGGGCCGGTTTCGAACCATCGATCATCTGCCGGTCCGAGGATCTGCTGGTGCACGGGCATTTGGTCGAAGCGGGACTCGCGGTCGCCGTGTTGCCGGGGTTGGCGCTCGCCGAGCTGGGCTCGGGCGTTGCCCGGTTCCCCACCGGGGCGGGATTGGCCTATCGGGAGGTCCTCGCGGCCAGCCGGTCGTCGACGAGGAACAGCCCGACTATTGCCGCCGTGCGCGCTTCCCTGAAGCGGGGCGCGGACGTTTTGGCCCGATCGGGTGTCGAATCGTGAGTGTGCACTCGAGACCAGTCTGGCCCTGTGGCGGCGAGTGCTGCCACAGGGCCGAACCGGTGAGGGTGCTGCAGCGTTATAGGCCGGGTGTTCGGTCTTCTGTTGCTATGAAGACTTCCTGGGTCGTTACGCGTCCGCGTACCGATCGCCAGCCGAGGAAGAGGACCAGTGCGATCGGGGGGATGGCGCACAGGGCGACCCGCGCAGCCAAGTCGGGCGCCAATCCGAGGGAGACGACGACCATCACCAGGAAGGCAATGGCGATGTAGTTGGAGTACGGGGCGAAGGGCATCCTGAAGGCTTCGCGTTGTTCGCCGTTGCGGCGCCGCTGGCGGAGCATGCCCAGGTGTGAGGCCAGGATGGTCGTCCAGGTACAGAGTGCGCCCAGGCCGGCGAGGGCGAGGATGATGTCGAATGCCTGGTGCGGAACGACGTAGCTCAAGGCCACACCGGGCAGTGCCGCGACGGCGGTGAAGATGATTCCGCCGGCAGGAATACCGCGTCGGCTCATGTACGAGAGGATTCGCGGAGCTTGCTGGCGTTCGGCCATGCTGCGCAGGATTCGTCCCGTCGAGTACAGGCCGGAGTTCGTCGAGGACAACGCGGCGGTGATCACGACGATGTTCATGATGTGGCCGGCGGCCGGGACGCCCAGTTCGGAAAAGACGAGGACGAAGGGAGATTCGGTGGCTCCATACGCAGTCCACGGCATGATCATGACGAGGAGCAGCACGGACCCGCAGTAGAACAGAATGATGCGCAGTGCGACGGAGTTGATCGCCCGGGGAATGACCTTGCGTGGTTGCGCGGTCTCACCGGCCGCGATGCCGACCATTTCGATGCCGTTGTAGGCCATGATCACCGACTGCAGGCTCAGCAGAGCGATTGCGAAGCCGGCGGGAAAGAAGCTGGTCCAGACACTGTCCCCGGGGAAGAGGTTGCCCAGTCCGGCGGTGCCACCACCGATCTGCGCGCCGGTGGCGACCAACCAGATACCGACACCCAGGAAGCAGACGATCGCCGCAACCTTGACGAGCGCGAACCAGAACTCGAACTCGCCGAATGCTTTCACCGAGAGAAGGTTGACCGCGAGCAGAATGGCGAGGGCGATCAGCGCCGTCACCCACTGCGCCAGGTCGGGAAGCCATTTATGGACATAGATGCCGATGGCTGTCAGTTCGGCGACTCCGCCGACGCCCCAGTTGAACCAGAACATCCACCCGGAGACGAATCCCGCGCCCGGGCCGATGAATTCGCGGGCGTAGCTGGCGAAACTACCCGACGAGGGCCGGTACATGACCAGCTCGCCGAGTGCTCGCATCACGAAGAATGCGACGGTGCCGCACACCAGATAGGCCAGGATCAGGGACGGGCCCATGGCTTCGAGCCGCGACCCCGCTCCGAGGAACAGACCGACCCCGATCGCCCCTCCCATGGCGATCATCTGGATCTGGCGATTGCTGAGGGCCTTGCGGTAGCCGTCGTCCGCCGTATGGACCGCTGGCGGAGCGGACTGTATCGGGGGTGGATTGTCCATGGGGAGGATTCCTTTACTAAAAGGTGCAGGATATGGGCCGTCAGGCCGGCCCCGGGCACGCGACGGGTAGGGACGAAACGGGACGAGGATCGGGTCAACGGTGTCGTGCGGAACCGGACAACTGCAGAAGCGGCGTCGAGTCTCCTGTCAGAACGGCGAGCACCACCGCGAGTTCGATATCACTCAACTGGCCCGCGGTATCCGGCGGTGGCGCGAACGATGTAGCGGTGTTCTGCATGAGCCACTCCTTGTCGTGCACTGGGGCTTCCTGAGGTGCTGAGTGCGGCCGCATCACCCTGTCGAGGGGCGGGTCTTCCGCATCCGTGGACCTGACGACGGCCCGCGTCTCACCGTTGCCTTGTCGCATGAAGTCCGTTTCCGCCCTGGTGGATCGGGCCGGAGCCCTTCCTCGTCAGAGTCGAGCGAACTGCCACTATGTTCCACGACACATTCCATCGAGAAAAGCGCCGATTTCTGATGACTATTCATAAGCAAGTACGCGCTAAGCGAGTCACACCTAAATCTGGAAATGATAAGTAATCGCGTTCAATACTGCGCATATATGGTCACTGGACCTTCACTGATGGTTGGGTAACCATGGGTGGCATGACTTCCCTTGAAGCGACCCGGTGGTACTCCCACAGCGCTGCTCGCGATTGGCGCACCCCGGTGCCCGGGTCCGCAGTTCAATTCCACCGGACCCTCGACGGCTACGCACCTACACCCCTGACCGAGCTCCCCTCGCTTGCTGCCGAGCTGTCGGTCGGCCGGGTGTTCGTGAAGGACGAGTCGAACCGGCTCGGGTTGCCGGCGTTCAAGATTCTCGGAGCATCGTGGGCGACCTGCCGTGCCCTCAGCGGCTGGTTGGGAATGGATCCGGTGACCATGACGGTCCCGCGGTTGTCGGCACGCCTGCGCGAAGTAGTCACCAATCCCAAGGACCTGACGCTCGTCACCGCGACCGACGGAAACCACGGCCGGGCAGTCTCGCGGATGGCGACGTTGCTCGGAGTCTCCGCACGGGTGTACATCCCGGCGGGATTGAGTCAGGCGGCCGTCGATGCGATCGGCGGCGAAGGCGCGCAAGTGATTGCCTTCGACGGCAGCTATGACGAGGTCGTCGCTGCAGCGAACGCCTCCACCGCGGACAGGCCGTTGGATTTCCTCATCCAGGACACGTCCTGGGACGGCTATGTCGACGTTCCGCGGTGGATCGTCGAGGGGTACATCACCCTGTTCGCCGAGATCGACGAATCGTTGCGCACCGAAGGGCTCGAACCCAATCTGGTCGCGTGCCCGGTAGGGGTGGGCTCCCTCGCCCACGCGATGGTCGACCACTATCGCAGCGGCGGGGCACGCCCGAGTCTGCTCAGCGTGGAGCCGATCACCGCGGCCTGCGTTGCCGAATCCCTCGGCGCCGGGACACCGACCAGCGTCGACACGTCGACTCCGACGATCATGGCGGGGCTGAACTGCGGCACCCCGTCGGCGATCGGGTGGCCATCCCTGCAGCAGGGGCTCGATGCGGCGATCAGCATCAGCGACGATGAATCACGCACCGCTGTCGCCGATCTGACCGACCTCGGCCAGGATGTCGGCCCCTGCGGGGCCGCGTCCCTCGCCGGCGTGCGGGCGGCACTCTCAGATGCCGACCGGCGACGCGCCCTGGGTCTGGGCTCCGAATCCGTGGTCGTCCTGATCAGCACCGAGGGCCTGGCCGCCAACCCACTCGACGGCCGCTGAACCCGGCCGCCCTTCCCTTCTCTTCCAAGGACGACATGAACACCACACTCGACCCGATTCAGCTCCTCCGGGAACTCATCTCCATCGATTCGGTCAATCCCGACCTCGTTCCCGGTGCGGCCGGAGAATCCGCGATCGCCGACTTCGTCAGCACCTGGTTCACCCACCACGGATTCACCGTCGACCGACTCGAATCGACTCCCGGACGCCCCTCGATCGTGGCCATCGCGGCCGGCAGCGGCGGCGGGAGAAGCCTGATGTTCAACGGCCACCTCGACACGGTGACGCTGGCCGGCTACGACGGCGACCCCCTCGCACCGATACTCGAGGACGGCAAGATGTTCGGCCGGGGCACCTTCGACATGAAGGCAGGCGTCGCGGCGATGATGATTGCCGCCGCCGACGTGGCCGCACGACCGCACGCCGGTGACATCCTCGTCGCCCTGGTCGCCGACGAGGAGTACGCCAGTGCCGGGACCGAAGAGGTTCTGCGGCACTACACCGCAGACGCGGCCATCGTCTCCGAACCGACCCACGAGGAAATCGTCCTCGCCCACCGCGGCTTCGCCTGGTTCGACGTCACCATCCACGGTGTCGCCGCACACGGCTCCCGCCCTGACCTCGGGATCGACGCCATCGCCAAGGCCGGGCGCTTCCTGACCGGACTCGACGAATTCGCCCACAAGCTCGCCCGCACCCCCGGCCATCCCACCCTCGGCAGCGGCAACATCCACGCCTCCATCATCACCGGTGGCGAAGAAATCTCGAGCTACCCCGCCCAGTGCACCATCTCCGTCGAACGCCGCACCGTGCCGGGAGAATCGTCGAAGACGGTCGAAGCCGAGCTACGCGAGATCCTCGACTCGATCAAAGCCGGGGATCCGCAGTTCGAATACAGCATCACCCCGGGGCTCGAGCGGAACCCGTTCAGCGTGCCGAGCGAAAACCACCTCGTTCAAACGATCCTACCGATCGTCGAACGAGTCACCGGAAAGCCACCGGTACTCCGCGGCGAGCCGTACTGGACCGATGCCGCCCTCCTCCTCGACGCGGGGATCCCCGGACTGCTGTTCGGCGTTGACGGCGGCGGCGCGCACGCGGCCACCGAATGGATCGAGATCGACTCCCTTGCCCGTGTCACACAGATCCTCACCGACACCGCAGCCAGCTTCTGCAAATAGCACCCCCACGCGAAAGGCAATCATGACACAGACACAGACAGCCCAGCACACCATCATCCGCCAACGCCTCACGGAACTGGGACTCGAACTCCCCGCCCCATCCAGCCCGGTCGCCAGCTACGTGCCCGCGGTCCGTACCGGCAACTACCTCTACACCTCCGGGCAGCTTCCCCTCGTCGACGGAGCCCTGCCGCACACCGGAAAGGTCGCCGCGGACGTGTCCGTCGAGGACGCCGCCGAACTCGCCCGCATCTGCACCCTCAACGCCTTCGCCGCAGTATCGGCTCTGGTCGACCTCGATTCCATTATCCGGGTCGTCAAGGTCGTCGGATTCGTCGCCTCTGCACCCGGTTTCAACGGCCAACCCGCCGTCGTCAACGGCGCCAGCGACCTGCTGCTAGCCGTCTTCGGTGAGAAGGGCCAGCACGCCCGCTCCGCGGTCGGGGTGGCCGAACTCCCACTGGACGCCCCCGTCGAGGTCGAACTGCTCGTCGAACTCGACGAGCAATAGCCGCGGCGACCACCGTCCGAGCGCGTGGCCACTTCACACGCAGACGCGGACAATGACGGCTCCGCGATACCGGGCCAATCGCGAACTGGTCACGATCACGAACGCCCCACCGGTGCAACTCAGTTAGGAACCTTCGCCATGGCGACAACCGATCACATCCCGGTTTCACCGCAGACGGCCGCCCCGCCGGACGCCCAGTTTGCCGGCCAGCGATTCGATGACGTCAGGCTCCTTCAAATCGCCCGGTGGTTCGAGCAGGCGCGGCCGGCGACGGCCGTCCCGGTGTGGCCTCGCTAGAGCGCACACCACTGAGAAGATCGCAGTGGGGTGGGAGTTCGCCGAACACATCGTTGTCTCCGGGTCATCCTCGGGAACAGCTCCTGCCCCACCGCGAGCCACAACAGCGAACCCTCCCCGCCCGGCAGCATTCGCTGTGCCCCATCGCCTCGCCCCTAACCATCCCTGCCACAGGCGATCCTAAACCGAGGAACCACAGTGCCCCGACTGCGAAGTTCACCGCCACAGCTACAGCCCAGGATCGAATTCTGGGAGTGGCAGATGGACTCGCTGTGCCGGGCCATCAGCATCGACGTCTTCTTTCCTCGAGAGGGTGAAACCCGTGGAGAACGACTGCGCCGAGAACGGACAGCAAAAGCGATCTGTCAGCAGTGCCCGGTGCAACATCAATGCCGCAACCACGCGGTAACCGTCGACGAACCCTACGGAATCTGGGGCGGCGTTTCCGAAGCCGACCGCCGACAACTCAGCCCCGCGCAAACCTCGAGCGCAGATCGCCGGCAAAGGGGGCAAAGGGACTGCCTGCGCATAGCTCCCCAACATCGCCCACCCGGCAAGAATCTTTCCACCCCTAGCACGATGTGATAGCTCCGGCGCTCACCCAGAACGTCTGGTCGTCGCCGCACCTATCACATCAACGCCACTCGGCTCTCGTAGCGGACCCGCTGAACCGCTGAACCGCTACGGAAGTGCCAGCTAGGCTGTCCGCCAACGTCTCGATTCTCGTCAACACAGTTGGCATTTCCCACAGGTCGCGTATGCCAAATCGGCCGACAGCGGACATCTCCCGAGAGTGCTGCTATCGCAGTGCACCTCATATCGTGTCGACGGGGGCGGTGTCGGTCATCATGTCGGTGAGGACGGGCATCGGGACGGGTGCCCATTCGGGCAGGTACCGGCCGGCGAAAAGGTCGTCGTGCAGGTCCGTCGCGAGTGTGCGGAGGTGAGCCGGGCTGTCGAGCAGGTAGCGGATCATGTCGAGGTCTGCGCACTGAGCGGTGACCGCGGCGAGCAGCTCCTTGGCCTCGGTTGTGCCTCCGGCCGCGGCCAGGCAGATGATGAGCAGGCGCTTGGCCTGCAGCAGGGCTCGGCGCCGCTGCGAGCCGTCGAGCATGGTCACCGATTCCTGTGCCCAGGTGCAGGCGAGCCGAGTGGACTCCGGGGAGTCCTGGGCGACCAGCAGCCTGATGGCGGTGTCTTCCTCGAGTTGCGCGGTGACTGTGTCGATGCCGTCGACCGGGCGCCGCCGCGTGGCGTACTCGACCGGGGACGGCGGTTCGAGCCCGGCGGTGAGGGGCAGGCCCAGTCGGACCCGTTCGTTCTCGATTGCGGCCCGCAGGCGCGGAAGGTGCAACGTCGCGGCGATCCGGACGCCCTCGTCGAGCCGGTGCGCGGCGGTGGATCGGTCGCCGCGCAGCGCCTTGATCCGGGCACCGGCGGCGTACCGGGCGAGCTTGAAATCGACCATGCCGCTTCCGGCACTGAGCTTGCAGCTTTCGTCGAGCAAACGTTCCGCCTCGTCGAGTTCGCCTTGCTCGTAGAGCAGTCGCCGAGCAGCGAGCCGGCGAACCGTGCGCTGGCCCCTGCCTCGCACTAGCCGATACTGACCGTAGGCCTGACGCGGTTCGACGGATCGCAGGGCTACATATCTTCGTCGATCGACATGCGACGCTGGGATACCGACTCGAGGACATTCCGGAGTTCGACGAGCACTGGCCGCTGCTCCGCTCCTGCCCGAACTGCGGTGTAGACCTGACGAGTGGGCTTGTCTGCCAGCGAGACGAACTGGGCCTGTGGACGATACCCATCCCACACGAGATCAGGTAGCAATGTAGCTCCGTGGCCGGTCTCCGCCAGTCGCGCAAGGACCAGAAGGTCGGCCGATTCGAATTGCACATGAGGCTCGAAACCCGCTGCTCTACATGCTGATTCAGCCCAGTCGCGCGCGGGCTTACCTTTGGGCTCCAGGATCCATGGAACATCGGAAAAGTCGGCAAGCTCCTTGCGTTCACGGTTGGGTTTCCATGCGTCGGAGACGTAGATTCGCATGGGATCATCGAACAGCATCTGTCGGTCGATTCCCGGCGCAGGAGGTCGCTCGTGGCCGGGGTACTGCTCGCCGAGGACCAGGTCGAATTCTCGGGCTTGGAGAGCCGAAGTGGCGGAGTCGGGCTGGATCTCGCTGATGTAGAGCGTCAGCGTTGGGTGTCGCAGGCCCATTTCCTCGAGAACTCTCGGAATCAACGCCATGGCCGCCGTCTGGAAGGTTGCGACTCGGACGTCGCCGACAATGCCTGAGCGGGTCGCCGCAAGTGCCGATTGGGTGCGCTCTACCCGTTGGAGGATGTCCTCGGCGTGACGGACCAGCACTTCGCCGGCGACTGTCAACTGGACTCGCCTGCCGACCTGCTCGAGAAGTTGGACCCCCGCTTCTCCCTCGAGCTGGCCCAACTGCTGGCTAACCGTCGAGGGGCTGTACGACAGCGCCTCGGCGACTCGACCAATAGTTCCGCGCCGCTTCAGCTCAACGAGGAGGCGCATGCGGTGCAGATTGAGCAACCCAAGCTCCTTTGTTCGATATTTTCGACGAATATAGCAGCAAAACACCTGCTAGACCGAATGGATGTGTGGCCAGCACCATAGTTTGAGCCCCAGGCCAACGGCGTCCTCGGGCCTCACAAAGCCACCGGTCACCATCCCGCACCGCGGAGACATGACCAACTCCCGAGGAGTCCGAATGGGAACATCCACCAACTTCCTGTACTTGTCCGAGCCGGACTGTATCGACGCCGGCGTCCTCGACGCGGCACGCTGCGTCGACGTCACCCAGGAGGCCTTCGATCTCTTGGCCAGCGGCGACTACCTGATGGGCGGGCCCAATCACAACAGTCACGGCATGGGGCTCGTCTTCCCGGAGTCCAGTCCGTTCCCCAACATGCCCGTGGCGGGACCTGATCGCCGCTTTGTCGCGATGCCGGGTTATCTGGGCGGCCGGTTCGATGTCTGTGGCAACAAGTGGTACGGCTCAAACCATGCCAATACCGCCAAGGGGCTCCCGCGTTCTGTGCTCACACTGATGCTCAACGACAAGGACACTGGCGAACCGCTATGCCTGATGTCGGCCAACCTGATCAGCTCGGCGCGCACCGGAGCCGTTCCGGGTGTCGCCGCCCGTCACCTGGCGCGTCTTGATTCACGAACTGTTGCAGTCCTCGGGTGTGGACCCATCAACCGGGCCTGTCTGCGCGGCATCGCGAGCCAGCTGCCGAAGCTGGAGAAGGTCTACTGCTACGACTTGTTCGCCGAGACGGCGGAGAAGTTCGCGAGCTGGGTCGCGCAGGAGTTCGGAGTCGAGGCGGTGGTCGAACCAGATCTCAAGGCTGCGCTGAACGACGCCGATGTCGTCAGTGTCGCCGCCTCCCGGGTCGAGCCGCTCGTCGTCGAGGAATCTTGGTTCGCCAAAGGTGCCACCATCTTGATCTCGGGGCCGATCACACCGGACGAGGCATTCTGGTCCAATAGCCGGATCGTTCTCGACCACGTACCCCTTCACGAGGCGTACGTCGAAGAGGCTGTGGCATCACCGGACAAGCAGGCTGCCTACAACGGCGTCATCGGTGGTCCCCTCTACCGGCTCATCGACGAGGACAAGCTGCCCGCACTCACGGATTTCGCTGACCTCGGATCGGTGATTCGAGGCGAATCCCCGGCACGCACCAATGACGACGAGCGAATCGCCTTCATCGCGTGCGGCATGTCGGTGTTCGACCTCTCGTGGGGATACGAGATCTACCGCACTGCACAGGAAAGAGGGCTGGGTACCGAACTGCAGCTGTGGAACAGCCCCTACACGGACTAGTCCTCAATCCTTCCCTAACCGTTACGGCACCCCAGGAACCCATCATGTCAATCCCCGACACAAGCAGGGCCGACGCCGCCAGTTGGCGCGGGCCGGTGGGAGACAGCACCTTCAAGAAGGTCTCCCGCCGACTGCTCCCAATCCTCATCGTCTTCTACGTCCTGGCCTACATCGGTCGATCCAACCTCAGCTATGCGGCGTTGACGATGAACGTCGATCTAGGCATCACCGATGCTGCTTACGGCCTCGTCGCAGGCGTCTTCTTCATCGCGTACTTCTTCTTCGAGGTCCCATCGAACATCCTGCTCGACCGGTTCGGAGCCCGGAAGTGGATCGCGCGAATCCTCGTGACATGGGGCATCGTGATCGTGTGCACGGCCTTCGTGCAGACCGTGCCCCAGCTCTACCTCGCCCGATTCCTTCTCGGCGTTGCCGAAGCCGGATTCTTCCCCGGCGTCATCTTGTACCTTTCGCGCTGGTACCTGGGCCGAGACGCAGCCAAATCCGTCTCCACCTTCATGCTCGCCATCCCGATCTCATATATGATCGGCGCCCCGATCTCCGGGTGGATCATCGATCATGCCGATTGGCTCGGAATGCCGAGCTGGCGATGGATCTTCATCCTCGAAGGAATCCCCTCGATCGTCGGTGGCATCGTCTGCTTCTTCATCCTCCCCGATCGAGCGCGAGACGTGAAGTGGCTCAGTAACACTGAAAAAGACTGGCTGGAATCGTCGCTCGCAGCCGAAGCCGCCCTGAAGCCCCAGAAGAGCAAGCACTATTTGTCGAAGAAGACCTTCTTCAATCCGGTTGTCTGGGCCCTGATCCTGGTGTATTTCGCCATCGAGATGGGTGAGTACGGCCTCGGGTTCTGGACGCCACTGATCATCGAGCGCACCAGCGAACATCTCAGTGCCACCAACGTCGGACTGCTGACCGCCGCAACGTACGTGCTCGGCGCCGTCGCGATGGTGCTGTGGGGACGCAGCTCGGACAACCGTCGCGAACGTCGATGGCACACCATCATCCCGACACTGCTGTGCGCGGCGGCACTCATCGGCATCGGATTCGTCGCCGACTCGCTCGTCGCAGTCGTCTTCCTGGCCGTCATCATCGCCGCCGTCTACTCGCTGTTCGGCCCCTTCTGGGCACTGCAGAGTTACTTCCTCTCCGGTGCCACAGCGGTCGTCGGAATCGCCATGATCAATTCCTGCGGAAACCTTGCAGGATTCGTGAGCCCCTACCTGATCGGTGTGATGAGCGACTGGACCGGAAACCAGTACGCCGGGTTCGCTGTGATCGCCGTACTGATGCTTCTGTCCGCCGTTGTCCTGGCGAAGCTGGTTCACAACGAGAAATTCCGCGAGCAAGAAGACAAGACCCTCGCCGACTCGGACGACACCGCGTCCTTGCTCCCGGAGCCCCAGAAAGAGTTCCACGCATGACGAAATTCAAGAACCTCGACCAACTCGTCGGCCTGGGCGACGCCGAATCTCGCAAGGTTGTCTTGGCCATCGCAGACCAGGTACTCGCTCGCCTCGACGGCTACGAGCGGATCAAAAGCATCATGCGCCTCGACGGTGACATCCTCACCATCGGCACCCGCACGTGGGATCTGGCCACGAAACGGAATGTCTATCTCATCGGGGCCGGGAAGGCCTGCAACCACATGGCAATGGCCGTCGACGAGGTCCTCGGCAACCGGCTCACGCACGGAATTGCCATCGTCAAGGTGGCGGAGGACACCGACCGTTTCGGCCGAACCACGGTCTACGTCGGCGGACACCCGATCCCCAACGAGGCCGGCTACCGGGCTTCCCGCGAGATTCTCGAGCTCGTCGATTCCGCGGGGCCGGATGACCTGTTCATCGCCGTCATCTCGGGTGGATCATCGGCCTTGATGAGCTGCCCGATCGACGGGATCACCCTGCAAGACGAGATGGACGCGACCGACGTTCTCCTCAAGAGCGGCGCCGGCATCTACGAGATCAACGCGATCCGTCGCCACATCTCCCAGTTGAACGGCGGCATGCTTGCCAAGCGAATTGGCGCCGTCGGCGCCGAGCTCATCGGATTCGGAATCTCCGATGCCGTCGGCACACCTCCCACCGGCGACATCGGCATCCCCTACGCCGACTACGCATCCACCCCAATCGGCGCCGACCGCACCACCCTCGCCGACGCCCGGGCAGTGATCACTAACTACAACCTGGCCGACCGGCTCCCCCCCAGCATCGTCAACTACCTGACCACCGTCGGTGACGAAGGGGAAACTCCGAAGGCGTTCCCGCAGAACACCTATTTCCTGCTCAACACCCTTCCCGATTCGGTCGCCTACGCCAAGGAGGCAGCCGAGGACATGGGCCTACCCGCGATGATCGTCAGCTCCTTCCTCGAAGGCGAGAGCAGGGACGCCGGCTCGTTCTTCGCCTCGATCGCGAGGGAAATACAAGCCAGCGGCCACCCGCTCGCACCACCATGCGTCCTCGTCTCCGCAGGAGAGACAACCACCGAAATCCTCGACAACAGCAGCATCACCGGCACCGGTGGACCCGGCCACGAACTGGTCACCGCCTTCGCCATCGCCGCGGCGCACGCACCCGGCTCGGCAATGATGTCGATCGACTCCGAAGGAACCGACGGAACGACCCCGGCGGCCGGAGGTTTGTGCGACTCGACGACCCTCGCCCGTGCCCAAGAAGCCGGTGTCAGCCTCCATGCCGCCCTGCGGGGACACGCCACCCATGAAGCACTGTCGGCACTCGGCGATGCCGTGATCACCGGCAACACCGGCACCAACCTGTGCGACCTCAACATTCTGTACGTCCCCGCGCCCATTGCGGGACAACCCTCGGAGAATTCGTGAAGATCACTTCTGTCACAGCCCGCCAACTTCTCGACACCAAAACCCGCCCTCTCGTCGAGGTCGAGGTCCGCACGGACACAGGGCACGTCGGGCGCGGGGCCGCCCCCACCGGCAGCTCCGTCGGTGCACACGAGGCATTCATCCTCCGCGACGGCAACCCCGAGGAGTACGACGGCCTTAGTGTCCATCACGCGGTGGCCTCCGTCACCGATCACATCGCCCCCGTGCTCGTCGGCGCCGACCTCGACGTGCGTGCCCTCGACGAAAGAATGATCGAGCTCGACGGGACCTCGGACAAGAGCAAGCTCGGCGGCAATGCCATCTACTCCACATCCATCGCCTTGCTGCGGGCTTCCGCAGCCGCTGCCGGTACCCCCACCTACTCGCACGTGGCCGAGATGCTGAGTCTGCCTTCGGTAACGACCGTGCCGGTGCCGAGCTTCAACATGATCAACGGCGGTCGATACGGCGACCTGGTTCAGGCCTTCAACGAGTTCCTGGTCATTCCCTACCGCGCCGAGTCCATCGAGTCCGCCATCGAACAGAGCGTGAAGGTCTTCAAGGTCGTCGAGGAGGTACTTACCGACAAACTCGGCCGCAGGCCGCAGGTCGCGTCGTCCTACGGATACGCTGCACCCTCTGCGGATCCGCGAGAGGTCCTGCAGATTCTGTCGGAGGCTGTCGAACGCACCGGTTACGCGGACACCATGGCTTTCGCACTGGACTGCGCATCCTCGGAGATGTACGACAAGAAGACCGAAACTTACGAACTCAACGGCGAGCGCGTCGAGTCCGCCGAACTGATCGACTACACGCGCCAACTGTCCGAAGAATTCCCCTTGGTCTTCGTCGAAGATCTACTCGACGAGGACGATTGGGACGGATATTCGAAAGCTGTCACGGAGATTCCGAAGACGGTCATCCTCGGTGACGACCTGATCGTCACGAATCGCGACCGCCTCGAGCGCGCGGTCGCGATGTCCGCCGTCGACGGATTCATCCTCAAGCCCAATCAGGTCGGCACCATCACGGAGGCATTGGACTGCTTCACCTTTGGCCGAGAACACGGTCTACTCGCCATTCCCTCCGGACGGTCCGGCGGAGTGATCGACGATGTCGTAATGGATCTGTCGGTGGGCCTCGGAGTTCCCTTCCAGAAGAACGGCGCCCCACGCTCAGGCGAGCGGATTGAGAAGCTCAATTTCCTTCTCCGCATCGCAGATGCGGTCCCCAATTGTGCCCTGGCCGATGTGCCCGGGTTGGTCAAATTCTAAGGACCTCGCAAAATGGATTTCACCCCACAAGCTGGCGCCGACCTAGTCGATATCAACCTCTATCGCGAACCAGCGTCACAAAACAACGAGGCTCGCATCCGGATCTCCAGCCGAAACGTGCCAACTCTCTCCGATCTTCTACCACCGTTCACTGCATTCGGTCTGGAGGTCATCGATGAACGCACTGACAAGGCTCGACACGGCGAGGAACTGATTCACGAGATCGACCTCGGAGTCCGGGCACAGTGCGCCAGCTTGTGGGGCAATCCTTCCCGAGATCAGCGGGCGCTCGACCGAAATCTCATCGATGCAGTCCGCGCTGTGTGGTCCGGCGACTGCGAATCGGACCGATTGAACACCCTCGTTGTCACGGCAGGACTCACTTGGCGGCAGGTCAGTTGGCTCCGTGCGATCGCCGCCTATCTACGCCAAACGCAGGCGGCATTCTCGCTTCCCTACATCTGCGATGTGCTCGCCGCACACCCTGGCCTTGGTTCGTTGGCGGTAGCGATCTTCGAGGAACGCTTCGATCCCGATCGCCACGAAGGTTCAGCCACGCCGACGCGTCGTGACCTCGAAGACGAACTCGCGGCCAAGTTTCTCGGACAGCTTGACGACGTCGCCAGCCTCGATGAGGACCGAATCCTGCGGTCCGTGCTGGCCATCATCCAAGCGACGGTCCGCACGAGTGCGTTCCAACATGCTGATGACGGAAACTTCCGACCGCGGATAAGCCTGAAGATCGACCCGGGCCGCATTCCTGCGCTGCCGCAGCCGGCTCCCTCCGCAGAAATTTGGGTGTACAGCCCTCGCGTGGAGGGCGTGCACATGCGCTTTGGCAAGGTGGCGCGTGGGGGCCTCCGCTGGAGTGACCGCAAGGAGGATTTTCGCACCGAGGTGCTGGCGCTCGCCAAGGCACAGGTCGCCAAGAATTCGGTGATTGTGCCGACGGGCGCTAAGGGCGCCTACCTACCCAAGCATCTACCGCCGTCGAACGATCGCGATGGTTGGCTTCGTGAGGGGCGTGAAACCTACACGGAGTTCGTTGCCGGCCTGCTCGATGTCACCGACAACCGGGTCGGCGCCGATGTCGTTGGTCCTGCGCGCGTTGTACGACATGATCACGACGACCCCTATCTCGTGGTGGCCGCCGACAAGGGAACCGCGACGTTCTCCGACCACGCGAACGAGATCGCCCGCTCGTACGGCTTCTGGCTCGACGATGCCTTCGCCTCCGGAGGCTCCCAGGGCTACGACCACAAAGCGATGGGTATCACCGCCCGCGGTGCATGGGTATCTGTGGAGCGGCACCTGCTCGAACTCGGAGTGAACCCGAGCGTAGATGAATTCTCCGTCGTGGGTATCGGCGACATGAGCGGCGACGTGTTCGGCAACGGCATGCTGTTGTCACCCCACATCCGCCTGATCGCTGCCTTCGACCACCGCCACATCTTTGTGGACCCGAACCCGTCGACGGCAGTCGCATTCAAGGAGCGGCAGCGGCTCGCTGAACTCCCCCGATCCTCGTGGGCGGACTACGACCGCACCGTTCTCAGCGACGGGGGCCTGATCGTGGACCGCACCGCCAAGTCCGTCGCACTCACACCGGCCGCAATCACCGCGCTGGGTCTCGCCACCACGACACCCTCGCTCACCCCGAACGAGCTCATCCGCGCCATTCTTTCCAGCGAAGTAGACCTGCTCTGGAACGGCGGTATCGGCACCTACGTCAAGGCATCACACGAAACCCACGCCGACGTCGGAGATCGAAGCAACGACAGCGTTCGCATCAACGCCGATCAACTTCGAGTCCGCGCAATCGGCGAAGGCGGCAACCTCGGACTGACCCAAGCAGCTCGGGTTCAGGCATCTCTGAGCGGCATCCGCGTCAACACCGATGCCGTCGACAACTCCGCCGGCGTCGACACCAGCGACTACGAAGTCAACATCAAGATCGCCCTTGCGACTGGCATTGACGAACAGAACGACGGCTCCCAGGACCGCGCGCAGCTGCTCAGCTCGATGACACACGATGTCGCCGAAGCCGTGCTCGCTCACAACTACAACCAAAACGTTCTGCTGGCCATGGAGGTCCACCGCGCAGCAGAGAACCTCCCGGTGCACCGCCGCCTTATCCGGCAGCTCACCGATTCCGGCCATCTCGACCCGAAACTCGACACCCTCCCCGTCGAGTCCGAACTTGCCCTGCGTGAAACCAACGGGCAGGGCCTGGTCTGCCCAGAACTCGCCGTCTTGATGGCCAGCGCGAAGAACTCTTTGAAGGACGCGTTGAGCAATACCCAAGTGTGCAGCGACCGCGCATTCGCGGCGACGCTGCACAGGTACTTCCCCACCTCTCTGCACCAGGCGATGCCAGCCGTCGTAAACAAACATCCGCTGGGCAACGACATCATCATCAACCAGATTGCCAACGATGTCATCAACTACGCCGGAGTCACGGCGATCTATCGGGCAATCGAGGAAACCGGCGCGCAAGTCGACCTGGTTGTCAAAGCCTACCTGACTGCCATCGAGGTCTTCGGTCATCGACAGCTGATGGATCGGCTCAAATCCGAGCACACCGCACTACCTCCCCTGCTGATCGCCTCTGTCCGACACGAAGGACAGCGCCTACTCGATCGCGCCGCGCGATGGTTCCTCAACCGCTACCCATCCGACTTCTCGATCAGCAACGTCGTAGCCTCCACCCAGAACCGGATCGCGACCCTCCGACGAGGCGAACCCGATCGCCTCGTCGGAGGAGAACGAGATCGCTTCGAACGCAATGTGATCGCATTCGAAGCAATGGGATCGCCGGCCGACCTGGCCCGCATCGGTGCCGCATACCTCGACAGCTACGTCCTTCTGGACATCGTCGAGATTGCCGACGACCACCGGCTCGCCGACAACCAAGTGGCCGACCTGTACCACTACGCATCCGAACAGTTTCGAGTTGACTACCTGCTCACGCGTGTCAGCCTGCTTCCTCGACAGGATCAGTGGGACCGACTTGCCCGCACCGCGCTGCGCGAAGATCTCTACGGGGTGCTGAGCGCGCTGACACGAACCGTCGCGTCCGCCAGCCAGCACGGCAGCGGGACACAGCAAGACCCACGCCAACTGTTTGACGCCTGGGAATCATCGACGAATCACCTCTCGGTTCGCGCCCGCCGTACCGTCTCACAGGTTTGCCTCGAGCCCCGGCCCGCCTTGGGCGCAATCTCCGTTGCAGTCAGGTCCCTTCGCGCCTTGACCCAAGCTGCATGAAGACCAGCACCCGTCCTTCCCTGGTTGCCCATTCACGATCACCAACCAGCACCGAAGGTAGTGCTGCGCCGGCGTGCGTGGACGAACCAACAGTAGTCACACGACCGAAATGAGCCTAGACACTATGCATCCAACCGGCAGGAACGTCGACATCGGAACACTGTTGACGATACCGATGACCTTCCGGCCCGATCCAGAAATGGCGGGATGGTTGCAGCCGACGGACTACGGATCGACGATATCGCTGCGCATTGATCTCGAATACCTCGACACCAACATCTGGTCGATCTGGCTCGCAGACGGACGTTGGCGAGAAGTGGAGAAGTTGCCCGACTGTTGGACAATCACCGGATTCTCATGGCCGAGCGCCGCAAAGCCGCAGCTACCCATGAAAAAGGACGCCCTGGCGCGCCTCGGACTGCCGGGCATTCCATGCGTTGGTTACGACCATGATCGACACTGAAATTCATACGAGAGTGAGCAACCTGTCAATGCGAACACTAGATTTCGTAGATGCACCGCACGTTTCAACCGGGGACCCACGCCAGCATCAGCGACGGACAAAGATCGTCTGCACGCTCGGACCTGCGACCGGCACGGACGAGCGTGTGAAGGAACTTGTCGACAGCGGTATGGATATCGCCCGACTTAATTTCAGCCACGGTACACACGACGACCACGCCGAAATGTACGCCCGGGTACGAGGCGCCGCTGCCACCAGCGGCAGACAGGTTGGGATTCTCGCCGACCTCCAGGGCCCGAAGATCCGGCTTGGTCGTTTCGCCGACACCGGACCAGTCCAGTGGTCCACCGGCGACACAGTACGCATCACAGTCGATCCATGTGAGGGCACCCGCAATCGCGTATCAACAACGTACAAGAACCTCGCTAACGACGTCGCAGTCGGAGATCGGCTGCTGGTCGACGACGGCAAGGTGGGCTTGTCGGTGCTGGAGATCGACGGCAACGATGTCATCTGCCGGGTCACCGAGGGCGGACCGGTCACCAACAACAAAGGCCTTTCACTGCCGGGGGTCAAGGTGTCCGTCCCCGCGCTATCGGAGAAGGATGCCGAGGATCTGGAGTTCGCACTCCGATTGGGTGTCGACCTGATCGCGCTGTCGTTTGTACGTAGTCCGGCCGACATTGACCTGGTGCACGAGGTGATGGACCGTGCCGGCCGACGGGTACCCGTGGTCGCCAAGATCGAAAAGCCCGAAGCCATAGATAATCTCGAAGCCATAGATAATCTCGAAGCCATAGTGACCGCCTTCGATGCCATCATGGTTGCTCGTGGTGACCTCGGGGTCGAAGTTCCGCTCGAAGAGGTACCCCTTGTCCAGAAGCGCGCGATTCAGATCGCTCGCGAGAACGCGAAGCCGGTCATAGTCGCCACCCAGATGCTCGAATCGATGATCGAGAACTCGCGGCCAACCCGAGCGGAAGCGTCGGACGTCGCCAACGCCGTCCTTGACGGCGCTGACGCAGTGATGCTGTCGGGTGAGACGTCCGTCGGCAAATACCCGATCGAAGCGGTACAGACCATGGACCGCATCGCCCAGGCCGTCGAAGGCGGCGATCGTAGCGTTCCGCCACTAAGCCAGGTGCCGCGGACCAATTCAGGCATCATCTCCTATGCTGCCCGTGACATCGGCGAGCGCCTGGATGTCAAAGCCTTGGTCGCGTTTACGCAGTCGGGCGATACCGTGAGGCGGCTCGCACGCCTCCATTCTCATCTCCCGCTACTCGCGTTCACTCCGCTACAGGAGATCCGCAATCAATTATCCCTTTCCTGGGGAACCGAGAGCTTCATCATCGATCGTGTGGACAACACCGATTCGATGATCGACGAGGTCGACCACCAACTGCTAGCGAACGGCCGCTTCGAGCGCGGCGACCTCGTGGTTGTTGTCGCAGGTACACCAGTCGGTGTGGTCGGGTCCACAAACATGCTCCGCATCCACCGCATCGGCGAACACGACCACTAGAAGGAGGTGCGGCCCCGTTGAGAGACCGAGCGCATCGTTCTTGTATCGCACCCCGGTAAGCCGCCAGACGCTCAACCAGTTACCCTGCACCCACCACTTGTGCGTCGACACTCCCGGCTGGATCGACCTCGCTGGCGACGACGACTCCAGCAACCTCTCGGCCGCGGCCGAACGCACCCCGCCACTCACCGTAGGATGCCCGCGCGGGGGCGGCCAGAGCCAGTTCCTCGCCCACCAGCACCACCGAGCTGGTGGGGTACGCGACGCGGGCCACGAACCGGGCGATCTCGTCGGCGGTCAGGATCTTCCCGAGCGGCGGCGCGGTTGCTGCATCGGTCATGGCGTCTCCCCCATTATCTGAGCCGGACGGACGTGGTGTGGACAGTATCGCGTTGCGGGCGTGTCCCTTCGGCCGTCACAGGGACGTGTCATCTGCCCAGTTCAGTGATAGGAATGCGCGGTGATCGATGCGCACAAACGATGGTCTGAATGCGAGTGCACCACCACTGGCTTCTTCGACGGCATTGACCGCTGGAGCACCGCCGCTCCCACCTCACGACGGTGGCCACCTCGACCGCGGCCGGCTGACCTGGCTCCGCCGCGGGTGGCCCACCCTCTTTTGAGCAACTCGTCGATGTACTCCCCCGCATCCGACAACTGAGCTAGGAAATGGGACCGGGGGATGTCGAGAACCCGCGCGCTGCTTCGTCCCCGCAGTGAAACGGCCACAATGGGCCGTACCGCACCAAGGAGAACATGATGGCCAAGTACCTGCTGCTCAAGCACTACCGTGGCGCGGCGGCATCGGTCAACGACGTACCGATGGACCAGTGGACACCGGAGGAGATCTCCGCCCACGTGCAGTACATGAACGACTTCGCCGCCCGACTGGAGGGCACCGGCGAGTTCGTCGACAGTCAGGCCCTCTCCCGGAGGGCACGTTCGTCCGCTACGACGGCGAGGGGCGACCACCGGTCACCGACGGCCCATTCGCGGAGACCAAGGACCTGATCGCCGGCTGGATGGTGATCGACGCCGAGACCCACGAGCGGGCACTCGAACTGGCCGGCGAACTGTCCGCCGCCCCAGGCGCGTATGGGAAACCGATCCACGAATGGCTCGAGGTGCGACCATTCCTGACCGCCGCACCGACCGCCACGGAGTGCGGCTTTCACCACGGGTGATGACACGTCCCCCGATCGGCTGATCCCGGTGCCAAGGGCCGCTCGAACAGGGGGCTGTCTAGTCCGTGGGCAAGAGTGGGCTAGAGGGCTAGAGTCGGAACACTGCGGATCGGGTGCCTATCCGCCGCGGCGGACGCGGGCGGCTCGACCACCGGAATGCCAGCGGTTGTGGCATCTCATCGATCGTTTGCCAGATAAATTCTTGATGAGGCGCCGAGCACTACAACACTCTTTCGTGCGCGGGAAAGCGCCACATAGAGGTTCCTCGGATCCCGCATCTTGTTGAGGTCGGCGATGATCACGTGGTCATATTCGAGTCCTTTGACCAACAACGTCCGAGAGGCGATCCTGTTCTCGCTTCGACGGCCGGTTCGTCGAAGTCGTTCCCGCACCCTCGTAAGGCTCTCGACCGCAGGCTCGCCGCTGTTGGCCGTCATCGCGATCGCTTCCCGCGTGTCGGTCCACGCCTCCCAGCGGTACACCCGCAAACCAGCGGTCTGCCGGACAGCGTCGGCTGTGTCAGCCAATTGGGAGTACGTCGGGTTCATGCGGAGTTGATCTAGCGCGGCGAGGACCGGCTCGATACCTGGCCTGGTGTAGTGCAATATCCCTTGATTCTTTGCCAATCGACTCTGCACGGCCACGTCGATGCCTGATAGTCCGACGATGCATTCCTTGGCGAAGCCTGCGAACCACAAGGCCAATCGAGGGTCCCCTTCGGCGGGGAGCACTTCCAATTGTGTACGCATGAACTTGCCACTGATATCTTCCATGACGGAGTAGCTGCCACCGAGCCGGCTTGCGTGGCCGGCGACGTCGTTGGGCCATTTGTCGAGCAGGACGACGGACTCGTTGAAGTCACGGAATGAATGTGCCACCGCTCCCAGTGCAGTTGGTCGAGTGTCGGCCACGAATTGCAAACCTGGAACTGCGTGTGCCGCGAAGTCAAATATCTCCCCGTGGACGAGCGCAGGCCGTATATCGAGCAGCCAACGTCCCAAATCGGCGTTGTGGTCAGCCCACCGGTGTGGGGTGACGTCCAGGTCGTGTGGTGGGAACTTCGCAAGGACGTGATTGTCCCAGGTGGCCATCGGGCCCGCGAAGGTGAAAATGGCCTGCAGTCGATCACCGAGGATTACCGCCTTAGGAATTGCGGCTGCGAGACTCAGGATGAACTCGTGTTGCACGAGGGTGCAGTCCTGGTACTCGTCGGCGAACAGGTAGTCGAAGCTGATCGAGTGGACCTCGGCGATGGCGTCGGAGAGTGCGACGTTCGTTGCACCCGCCAGGTACTCCTCGGATTGCGTCCAGTCAGGTGTCTCTGCCACAGAGATGCCCGCGATCACTGAATAGGAACCCACCAGCGAAAATGCCCAGCTCGTGATTGTGTCGACGCGAACCAGCGGCTGCGGGACCCCGAACTGTCGAAGCCGCTTACGGATCGCGTCCACACCTGCGTTGGTATGTGTGAGCACAAGCGACCGTTTCCCCCGCGTGGCGGCTATGGCCGCGGCCGCGGCCAATAAGTGCGTCTTACCAGTTCCCGCTGGCATCTCCACCGAACAGGGGCACGCCGACAAGAGCCCTTCGGCGACCGCGTGCAGTCTGTCATCCATCCTGTGACTCACGGTCCGAGTTTTCAACCGCGTCCGGCTGTTCAGGGTCTTGGTACAGGAAGCTCCTAACCTGCTCGAGCACGCTCACAGTCGATTCGAGCTGTTCATTCTTGTAGTTTGTGCGGATCCAATTCCCCAGTGCCTTCCCGCCTTCGACATCCTTGAACCACTTGCGGTTGACGGCAGCTGTCGCAATGCGCGTACGCGCGCAGTCAAGGGTCATGCCTTCGTCGAGCCATACCTGCACGTCAAGTGTTGTGACGGGGTTCTGCGGGTCGGTTGAGTCGATGTCTTGGCGGGCAGTGTGCTCGCTGTTGCGGCGCTCCACGCCGAGCTTGAGAAAGTCAGTGAGTCCGTTGGCTTGGAGTTTCGAGCACACTTGAGTTTCGGTGTTGTGCCCGTCATCCCAGCGAATGACTTGTACGCCGGCAGCATCTGCAGCGGCGACTCCAGCGTCCACTGCGGCGTCATCGTGATCGAGGAATGCCGCAACCGTAAAGCCGAGACGCGCAAATGCTTCGGCTCGCGGACAGACCTCTGTACCCCCCATTCCATCTTGAATAGCGACACCTTCACCCGCCGACGTCGATAGGCCCGCCGCCGCCCGTTCGTTGTCCCACGCGTCGACACAGGCCAGGAACAGTCCGTGCTCGGTCTTGCCCTCCGCTACGAGAACGCGTCGCGCCAGAAACGACGAGGGTCGACTCCTCCGCAACCGCTGCATGAGGTCACCCGAGCCGCCGAGCGAGGTCACAACTACCGCACCTTCCTGGTTCTGGACAGTTGCAAGGTTCTCGATACTCGCCTGTTCGACGATCACGGGCGAGTGTGTTGTCACGATCACCTGGGAATAAGCGTCATCGGACAGCAGGTAGTTCAGCAACCGCACGGCGCGGTGCGGCTCCAGCCCCGACTCGAGTTCGTCAACGACTGCCACTGCACGGGGCCCGGCCGCGAGTTGCTGGACTGCGAGACTTGTCAGGCGTCGGCTGCCAAGACCGTAACTGGTCAGCGGAATAACATCCTCGTAGAGAGCCAGGCCAGCACCCATCGACGAGCGCGACGTGTCGAGCCCCGGCTTGATGTCGGCAAAGCTTCCACTACCAATCGTGTTCGCCCGCTCCTGAACCTTCGCGGCAAGGTCGCTCAGCCCCGAATCTTTGTGACCGACGAGCGCTTCTCGTGCCGCCCGCGAAGCTGCAGCGAGCGCATCTCGTTCGCCGCCGCCCTCTGCGGACAGTCTGCCGAGCGGCGAATTGCGGCTCCAACGAAGCTGCGCGTCGGTGCGGTCATCAACCTTGAATGTGGAGAACGCGCGCCGCTGGGCGGAAGTCAGATTCTGTTCTTCTCCGGTAGTACGGACCACTGACCACCTCGGTTCCAGATCAGCATCGACTGCGAGACGCACCACGAGGGCGGGCTCCAGTCCATCCGCCGGATCCTGGTGCGGCTCGCCGCTATCGTCGGCACCGCTCAGCCACAATCCGAAAGTCGCTTCCTTCTTTAGCGCCACAGGTAGGTCGACCAACAGTGCCCTAATGACGATCGGGTGTTGGACGTCGACGTTGTGGAAGTCCGTGTCAGTGAAGGGGATATTCCATCGATCACCGAGCAAGTAGTGAATGGCGTCCAGAACCGTCGATTTTCCACTATCACCCGGCCCCACCAGGGCGACAAGCTGCTGTCCCGTTGGCAGCTTCCAATCGAGTTGTCGAATGCCTCGGAAGTTCTCGATCCAGAGCCGTCGTATTCGCATTCGCCACTCTCCCCTGTCTGATTCCAATGTCTGTGCGCATCAGGGCGCGCCAACGCTGTGCACGCTCTTGAGTGCGCCACACGGAGTTGCCCGCGGTATGCGCTGAGCGATTGGATGATTGAAAAGCGTGTCGCCCGGTCAGGACGATCCCCTCGACCGCAGCATGGCGCCGAGCCAGCACATTCCCCACCTGCTGGTGGTCTTAGAACATGTCTACCCGCACCCTTACACGAATCGATTTCACGCCGAACACGTAATCACTGTCTACTCGCCTTCGGATTCTGCGGTGCCGGGTCGCGGCTGTTCATTCTGCTTCGGCGCTGCCGGCACCCATTCCCGCAGTTGTTGAACCACTGTGCCGTAGAACGCGTCGGTCGACGACGTCACGCTGGTGATGAAGCTCGCCGCGGTACCCGACCGCCGGCCGCCCATCGGGAAGGCTTGTTCGAGGGAGAAGGAGACGATGTCGCCGGATCGCCCATTGGTCAGTACCTTCGGGTCCGCTCGCACCGTGTCGAGAAGTTCGCAGGCTTCGTTGCCGCGCTCGGAGAACACCGCTTCGACCTGAACGTCGCCGGGTACGTCCTTGAGTTGCCTGAGTAGCCACGACAGCCGGCGACCGGAGGTTCCCTCGTTCGGTGCCTCCACAGTGGTGCGGCAGCGGATCTTGTTGGTCCGCACATCCGCGATCACCACCAGATCACCGGCGGTCTCCGGGATCCACAGCACCGCTTCGAACACCCCGTCGGTGGCCAACCTTTCGGCTACCGCCGCATTGCGGGCCGCCGGGTCGCTGCCGTGACGGCGCGGCAGGATGTGTTTGACGGTGACACCGAGTTCTGCGGTCAGCCGCAGCGCGAGATGACGGGAGAGGGACACCCAGGTGTCGGCCACGGCGGCGG
Organism: Rhodococcus sp. (in: high G+C Gram-positive bacteria); assembly: GCA_004211695.1. Taxonomy (GTDB): domain Bacteria; phylum Actinomycetota; class Actinomycetes; order Mycobacteriales; family Mycobacteriaceae; genus Rhodococcus_F. The sequence goes on from SEEV01000040.1 coordinate 26,927, forward strand.
CTTTCTGGTCGCCGCCGCGGAGGGTGCCGGCGGTGACCGCGTCGCGGACGGTCACCCAGTGCCGGCCCATGTCGACGAACTCGGCCGCCCCGGAGCGGGGGTGATCGAGGTAGCGCAGGAATTCGGCCAGGATCCAGGCCTGCAGGTCATCGTCGATACCGCCGTGCGAGAGCAACATCCGTGCTCGTGCGCCACCTCCGCCCACGACAAATGCCGCAGCGCGACCTTGGCGAGCTTGCGGCGGTCGACCTCCACCGGCAACTCCCCGGCACTGGCGGGGACGTCGTTCGACAGGCTGACCA
>SEEV01000041.1 GCA_004211695.1 Rhodococcus sp. (in: high G+C Gram-positive bacteria)
GAGCACCACGTGAGCACGGGCCAAGACGAGACGACTGCCGGTTCGGTCGCAGACACCGCGAAGCAGAAGAAGATCGCCCCCGCGCTCCTGCGCTACCGCGTCCTCGCCTACGCCACCGGCGTGTGGCTGCTGGTCCTCACCTCTGAAATGGTCGCCAAGTACATCTTCAAGGTCGACAACCTGCCCACCTGGATCGCCGTCGTCCACGGCTGGGTGTACTTCGTCTACCTGCTGGTGACGCTCGACCTGGCGGTCAAGGTGCGCTGGCCCGCGGGCCGTACGGTCGGAACGCTTCTCGCGGGCACCATTCCGTTCCTGTCGTTCTACGTCGAGCACCAGCGGACCAAGCAGGTCCGCCGCGACTTCGGTCTCTGATCGAGCCGAACCGCCCTGTCACATGATCACCGGCTGCCCGGTGATCATCGCGATCACGTACGTCAGCCAGCCGAGCGGTGTCTGCGGGATCATCATCGGAGACATGGGAACCTCCTCCCCTGCCGCGGAATGTCTACCACTGCAGCGTAACGAGGGTCAGCGTCCGGTGAGTGCCGCCAGAGCGGGGACCAGCTGAATCAGGGCCCGCCCGCGGTGCGAGGACGCGTCCTTCTCCTCGGATGACAGCTGGGCCGCCGACCGGGTGTCTCCCTCGGGCACGAAGACGGGATCGTACCCGAATCCGCCGTCGCCGACGGGCTCACGGGCGATGCTCCCCCGCCATTCGCCCCGGACCACTGCTTCGTCACCGCCGGGCACGACGAGTGCGCACGCCGAGACGAATGCCGCTCCCCTGCGCTCGTCGGGCACGTCGCCGAGCTGCGCCAGAACGAGAGCCGTGTTCGCGGAATCGTTGCCGTGCGTACCCGACCAGCGGGCGGACAGGATGCCCGGCATTCCGTTCAGGGCGTCCACCTCGATACCGGAATCGTCTGCGACGCAGGGTAATCCGGTTGCCGAGGCACCGTCTCGCGCTTTCGCCAGAGCGTTCTCCTCGAACGTGGCACCCGTTTCGGGGGCCTCGGGGTATTCGGGGACGGCATCGAGCCCGACCAGTTCGATCCCGTCGACCCCCGCGGCCTCCAGGACACGGTGCAGTTCCCGGAGTTTCTTCGCGTTGCGGCTGGCCACCAGTACTCGCGTGGTTCCCGGCACCGAATCAGCTCCCGAACTTCTTCTTCGACGTCTCCAGGACCTTCGGCTCGGGCAGCACACCGGGGTACGGCAGTTCGAGTGCGGCCTTCTGGATCTCGAAGAGTCGCTCGCACCCGGCCAACGCCGAGTCCAGGAGTTTGTCGAGCGTGCTCCGCGGGAAGGTCGCCCCTTCCCCGGTGCCCTGGATCTCGACCAGGGTGCCGGTGTCGGTGGCGACCACGTTCATGTCGACCTCGGCGCGTGAATCCTCTTCGTACGGCAGGTCGAGTCGCACCCGGCCGTCGACGACACCGACGCTCACCGCGGCGATGCCGCAGGAGATCGGCTGGGGGTCGGCGAGGCGGCCGGCGGCACGGAGGTAGGTCACCGCGTCGACGAGGGCGACGTAGGCGCCGGTGATGGCGGCGGTGCGGGTTCCGCCGTCCGCCTGCAGGACGTCGCAGTCGAGGGCGATGGTGTTCTCACCGATCGCGGCGAGGTCGATGCACGCGCGGAGGGAGCGGCCGACCAATCGGCTGATCTCCTGGGTACGTCCACCGACCTTGCCCTTGACGGACTCGCGGCCGCTGCGGGTGTGGGTGGCGGCGGGCAGCATCGCGTACTCGGCCGTCAGCCAGCCGAGTCCGGAGCCCTGACGCCAGCGGGGAACACCGTCCTCCACACTGGCCGTGCACATCACCCTGGTGTTTCCGAATTCCACCAGAACCGATCCCGCGGGATGAGTGGTGAACCCCCGGGTGATCTTGACCTCGCGGAGTTCGTCGTCCGCCCTACCGTCTTCTCGTGTGGTCACAGCGGAGAGCCTAGTCGCCCCGCTGTGGGGTGCGGCACACGGCTTCAGACGGTGTAGACGCCGCCCGCGGACACCGCGTGGACGGGGCCGGAGAATTCGGCCTTGGCCTCGGCGATGACGTCTTCGCGCGACGTCCACGGCGGTATGTGGGTGAGCAGCAGTTCGGCGACGCCGGCGCGGTGTGCGACCTGACCGGCCTCGGTCCCCGAGAGGTGGATGCCTTCGGGGCGGTCCGGGCTGTGCGTCCACGACGCCTCGGCGAGCAGCACGTCGGCCGCGCGGGCGAGTTCGATCACTTCTTCGCACATGCCGGTGTCGCCGGTGTAGACGAGGGTTCGTCCGGCGCCGTTGGTCATGCGGAACCCGTAGGCCTCGGGCGGGTGGTTGACCCGCCGCGCGGTGATGGTGAGGTCGCCGAACGTGACGGGCTCGCCGTCGACCCAGTGGTGCAGGTCGATCGTGTCGGAGATGTCGTCGATGTCGCCGCCGCACTCCGCGGACGCGACGCCGATGCGGCGGGCGGTGTCGGAGGGGCCGTAGACGAGTGCGCGACCTGTCGGCGGGTGGGGATGGTAGCGACGCCAGACGAGCAGACCCGGCAGGTCCAGGCAGTGGTCTGCGTGCAAGTGGCTGAGCAGGACGGAGACCTCACCGGGATCGGCGAATCGCTGGAGCGCACCGAGGACACCGGGTCCGAAGTCGAGTACCAGCGGCGGTGTGTCCGGCGCGGTCACCAGATAACCCGATGCAGGTGAGTCTGGTCCGGAGACGCTCCCTGAACACCCCAGGACGGTAATGCGCATACCCGCCATGCTGCCACGACGACCCGTTGCGGAAAAAGCTTCCGCCGGAATTGGCGCGTCGACCTCACAACCGATGGGGAAATGTGACCTGACCACGGTGAGCTACCGAAGTTCCGGCCCCGTTACCGTTCCCATGCCTCTTCCAGGACCTGGACTCGTGCGTCGTAGGTGCCAGTCGAGAGGTACTTCCATCCGCCGTCGGCGACCACGAACGCGATGTCGGCCCGCTGCCCCGCCTCGACGGCGATCCGGGCCACGTCGAGCGCCGCATGGAGATTGGCGCCGGTGGAGGTGCCGGCGAAGATTCCTTCGACGTCGATCAGTTCGCGGGTGCGCTGGATCGCTTCGGCGTGGCGAACCCGGAACCTCCGGGTGAGTACCGATTCGTCGTACAGCTCCGGAACGAATCCCTCCTCGATGTTGCGGAGGCCACACACCATCTCTCCGAAGCGTGGTTCCGCGGCCACGATTTCGATGCCCTCGACGTGGTCGCGGAGGAACCGACCCGTTCCCATCAGGGTTCCGGTGGTGCCGAGCCCCGCCACGAAGTGGGTGATCTCGGGAAGGTCGCGCAGGATCTCCGGCCCCGTGGTCTCGTAGTGCGCCATCGCATTGGCCGGGTTGCCGTACTGGTAGAGCAGTACCCAGTCCGGATTCTCACCCGACAGACGCATCGCCACGGCGACGGCCTCGTTGGAACCGCCCGCGGCCGGGGAGTCGATGATCCGGGCGCCGAACATCGTCAGGAGCTGGCGGCGCTCCGCCGACGTGTTCTCGGGCATCACGCAGATCAGCTGGTAGCCCTTCAGTTTCGCGGCCATGGCCAGCGAGATACCCGTGTTGCCGCTGGTGGATTCGAGAATCGTCGCACCCGGGGTGAGCCGGCCGTCCCGCTCGGCCTGCTCGATCATGCGCAGCGCCGGGCGGTCCTTGATCGAGCCGGTGGGATTGTGATCCTCGAGCTTGGCCCACAACCGCACCGGGCTGCTGCCGTTCCAGCAGGGCGACAGCCGGGGCAGGCCGACCAGAGGGGTGTTCCCGAGCGTGTCGATGTACGAATCGAACCGTGCCACGGCAGCGATCAGCCTTCCGCGACTACGCAGCGAACGGACGGACACTCTCCGTCGACGTCGAGGGTCGGAATTGTGACAGCCATGATCAGCTCCTGAGGGTGCGGATGGGTGCGGCGACGGAGATCCGCCGCTGGGAACGCAGGTGCGTCGGCGACACGGCGAGTGCGCGAACCCGCGAGTTCGAACCACATCAACCGGCCCCCGTGATGACACTGTCGATAGCTCTGAACTACGCAGTTCCTTCGGTGCCCGGATCTCGCGAGGAGCCTACCAGCAGGCCGTTCGCTCAGCGGTCTGATGCGGAGTACACGCCGGTAGACCGCATATTCGTCACCCGGGGGACGATCAGCCGAACGACTGCCGCCCCACCGCTTTCTACGACCGCTGCTTCCTGGCGTCCGCGGAGAGCAGCCAGGCAGCGACGACGCCGCCCACGGCCCCGAACAGATGTCCTTGCCAGGACACTCCCGGCGCGCTCGGCAGCACCCCCCACAGCAGACTGCCGTAGACGACGAACACCACCACACCGACGAGGATCTGGCCGAGACTCCGGGCGAATACTCCCCGGACCAGCAGGTAGGCGAGCCAGCCGAAGATCAGAACCGAGGCGCCGATGTGGTTGGAATAGGTTCCGCCGGTCAGCCACGTGCCCAGACCTCCGACCACCCAGATGATCCCGGTGGCCGCCAGGCCGCGGGCGATGCCCGACAGAAGCACGAGGAACCCGAGGACCAGCAGCGGGATGGTGTTGGCGAACAGGTGCGCCCAGTCGTCGTGCAGGACCGGGGCGAACAGGATCCCCCACAGTCCGTCGATCGAGCGCGGCTCCACGCCGTTCCGCTCGAGCCGTTCGTCGGAGAGGACGTCGACGATTTCGATGACGTACAGCAGCATCGTGAAGGTGCCGACGAGGATCGCGGACTGCAGCCACAGCGGCCTCGACTTCGGCGACGGCGTCGGTGATGCGCCGCCCCCCGGCACCGGCGAGCCGAATCGCGAGGAATCGAACGAAGAAGTCATGATCCGCACACCGCCGTCGTCATGCCCACAACTGTCCTTCCAGAGCTTCTTCCGCTTCCTCGACCGTACCGCCGTAGGCGCCGGTCGACAGATATTTCCATCCCCCATCGGCGACGATGAACGCGATGTTCGCCGTGCGTTCGGCCTTCACCGCCTTGCGTGCTACCCCTAGGGCGGCGTGGAGGATCGCGCCGGTCGAGATGCCGGCGAAGATGCCTTCGTTGTCGATCAGCTGCCGGGTCCGGCGGACCGCGTCGGCGGGGCCGACGGAGAACCGGGAGGTGAGGACGGACTCGTCGTACAACTCGGGAACGAAGCCCTCGTCGATGTTGCGGAGACCGTAGACGAGTTCGCCGTACCGCGGCTCGGCGGCCACGATCTCGATCCCGTCGACGTGTTCGCGGAGATACCGTCCGACGCCCATCAGGGTTCCGGTGGTGCCGAGACCGGCGACGAAGTGGGTGATCTCGGGGAGGTCGCGCAGGATTTCGGGGCCGGTGGTCTCGTAGTGGGCCAGCGCGTTCGCGGGATTGCCGTACTGGTAGAGCATCACCCAGTCGGGATGCTCCGCGGACAACTCCTTGGCCACTGCGACAGCCTGATTCGAGCCGCCGCGCGCCGGCGAGTCGATGATCTCCGCCCCGAACATCGTCAGCAGTTGCCGGCGTTCCACGGACGTGTTCTCGGGCATCACGCAGATCAGGCGGTAGCCCTTGAGTTTCGCGGCCATCGCGAGGGAGATCCCGGTGTTTCCGCTGGTCGGTTCCAGGATCGTCGCGCCCGGTGTGAGGGTGCCGTCGTTCTCGGCCTGTTCGATCATGCGCAGCGCGGGGCGGTCCTTCACCGAACCGGTGGGGTTGCGGTCTTCGAGCTTCGCCCACAGCCGGACCGGTGCCGTGCCGTTCCAGTCCGGCGACAATCGGGGCAGCCCGACGAGGGGGGTGTCTCCGAGGGTGTCGATCAGCGAGTCGAACCGCGCCACGGCCGCGATCAGCCTCCCGCGACGGCGGGCAGGATCGTCACCGAATCCCCGTCGGCCACCTCGGTGTCGAGGCCACCCGAGAAGCGAACGTCCTCGTCGTTGACGTAGACGTTGACGAAGCGGTGCAGGCGACCGTCGTTGATCAGACGGTCCTTGATCCCGCCGTAGTGGCCGTCGAGGTCGTCGATGACGGCGGAGAGCGTGGGACCTGTTGCCTCCACCCGCTTTTCACCGCCGGTGTGGGTACGCAGGATGGTGGGGATCGAAACTGTGACAGCCATGGTCGGCTCCTCGATGATGGGGGTGTCTTCCTGCCGCGGGCCCGTCGCGTCGGACGGCACCGTCACTTGTCGGGGACGTCCGCGACGGAGGTGTGGGCGAACTTGTAGCTCTGGACCACGTCGACGGGTTCCTCGGTGACGACACCGTCGACGATGCGGTAGCTGCGCAATTCGTGGGTGTCGGGGGCACGGGTGGAGATCAGCACGTAGTGGGCGTCCGGTTCGGATGCGAAGGAGATGTCGGTCCGGCTGGGGTACGCCTCGGTGGCGGTGTGCGAGTGGTAGATCACCACGGGCACCTCGTCGGCGTCGTCCATCGCCCGCCACACCTTCAGTTGCTCACCCGAGTCGAATCGGTAGAACGTCGGCGAGCGTTCGGCGTTGATCATCGGGATGTGCCGTTCGGGGCGGTCGGAGCCCTCCGGCCCGGCGATGACCCCACACGCCTCGTCCGGGTGGTCGGCGCGCGCGTGCGCGATCATCGCCTCGACGAGGTCCGATCGAATCACCAGCACGTCATCCACCTCCGTGAGCGCCATCCTAGGTGCGGACGGTCGAGTCGGCCACCGGCCGAACTCGGCAGAAACGCGGTCTTGTCAGGAACGCAGTGCAGAGGGGAACAGTTCGCGGTAGGTGGGAATTCCCGCGACGGAGGTGGCGCTGAGGACGGCGTCGACGATGGCCTTCTCCACCACTTCGGCTGCCGCCGCGCACACGGCGTCGACGACGGGCAGGTCGGGTGGGAAGCTGTCGGGCACTCCGGCGGGGGCGTGGACGGGATGGATCCCGGTGGACAGCGCGAAGATCGTGTCGCCGTCGAGCGGCGAATGCGCCGGACGGACGGCGCGGGCGAGCCCGTCGTGTCCCGCGACGGCGACGCGGCGCATCGCCGCCTTGCCGAGAATGGCGTCGGTCGCGACGACGCCGATCGTCGTGTTGAGGACGGTGCGCTTGTCGAGCAGTTCGCGCGCCGCCGACACCTCGGCGGCGGCCGGGCGCCGGAGCCCGAAAGCTGCTGCGCCCACGGTGGCGACGCCCCACGGCAGCCCCGTCGCCGGGTCGAACACGGTTCCGACGGGATTGGCCACCATCAGCGCGGACACCGTGATGCCCTTCGCCGGTCCGTCGGTGACGACCACGCTCGCCGTCCCGACTCCGCCTTTGAGCGCGCCGGCGCGCGCCCCTACCCCGGCACCCACCGATCCCGACAGCACGCTGTGCGAAGCGGAATCGGCTGCCCGGTAACCGAATTCGGCGGTCGGCCTGATCCGCCAATCGCCGACCGGCAGGTCGAAGATCACGGCGCCGGGGACGATGGGGACCACTTGATCCGGCTGCCCCATGGCGATTCCGTGACCGTGCTCCTCGAGCCAGCGCATGACGCCGTCCGCCGCGGCGAGGCCGTATGCGCTGCCGCCGGTCAGGAGGATCGCGTGCACCTTCTGGACACTGTGGCTGGGGTCGAGGAGGTCGGTTTCCCGGGTGCCCGGCCCGCCCCCGCGGACGTCGACCGCACCGATCGCGCCGTGCGGGGCGAGGACCACCGTGCATCCGGTGGCGGCGCCGCTGCCGAGTGTGGCGTCGGCGTCGAGTTCGTGGTGGTGCCCGACGCTCAGGCCCACCACGTCGACGAGTGAATCGGTGCGGCCCGGTGTCGTGGCCGTCACGGTGCGAGTACCTGAACCAGCGAGTCCTGCATCCAGGTCAGCCAGTGGTAGATGTCGAGGTGCGGTGCGCGGGGATCGGCGGGGTCGAGTTCGTCGGGGGTGTCGGCGTCGATGCCCAGATTGGTGCCGAGTGCCAGCCGGATGTCGTTGAGACCGCTGAGCCAGGCATCGGCCTGCTCCGGCGTGAGCAGCACCTTGCCGCCGTTCTCGGGCACGGTGTGGAGGATGACCGAGCCGGCGGCCAGTTTGGCGTCGATGATCTCCGGTTCGTGGAGTCCGCGGAGCGCACCGTTGATGTCGGCTTTCGATTCGGCCCGGATCTCGTCGTCGTCGGGTGCGTCCATGTCCGGCCGGTGGAAGTCGGGCAGCAGCCGGGCGAGGACCTCCTCGTCGGGTGCGGTGGTGTTGCCGGTTCGCATCCCGGTGAGTGCGGCGAGTTCGTCCTCCGGTGCGGACGCGGCCCGCTCCTCGAGGAGTCCGAGGACGGACGCGACCAGTGATCGCAGCACCGTGGCCTCGTGCGCATCCATCTCCGAACGCAGCTTCACGCCGCCGAGCGAGTTCTTCCTGCTCCACATCCGCACGTCGTGTACCGAATTCCTTACTGTCCGAACGGAAAGTTAGCTGCCGTCGCGCTGCATCGTGGCCCACAGGCCCGCCGCGTGCAGTTTGCGCACATCGTTTTCGACCTTGTCCCGGGAGCCGCTCGACACGACGGCCTTCCCTTCGGAGTGCACCTGCATCATCAGTTCCGTGGCCTTGGCTTTGCTGTAGCCGAAGAGCTTCTGGAAAATGTAGGTGACGTAGTGCATCAAATTCACCGGATCGTCCCACACGACGGTGACCCAGGGCCGATCATTGGCTTCATCGACCTCGGCGACCTCCGCCTCTGCAGGGGTGACCTGCGGCGATGCCGGCACGGCATCCACGAGTGGAGCTGTCGTCGAGCAATGAGCCATGACACCAGGGTACGACGCTCCTCCATCGGACGACACCGCGGCTTACAGTGGCCGGGTGTCCACAGACAGCTCCGCTTTGTTCACCGACCAGTACGAGTTGACGATGCTGTCGGCGGCCCTCGCCGACGGTTCCGCGCACCGGCGCTGCAGTTTCGAGGTGTTCGCGCGGCGGCTCCCCGACGGCCGCCGATACGGCGTGGTCGCCGGCACGGCCCGTCTGGTGGCCGCGCTGTCGAACTTCCGTTTCGGCGAGTCGGAGCTCGAGATCGTCTCCCGGTTTCTCGACGACAGGACCATCGCGTGGCTGCGCGACTACCGCTTCACCGGTGACATCGACGGGTACCGAGAGGGCGACTTCTACTTCCCGGGGTCCCCGATCCTCTCGGTCCGCGGCACGTTTGCCGAATGCGTCCTGCTGGAGACGCTCAGCCTGTCGATCCTCAATCACGACAGCGCGATCGCGTCGGCCGCCGCGCGCATGGTCAGCGCCGCCGACGGGCGGCCCATGATCGAGATGGGTTCGCGGCGCACCCACGAGGAATCCGCGGTGGCGGCGTCCCGGGCCGCCTACCTTGCGGGTTTCACGGCCACGTCGAATCTCGAGGCGGTCCGCAGGCACGGGGTGCCCGGTGCCGGCACCAGCGCGCACGCGTTCACCCTGCTGCACACCACCCCGGACGGTCCGGACGAGGCCGCGGCGTTCCGCGGGCAGGTCGCGGCGCTGGGGGTGGGCACCACGCTCCTCGTCGACACCTACGACATCACCGAGGGCGTAAAGACCGCCGTCGAGGTCGCGGGCCCCGAACTCGGGGGTGTGCGGATCGACTCCGGCGACCTCGGTGTCCTGACCCGGCAGGTCCGCCGGCAACTCGACGACCTCGGTGCGACGGGCACGAAGATCGTCGTCTCCGGGGACCTCGACGAATATGCCGTCGCCGCACTGCGCGCCGAGCCGGTCGACGTGTACGGCGTCGGCACGTCCGTCGTCGTCGGCTCCGGCGCACCGACCGCGGGAATGGTCTACAAACTCGTCGAGGTGGACGGCATACCCGTCGAGAAGCGCAGCAGCAACAAGGCGTCGCGGGGCGGCACGAAGCGGGCAGTGAGGTTCGCCCGCGAGACCGGCACCCTGGTGGAGGAGGTCGTGTACTCGGCCCACTCGGACGCACCCGACCCGGCCGGGCTCGAGGCGCGGGAACTGCTGGTCCCGCTGGTGCGGGGCGGTGAGACGGCCTGCGACGCGACTACCCTGGAGGACAGCAGATCCCTCCTGGCCGCGGGTCTCGTCAGCCTGCCCTGGGAAGGGTTGAAGCTCTCCCGCGGCGAACCGGCGATCCCGGTGCGGTTCGCCGAACCCGACTCCAGGAGGGCACGATGACCGGCACCCACGTCCGGCGGGCACTGCTAGTCGTGGACGTCCAGAACGATTTCTGCGAGGGCGGCTCGCTCGCCGTGGAGGGTGGCTCCGCGGTCGCGGCCGCGATCAGCCGCTTCCTGGCCTCGACCCCGTACGACGCCGTCGCCGCGACCATCGACCACCACATCGATCCGGGCGACCACTTCTCGGAGGAACCGGACTACGTGGACACGTGGCCGGTGCACTGCAAATCGGGAACGTCCGGTGCGGATTTCCACCCGGACCTCGACCTGAGCAGCATCGAAGCGGTCTTCTCCAAGGGCGAGTTCTCGGCGGCCTACTCGGGCTTCGAGGGCAAGGATTCCGACGGCCGGAGCCTGGAGAAATGGCTGCGTGCGGCCGGGGCCACCGACGTCGACATCGTCGGGATCGCCACCGATCACTGCGTGGTGGCGACCGCCCTCGATGCGGTGGCGGCGGGATTCCCGACGCGGGTCCTCCTGCCCCTCACCGCGGGCGTGTCGCCGGCGACCGTCGAGGCCGCGATCGACCGCATGCGGGCCGCCGGGGTGCACCTCGTGGGGCGCGACGCGGACACCCCCTCGGACCGCGTGACGATTTCTGACGTAGGTCCCGAGTAACCTGCTCGGGTGCCCGAAAACCTCCCCAACGTCCCCGAACTGTTGCGCACGGCGGTGCGGTCGCTGGGCGGCGCCGAGCGGTCCAATCAGCTCACCATGGCCTCCGCAGTCGCGCATTCGATCGACACCGGGGAGCATCTGGCCGTCCAGGCCGGGACAGGCACCGGCAAGTCCCTCGCCTACCTGGTGCCGAGCGTCCGGCACGCGGTGCAGAGCGGCAAGACGGTCATCGTCTCGACGGCCACCATCGCGTTGCAGCGTCAGCTGATCGACCGGGACATGCCGCGGCTCGCGGACGCACTCGAGGGTTCGCTCGGCAGGAGACCGCACTTCGCGATCCTCAAGGGCCGCAACAACTATCTGTGCATGAACAAGATCCACACGGGGTCGGCAGAGGAACCTCCGGCCGACGAATTGTTCGACCCGTTCGCGGTGTCCCGGCTGGGACGGGAGGTCCAGCGCCTCACCGAGTGGTCGTCGGACACCGAGACCGGCGACCGCGACGACCTGGCACCCGGGGTCAGCGACAAGGCGTGGCGCCAGGTCAGCGTCACCGCCCGCGAGTGCCTCGGCAAGTCCCGCTGCCCGGTCGGCGAGGACTGCTTCGCGGAACGCGCCCGGGCCGAGGCCTCCCAGGTCGACGTCGTGGTCACCAATCATGCCCTGCTCGCGATCGACGCCATCACCGGAATCGCGATCCTTCCCGAACACGACGTCGTGGTCATCGACGAGGCGCACGAACTCGTCGACCGCGTCACCAACGTCGCCACCGCGGAGTTGGCGGCGTCGACGATCAGTGCCGCGGCGCGGCGCTGCGCGAAACTCGTCGAGGAGCAGGACGCCGACCGGCTCGAGGCTGCAGGAGAGGGCTGGGCGGCACTGCTCGAGGAGCTTCGCCCGGAACGGTGGGAGGCGCTGCCTCCCGGCGCGGCCCCCGCGCTCGCCGCGGTCCGCGATGCCGCCTGGTCGCTGCGCACGGCCATCGGCCCGTCCCGCCCCGGCATGGCGCTGAGCGATCCCGAGGCCGCCGCGGCCCGCAACACGGCACTCGCGTCGGTCGAGGAAGTTCACGACAGCGCCGTCCGTGTTCTCAGCGCCTTCGACGAACCGGATCCGGCCAAACGCCACGACGTGGTGTGGCTGGCCGCCGACGACAACCGCGGGTCGATCCGCCGGGTGGTGCGGATGGCGCCGTTGTCGGTGGGCGGGTTGCTGCGGTCCCGGTTGTTCGCCGAGTCGACCGTCGTCCTGACTTCCGCCACGCTGACCGTCGGCGGCTCCTTCGACGGTCTGGCGGTCAACTGGGGGCTTCCCGCCGAGTCGTCCGTCGTGATCGATCCGGCGACGGCGACCGGATCCGAGGCGCCGTCCGACGCGGGCACCATCAAGTGGAACGCCCTCGATGTGGGATCGCCGTTCGACCACGCCCGTGCCGGCATCATCTACATCGCGAAGCATCTTCCGCCGCCGGGACGGGACGGTCTGTCCCCCACCTATCTCGACGAGATCGCCGAACTCGTGGAGGCGGCGGGCGGCCGCACACTGGGATTGTTCTCGTCGATGCGGGCCGCCAAGGCCGCGTCCGAGGCCATGCGCGACCGGCTCGACAGCCCGATCCTGTGCCAGGGCGACGATTCGACGGGTGCCCTCGTCCGGGCGTTCGCCGGCGACGAGCCGACGTCGCTGTTCGGCACGCTGTCGCTGTGGCAGGGGGTCGACGTGCCGGGCCCGTCGCTGAGCCTGGTGATCCTCGACCGCATCCCGTTCCCGCGCCCCGACGACCCCCTGCTGGTCGCCCGGCAGAAGGCCGTCGAGTCCCGCGGCGGCAACGGATTCCTTTCCGTCGCAGCCAATCACGCGGCACTGCTGCTGGCGCAGGGTGTCGGACGCCTGCTCCGCAGCGTCGATGACAAGGGAGTGGTGGCCGTCCTCGATCCGCGGCTCGCCACCGCCCGTTACGCCGGGTACCTGCGGGCGTCGCTGCCCCCGTTCTGGGAGACGTCCGATCCGGAAGTCGTGCGTAAGGCACTCGGCCGGATCCGCGACTCGCGTCCCTGAACCCCGGTCGCGCACTGAGTCGGACACCGGGATGGTCCGCACCTATGCTCGACCGATGGACCTTGCGATCTCAGTCCGCGGACTCACCAAGAAGTTCGGCGAAGTCGTCGCCCTCGACGGCCTCGATCTGGAGGTGAAGCCGGGTGAGGTGCACGGATTCCTCGGCCCCAACGGCTCGGGCAAGTCCACGACCATCCGGGTTCTTCTCGGTCTCCTGCGTGCCGACGGCGGTACCGCGTCCGTTCTCGGTTCCGATCCGTGGCGTGATTCGGTTCCCCTGCATCGGCGACTCGCCTACGTTCCGGGAGAGGTGAATCTGTGGCCCACGCTGTCCGGTGGGGAGGCGATCGACCTTCTCGGGCGCCTGCGCGGCGGACTCGATCCGGCACGGCGCGCCGCTCTGATCGAACGGTTCGAACTCGATCCCACCCGCAAGGGCCGCACTTATTCGAAGGGCAACCGGCAGAAGGTCGCCCTGGTGGCGGCGCTGGCCGCCGACACCGAACTCCTCGTCCTCGACGAGCCGACGTCGGGCCTGGACCCGTTGATGGAGGCGGTGTTTCAGGAGTGCATCACCGAATTCGCGCGCGACGGACGCACCGTCCTGCTGTCCAGCCACATCCTCGCCGAGGTCGATGCGCTGTGCCACGCCGTCACGATCATTCGCGCAGGTAGGACGGTGCAGGCAGGAACGCTGTCCGAACTGCGTCACTTCACCCGCACCACGGTGACGGCCACCACCCGGATCCGCCCCAACCCCATCGCGAACGTCCCCGGTGTGCACAACCTGCAGACGGGTGACAACGCGAACACCGTGACGTTCGACGTCGACTCCGACCAGATCGACCCGGTCATGACCACACTGACCGGCCTGGGCATCGTCTCGATCACCGCCAATCCGCCGACGCTCGAAGACCTGTTCCTCCGCGAGTACCGCGACGAGGTCGAGGCGCTCGGGATCGGACGGTCGCAGTGAGTCAATTGAGCGGAACGGGGGTGCTCGCCGAACTGGCCGTGCGCACCGACCGGGTTCGGATCCCGGCGTGGACGGTCGCGGTGGCGGGCCTGACCGTGCTGATCGCGTCGAGTTACACGACGATCTACCCGACTGCCCAATCCCGTCAGGCCCGTGCCGAACTCATCTCGTCGCCTGCGGCCACCGCGCTCGCCGGGCCGGGGTACGGCCTGGACGACTACACGCTGGGCGCGATGGTGGCCAACGAGATAGCCGGCATGACGATGGTGGCGGTGGCGATCATGTCGGTGCTGCTGGTGACGCGGCACCTGCGGACAGAGGAGGAGACCGGGCGCACGGAGTTGGTGCGCGCCGGCGTCGTCGGTCGGTACGCGGGCATCACGGCGGGACTGATCTCGGCGGCGCTCGCCAACGTGTTCGTCGCGCTTCTGCTCGTCATCGGGTTGCTCGCCGTGGGTCTGCCTCCGGCGGGTTCGCTGAACATGTCCGCCGGTGTGCTGGTGGTGGGTCTGGTGTTCACGGCGCTGTCGGCGCTGGCGTCCCAGTTCACCGAACACGCCCGCACCGCGAGCGGGGCCGGGATCTGCGCGGTCACCGTCGCGTACCTGCTGCGTGCCGTGGGCGACGTGCAGCAGGGTCACAGCGGGAGCCTGCTGACGTGGGTGTCGCCGATCGGCTGGTCGCAGGCCACCCGCGCGTACGTCGACGAGCGCTGGTGGCCGTTGCTGATCGGCCTCGTCGCGACGGCCCTGACCGTGCTGGGCGCGTATGCCGCCATCGGTCGCCGGGACGTCGGGGCGGGGCTCCTCCCGCCTCGGGGTGGGCGCGCCGAGGCGACCGCGCGCCTGAACGGTGTCGCCGCGCTGGCGACGCGTCAGCAACGCGGCCAGATTCTGGCCTGGGGTGTCGGCGTGTTCGCGCTGTCGCTCCCCATCGGTTCCCTCGGCCGGCAGATCGGCGATTTCGTCGACCAGGATCCCGATCTCGCGCAGCTGTTGCCGGGCGGCGCCGCCGCTGCGGCCGACGGCGCGTTCGCCCTGTACCTGGTGTTCCTGGTGGTGATGGCCGCGATGTACGCCGTCGGGGCCGTCGCCTCCATCCGCTCGGAGGAGTCGTCCGGTCGCGCCGAGGAGGCGCTGGCCACTCCCGTGTCGCGGGCGCGGTGGCTGGGCGGCCAGTTGGCGGTGACCGCCGCGGCGGCCGTCGCGATCGCGGCGGCGGCGGGGATCGGCATGGGGATCACCGCCGCATTCACACTGTCCGACGCGGGCGCTCTCGGCCGGCTGATCGGCGCGGCCCTCAACACCGTGCCGGCCGTGCTCCTGATCGTCGGGTTGTGTGCGGCCGTGTACGGCCTCGTTCCCCGCACGCTGCCGGTGCTGTGGGCCTACCTCGGCTACGTGCTCGTCGCCGGCATGTTCGGGGAAGTGCTCCCCAGCTGGTTCGGGATGCTCTCCCCCTTCCACTACACCCCGGCGCTGCCCGCCGAGAGTTTCTCCGCCACTCCCCTCGTCGTCCTGCTGATTCTCGCGGGGGCCTTGTTCCTCGCCGGGATCACGGGTTTCCAGCGCCGGGATGTGGGCCGCTAGCGCCGGTCAGGGATTCGGCACCGCCACCAGACCCAGCTCCGACGGATCGACGAGCAGTTTGTGGTGCGGAAGGACCCGCACCGTGTACCCGACCGACCCGGATAGCGGCAGCGCCAGGTCGGCGGCGAACAGCTCCCCCGACTCGTCCGACGAGAGGTGCGTCATCGGGAGGGTGACGATGTCGGTGAGCTCCTCGTCCGGACCGGCCTTTCCGATGACGGCCTGCACGGTGACGTCCTGGACGGACAGCTCACCGAGGCGGACGCGGGCGCGGAGCACCAGATTCGCTCCGATCTCGGGGGTGTCGGGCAAGCCCGCGCCGTCGACCTGCAGGACCGCCACCGCAGGCCAGGCAGCCTCGACCCGGCGACGGAACCGGGCGAGCTCGCGGGCGCCGGCGTAGTCGTCGGCCGCCACCGTCCGGGCCGATTCGGCGGCGGGCGCGTAGTACTGGACGGCGTAGTCGCGCACCATCCGCGACGCGAGCACCTTGGGTCCAAGATTCTGCAGGGTGTGACGGACCATCTCCACCCAGCGCACCGGCAGGCCGTCGGCGCGGTCGTAGAACCTGGGCAGGACGGCACGCTCGAGCAGCTCGTACAGCGCGCTGGCCTCGAGGTCGTCCCGCCGTGTCTCGTCGACGACGCCGTCCGCGGTGGGGATGGCCCAGCCGTTCTCGCCGTCGAACATCTCGTCCCACCACCCGTCACGGATCGACAGGTTCAGTCCGCCGTTGAGGGCCGATTTCATACCCGACGTTCCGCACGCCTCGAGCGGTCGCAGCGGGTTGTTGAGCCACACGTCGCAGCCCCAGTACAGGTAGCGGGCCATCGACATGTCGTAGTCGGGGAGGAACGTGATCCGGTGCCGGACGTCGGCGGCGTCGGCGAAACGCACCACCTGCTGGATGAGGGCCTTCCCGCCGTCGTCCGCGGGATGACTCTTCCCCGCGACCACCAGCTGCACCGGACGCTCCTCGTCGAGGAGGAGGGCCTTCAGCCGAGCGGGGTCGCGCAGCATCAACGTCAGTCTCTTGTAGGTGGGCACCCGGCGGGCGAAGCCGACGGTGAGAACGTGCGGGTCGAACACCTCGTCCGTCCAGCCGAGCTCGGCCGACGTGGCGCCGCGTTCGATCCAGGACGCGCGCACCCGTCGGCGCACCTCCTCCACCAGCTTCCCGCGCAGGGCGTTGCGGGTGGACCACAGTTCCTCGGCGGACAGATCCTGCAGCCGCTCCCAGCCGCGGGCCTCCTCCACCAGTTCGGGGCCCAGAATGCGGGTCGCCAGATCGATCCACTCCGGTGCGGCCCAGGTGGGCGCGTGGACGCCGTTGGTCACCGAGCCGATCGGCACCTCGTCGGCGTCGAATCCCGGCCACAGCGGCCGGAACATCTCGCGGCTGACGATGCCGTGCAACTTCGACACACCGTTGGCCCGCTGTCCGAGGCGCAGGCCCATGTGGGCCATGTTGAACACCGCCGGATCCGGTTCGCGCCCGAGTCCGAGGATCCGATCGATCGTCAGCCCCGGCAGCAGCGAGGATTCGTTCACGCCGTTGTCGCCGCCGAAGTAGTGCCGCACGAGGTCGGCCGGGAACCTGTCGATTCCGGCGGGCACCGGGGTGTGGGTCGTGAACACGGTGCCGGCGCGGACCGTAGCCAGCGCCTCGTCGAAGTCGAGGCCGCCCGCGGTGACCAGTTCACGGATCCGCTCGATGCCGAGGAACCCGGCGTGTCCCTCGTTCATGTGGAAGACGACGGGATCGGGCAGGCCGTAGGCGTGGGTGTAGGCGCGCACGGCACGCACACCGCCGATGCCGGCGAGGATCTCCTGCTTGATGCGGTGGTCCTGGTCGCCGCCGTACAGGCGGTCGGTGACGCCCCGCATCTCGGCGTCGTTCTCGGCGATGTCGGAGTCGAGCAGCAGCAGCGGGACGCGCCCCACCTGGGCGATCCAGACCCGGGCGCGCAGAACCCGGCCGCCGGGAACCGCGACGTGGACGAGGACGGGGGCACCGTCGGACGACCCCGGCCCGGATTCGGTGAGCAGTCGCAGTGGCAGACCCTGCGGGTCGTGTGGCGGGTAGTGCTCGGCCTGCCAACCGTCCGCGGTCAGCGACTGCCGGAAGTATCCCGAGCGGTACAACAGCCCGACGCCGATCAGCGGCAGGCCCAGATCGGAGGCAGCCTTCAGGTGGTCGCCTGCGAGGATTCCGAGACCGCCGGAGTAGTTGGGCAGCACTTCGCTGACACCGAACTCCATTGAGAAATAGGCGATCCCACCGTCCAGCGTGACTCCCTTGGCCTGCTGGTTCTGGTACCAGCGGGGCCTCGACAGGTAGTCGTCGAGATCGGCCGCCGCAGCATCGAGCCGCGCGAGGAACGAGACGTCCTCGGCCAGTTCGTCCAGGCGGGCGGGATCGACCTCGCCGAGCATCCGGACCGGGTCGAACTGCACCTGCCGCCACAGGTCCTCGTCGAGCAATCCGAACAACTCCTGCGTGGCCGGATGCCACGACCAGCGGAGATTGGTGGACAGCGGACCGAGGGCAGCGAGCCGCTCCGGAAGGTGGGCTCGGACAGTGAACCGACGCAAGGCTTTCACCTCGCGAACGATAACGCACTACGAGCACCCCTGCCTGCGTGTCGGGGCGGGTCGGCGCCATATCTCCAATACGGACAGGAACCGGTCTACTCCATTACGGTTGAACCGGCGGCCCAGCCCACGAGCCGCCGGCAACTTCCGGCTATGGAACGGAGCCCAGCGTGACAGGTCGACTCGGTATCGACGACGTGGAACCGAACATCGGGTGCGGTCGGTATCCCGCCAAGGCCGTTGTGGGTGAGGTGTTTCCCGTCCGGGCAACCGTGTGGCGCGAAGGTCACGACGCCGTGGCCGCCACGCTCGCGGTACGGGGGCCGCGCAGCGCCGCATCCGGTGGCTCGGCGACGTTCCGTATCCCCATGACCGGCGGTCCGATGCCCGATACCGTCGACGGCTCCTTCACACCTACCGGCGAGGGCCTCTGGACGTTCCGGATCGAGGCGTGGAGCGATCCGGTCACCACGTGGAAGCACGCGGTCGAGGCCAAGCTGTCGG
Source organism: Rhodococcus sp. (in: high G+C Gram-positive bacteria) (assembly GCA_004211695.1). Lineage (GTDB taxonomy): Bacteria > Actinomycetota > Actinomycetes > Mycobacteriales > Mycobacteriaceae > Rhodococcus_F. The sequence continues at coordinate 18,448 of SEEV01000041.1, forward strand.
TAGGTCAGGGTGCGGCGGAACTGGCCAACGACCTCGAGATCGGTGCGCGGCTGTTCGAGCGTGCCGCGAAGGGCATCCCGCGCGCCGACCGCTCCCGGCTGACCGGGGTCGCCGCCTCGCTGCGTTCCGACCGTCACCTGTCCGAACGGGTGGCGCCGGCGTTCGGATCGGATGTCACCGAACTGCTGCGTGCGCATCCGCTGCGCGACCTCGTCACGAAGAGCGAGCCGCACACGGTGCTCGTCGACCGCACCCGCGCCCTGTTCGGCTCGTGGTACGAGTTCTTCCCGCGCTCCACCGGCGGCTGGGACGAGAACGGACGACCGCGGCACGGGACGTTCGCCACAGCCGCGGCCGCACTCCCCCGGATCGCGTCGATGGGATTCGACGTGGTCTATCTGCCGCCCATCCATCCGGTGGGCAAGATCAACCGGAAGGGCCCCAACAACACGCTGACCCCCGCGCCCGAGGACGTCGGTTCGCCGTGGGCCATCGGCTCGGACGAGGGCGGCCACGACGCCATCCATCCGCAGCTCGGGACGATGCGCGATTTCAAGGCCTTCGTCGCCGCCGCCCGGAAGTTGAACATGGAGGTGGCCATCGACCTGGCGCTGCAGGCCGCGCCGGACCATCCGTGGGCGAAGAAGCACCCCGAATGGTTCACCGTGCTTCCCGACGGCACCATCGCCTACGCCGAGAATCCGCCGAAGAAGTACCAGGACATCTATCCGGTCAACTTCGACGACGACCGGGACGGCATCTACGCGGAGGTCCTGCGGGTGGTGCGGCACTGGGTGGCGGCGGGCGTCAAGATCTTCCGGGTCGACAACCCGCACACCAAGCCGCCGGACTTCTGGGAGTGGCTGATCGCCGAGGTCAAGAAGTCGGATCCGGACGTCCTGTTCCTGTCCGAGGCATTCACCCGTCCCGCGCGGTTGTACGGTCTCGCCCGGCGCGGGTTCACGCAGTCCTACACGTATTTCACGTGGCGGACGGCCAAGTGGGAGCTGACGGAGTTCGGCAAGGAGATCGCGGCGAAGGCCGACGAGGCGCGCCCCAACCTCTTCGTCAACACCCCGGACATCCTGCACGAGAGCCTGCAGAACGGCGGCCCGGGCATGTTCGCGCTGCGCGCCGCGCTGGCGGCGACACTGTCTCCCACGTGGGGGGTGTATTCGGGTTACGAACTATACGAACATGTTCCGGTGCGACCGGGAAGTGAGGAGTACCTCGACTCGGAGAAGTATCAGTTGCGTCCCCGCGATTTCGAAGGGGCGGCCGCACGCGGCGAGTCCCTCGAACCGTGGATCACCGCCCTCAACCGGATCCGCAGGCAGCATCCGGCGTTGCAGCAGCTGCGCAACATCCATTTTCATCACGTCGACAACGACGCCCTGATCGCCTATTCCAAGTTCGACCCCACCACCGGGGATGCGGTGCTGACGGTGATCAACCTCAACCCGTACGGCGCCGAGCAGGGCAACGTGTGGCTCGACATGCCCGCGCTCGGGCGCGACTGGCACGATCACCTGACCGTGCTCGACGAGGTCACCGGCGAGCAGTACCACTGGGGCCAGGCCAACTTCGTGCGCCTCGAGCCGTGGCGCTCCGTGGCCCATATCCTGGCGTTACCGTCGATCCCCTATCCGGCCAGAACGAAGCTGGCCTACCGCGGAGGTACAGAGTGACCGTCGAACCGCCTGCCGCCATCGCACCCGACGCCGCCGACCTCGACCTGCTGGCCCGCGGGGAGCACCACGACCCGCACTCGATCCTGGGCGCGCACCCGCACCCCGAGGGCACGGTCATACGCGTACTGCGGCCGTACGCCGAGGCCGTCGACGCCGTCATCGGGGGAACGAGCTTCTCGCTGGAACATCTCGCGCACGGGGTGTGGGGAACCCTCGTCCCGTACCGGGACCTGATGGACTACCGGCTGTCCACGACGTGGCCGGGTGGTCACAACGACGTCTCCGCCGACGGGTACCGGTTCCTGCCCACCCTCGGCGAACTCGACCTGCACCTGTTCGGCGAGGGCAGGCACGAGCGACTGTGGGAGATCCTCGGCGCACACCGCCGTCGCTACGACACCCCCGACGGCACCGTCACCGGCACGTCGTTCGCCGTGTGGGCTCCCAATGCCCGCGGAGTGAGTGTGATCGGCGATTTCGACGGGTGGAGTGGCCGCAATTTCCCGATGCGCGTGCTCGGATCGACCGGGGTGTGGGAACTGTTCATCCCCGGCATCGAGGTCGGCGAGTTGTACAAGTTCCGGGTCCACGGGCCCGACGGCAGTGTGCGCGACAAGGCCGATCCGATGGCCTTCGCGACCGAGGTGCCGCCCGCGACGGCGTCGCGGGTGTCGGTCAGCACGTACGAATGGAAGGACGCCGAGTGGCTGGAGCAGCGCGCGGCGACCGAACCGGCGCAGTCCCCGATGAGCGTGTACGAGGTGCATCTCGGTTCGTGGCGTCCCGGTCTGAACTACCACGAGATGGCCGAACAACTCGCCGCCCACGTCACGGAGACGGGTTTCACGCACGTCGAGTTGCTTCCGGTCGCCGAGCACCCGTTCGGCGGGTCGTGGGGTTACCAGGTCACGTCGTACTACGCGCCCACCGCGCGGTTCGGCTCCCCCGACGACTTCCGGTGGTTCGTCGACCACCTGCACGCAGCCGGGATCGGGGTGATCGTCGACTGGGTTCCCGCCCACTTCCCCAAGGACGAATGGGCCCTGGCCCGTTTCGACGGCACGCCGCTCTACGAACACAGCGATCCTCAGCGCGGCGAGCAACTCGACTGGGGAACGTACGTGTTCGATTTCGGGCGGCGGGAGGTCCGCAACTTCCTGGTGGCCAACGCGCTGTACTGGCTGGACGAGTTCCATGTGGACGGTCTGCGCGTCGACGCGGTCGCCTCGATGCTGTATCTCGACTATTCGCGGCCCGAGGGCGGGTGGACGCCGAACATCCACGGCGGCCGGGAGAACCTCGAGGCCGTCGCATTCCTGCAGGAGACCAATGCCACGGTCCACAAGAAGCACCGCGGCGTGGTCACCATCGCCGAGGAGTCGACGGCGTGGCCGGGGGTCACGCGCGCGACCAACGTCGGCGGTCTCGGTTTCAACATGAAGTGGAACATGGGGTGGATGCACGACACCCTCGGATTCCTGGCACACGACCCGGTCCACCGCAGCTATCACCATCACGAGATCACGTTCTCCCTGATGTACGCGTGGAGCGAGAACTATCTGCTGCCCATCAGCCACGACGAGGTGGTGCACGGCAAGGGCACACTGTGGACGCGGATGCCGGGAAACGACCACGCGAAGGCCGCCGGGGTCCGGGCCCTGCTGGCGTACATGTGGTCGCACCCGGGCAAGCAACTGCTGTTCATGGGTCAGGAGTTCGGGCAGACCGCCGAGTGGTCCGAGGAGCGGGGACTCGACTGGTACCAACTCGACGACCCGTACACCGGCGGCTTCCACCGCGGTCTGCTCCGCCTCGTCCACGACCTCAACGCCACGTACCGCGAGCACCCGTCGTTGTGGACACTCGACACGTCACCGGGCGGGTTCTCCTGGATCGACGCCAACGACACCGCCAACAACGTGCTCAGCTTCCTGCGCTACGGCACCGACGGCTCGATCCTGGCCTGTCTGTTCAATTTCTCGGGTTCCCCGCACGCGAATTATCGTGTGGGCTTGCCAGAACTGGGCGAATGGCGTGAAATTCTCAACACCGACGCCGAGGTCTATGCAGGATCGGGTTGGGGAAATCTCGGTGTTGTGACGGCGACTTCGCAGCCGTGGCACGGCCGTCCCGCCTCGGCAGAGGTGGCACTGCCCGCCAACGGGGCGATCTGGATGAGTCTGGAGCGTTGATGAGGGCACGGCCGTGCTGACCCGACGTCGGCAGTGGGCTGCGAGCATGGGCGTGCTGGCCGTGACCGCGGTCGTCCTGTCGGGTTGCGCCCGTTCGATAGACGGCGACGCCGCATCCATCTACGACGACCCCTTCAAGGTTGCGGGGCTCGATGCGACGTCGGGGCCGAGCGGTGCTCGCAAGGGTGTGCCCGACGCCGATCTCCCCGTCACCGGCACCGACGGCGGCGAGATCGACACGATGGTCGCCAACGCCGTCAGCGACATCGAGGACTACTGGCGCATCCAGTTCCCGGCGCTGTTCCAGCGCGCCTTCGAACCGGTCGAGGAACTGATCTCCTGGGACCCCCGAGAGGCCGACGGCCCGCGGTTCTGCGGGGACAGCACCGAGGAACTTCTCAACGCCGGCTACTGCACCACCGACCACACGATCGGTTGGGACCGGGCGCTGTTGCTGCCGGAGGTCGTGGAGAAGTTCGGCGTCGTCGCCGCGGTCTTCGTGCTGGCCCATGAGTACGGGCACGCCGTCCAGACGAAGGCGGGAATCGCCGACGAGGTCGTGGGCGGAGACATCGTGCGGGAACAGCAGGCCGACTGCCTCGCCGGGGCGTTCATGCGGCACATCGCGGAGGACAAGTCACCCCACTTCACGCTCAACACGTCGGACGGGCTGAACAAGGTCCTGGCGTCGGCGGTGGCCATCGGCGACACCGACCCGAACGACCCCGACAACGTGCACGGTTCGGCGTTCGAACGGGTCACGGCCACGCAGATCGGGTTCACGGACGGTCCGGCGCCGTGCACGCGCATCGACGAGAAGGAGATCGACTCGCGTCGCGCTGATCTCCCGCAGCGGTTCGACGACGAATCCGACGACGGCGAACTGCCCGTCACCGAGGAGTCGCTCGAGTCGTTCTTCACGTCGTTCCAGCAGATCTTCGATCTCGACGATCCGCCTGCGCTGCAACTCGACGGCGCCGACCTCGACTGCGTGGACGCCGACGTCACCGAGCCGGTGTCGTACTGCCCGGCCACCAACACGATCGGTGTCAGCGTCGATGCCCTCGCCGAACGCGGCACACCGGGCCACCTGGGCAGGCGTGAGCTCTTCCCGACCAACCTGACCGGCGACTACAACGCGTACGTCTTGCTCGCGTCGCGCTACACCCTGGCGTTGCAGCGGGACCGGGGCGACGATCTGCACTCACCGCAGACCGCGCTCCGCGCCGCCTGCCTGTCCGGGGTCATCACCACCGCGCTGAGTCCGGACAATCCCGCCACGCTGGAGGCGGGCAGCGTGTGGCTGTCCCCCGGCGACCTGGACGAGGCCGTGTCGGGTCTGCTCACCGACGGACTGGCCGCCAGCGACGTCAACGGGGAGACGGTGCCGAGCGGATTCTCCCGGGTCGACGCCTTCCGCACCGGAGTGCTCGGCGGCGAGCAGGCCTGCGAGGGCCGGTACCGCTGATCGTCACACGACGTGACCGTTCTCAGACCTCCCGGTAGCCGAGGGCCGCGGAGATCCGTCCGGCGGCCCGGCACACGACCGGCACGAGGCCACGCATCCGCTCGTCGGGCATGTACGGGCTCGTCGCCGACACGCTGATCGCAACCGACGATCGCGCACGACGCGTCCCGGATCGGTGCCGCCACGCCGCGGCGACTGGCTCGCGGCGTCCCCCGGCCTCCCGGCCATCGCGTGCGGCATGGTCGGCAGCGCCCAGGGCTGGTGTGAAGCCGGCTACCTCACCACCCCGACCGACCTCGCCATCGACGCCGCCGACCTGACCACGGTCCCCCACCCGCGCGGAGTACTGCATCTGGTCCCCGGCCTGCGCGTCGCCCCCGCGGCCGACGGGACGGTCGCCGGCGACGTCATGCGGGGCGAGGAGACGCAGATCATCGGGGCGCTGGGCATGCTCACCCCGGCCGACAGCCCGCTCACCTTCGTCCTACCCAGAACCCATACCAAGTGGACCCGCGTCGAGAACCGCAAGATCGTCTCGTTCGCCACGTCGATGTCGGGCGAGTTGTACGGCCTGGTGATGCAGCCCGGCATCCTCGGCCGGACCGCGCACGGTGGGGCGCGGGACGACGCCGCGTTCGAGCGCGGACTCGTCACCGGAACGTCGGTGCCGTCCCGCGGATTGCCCGCGGAGTTGTTCGGAGCGCGAGCGCTCGTGCTCGACGGACTCCTCGATCCGGCGTCGGTTCCCGATTACGTCTCCGGCGTGATCATCGCCGACGAGGTACGGCACCTTACTTCCTCAGTACGCTCCCGGTGGCTGAATCCTGCTGTGCGGCAATGCCGATCTGCGCAGGCGCTACGCAGTGGGACTGCGCGTTCACGGCGTGGCCGCCGAGATGGTCGCCGAGGAAGCGGCGGCGCAGGGCTTGTGGCACGTGGCGGTCGCCGCGGGCCTCGTCGAACAGACACCATCCACGAACCACCAGAAGGAGACCCCGTGAGCCCCACAGCCACTGCAACCGCAACCGGTTTGATCGCCTTTTTGCGCGGCATCACCCCGGAGGAGGCCCGGGACTGGGCATCGAGGTGAACGAGGAGTACGTGATCGAACGGGCGGCCGAAGGACATCGTTGGCGAAATCCGGTCTGGCGCCACAGCGACGGATCGTTTGCGGAGTGGTGAGGGACATGGTCCAGATGCAGAAGACCGGCAGGTCCACGTCGGTGGCCGCGCAGGCGTCGAAGGCGCGCGTTCTCATCGCGGTGATGCTGTTCGTGACGGTCGTCATCAACTACATGGACAGGGCGAACCTGTCGATCGCGATGCCCGCGATCGCCGAGGAGATGGATCTCTCCAAGGCCCAGCAGGGGCTGCTGCTGTCGGCGTTCGGGTGGACGTACGCGGCGCTGCAGATTCCGGGTGGCTGGCTCGTCGACCGCATACCCCCGCGACTGCTCTACCCGGCGTGCCTCATCCTGTGGTCCGTCGCGACGGCGTTCATGGGTGTCATCGGGGGCTTCGTCGCCCTCATCGCGCTGCGACTTCTCGTCGGCGTGTTCGAGGCACCGGCGTATCCGATCAACAACCGGGTCGCGACCGCCTGGTACCCCGAGCGTGAACGTGCGACGGTGATCGGCTTCTACACCTCGGGCCAGTTCATCGGACTGGCACTGCTCACGCCGTTCCTCTCCTGGCTGCAGTCCGTCCTGTCCTGGCACTGGGTCTTCATCGTGACCGGTGTGATCGGAGCGGTCTGGGGTTTCGTCTGGTACGCCGTCTATCGCGAACCGCGCGACTCGCGGGCGAACGCCGCCGAGATCGACCTGATCCGCGACGGCGGCGGGCTCGTCGACCTCGTGGAGGAGCAGCAACCCGAACGTCCGGCCGTGACGCGCAACGATGTCGCGACCGTCCTCGGCCGGCGCAAGCTGTGGGGCATCTATCTGGTCCAGTTCTGCCTCACGTCGACCCTGTGGTTCTTCCTCACCTGGTTCCCGACCTACCTCGTCGAGTACCGGGGCATGGATTACATCAAGTCCGGATTTCTCGCTTCGCTGCCGTTCGTCGCGGCGCTCGTCGGTGTGCTGTTCTCCGGGGTGTTCTCCGACTTCCTGCTGAGGAAGGGGATATCGCTCGGGGTCGCGCGTAAGGGCCCGATCATCGTGGGGCTGCTGCTGACCGTCGCGATGATCGGCGCAAACTTCACCGACTCGACCGCGATGGTGATCATGTTCCTGTCCATCGCCTTCTTCGGCAACGGTCTGGCGTCGATCACCTGGTCGCTGGTGTCGGCTCTCGAACCGGAACGCCTGCTCGGGCTCACCGGCGGAATGTTCAACTTCATCGGCAACCTGTCGTCGATCGCGACACCGATCGTCATCGGGTTGCTCGTCACCGACGAGAGTTTCGCGCCCGGATTCGTCTACATGACCGTGGTGACCGCGGTCGGGATCGCCTCGTACCTGTTCCTGGTGGGACGGGTGGAGCGCGTCCGGAGCTGACATTCCGGTCCGGGTCACCGGGGTGAGTGCCGTCGGCGCTCACCCCGGGTCCGTGTCAGTACAGGGCGGCGGCCAGCTTCCGGCGCGCGGTCATGACGACGGGCTCGGCCGGGTCGAACAGTTCGAACAGTTCCAGCAGACGCGTCCGGACGCGTGTCTTGTCGTCGCCGGCGCTGCGCGCGACCAGACCGATGAGCCGGGCGAACGCGGCGTCGGGGGCCTGGGAGTAGAGCTCGACGTCCGCGGCCTGGAGTTGGGCGTCGATGTCGTTCGGGGCGGCGTCCGCCGCGGCGACGGCCCCGGGGTCGACGGACTGCACCCGGGCGAGGAAACGCACCTGCCGGATCGCGCCCTGCGCCTCGGCGTTGGCCGGTTCCTCGTCGAGGATCTTCTGGAACTCCGCTTCGGCGGCCGACAGGTCGCCTTCGTCGAGGGCGGCCTCCGCGGCGACGAAACGCGGGTCCTCGGGCTCGGGCTCGTCCGGGTCGCCGTCACCGGCCGGAGGTCCGGACAGCTTTCCGGCGACCGCCTGCTGGACGGCGGCGAGCCACTGCCGCAGTTGCGGCTCGGGCTGTGCGCCCTGGAAGTCGGCGAGCGGTTGCCCGCCCGCGATGGCGACCACGGTCGGGACGGACTGGACGCCGAACGCCTGCGCGATGCGCGGGTTGGCGTCGACGTCGACCTTGGCCAGCACCCAGGTGCCGCCGGCCTCGCGCGCCAGCTTCTCGAGCAGCGGCGAGAGCTGTTTGCACGGCTCGCACCAGGTGGCCCAGAGGTCGACGACGACCGGCACCTGCTGGGACCGGACGAGCACCTCGGCCTCGAACGTCGCCTCGGTGACGTCGATGACGGGGGCGAGCCCGGTAGCGGCGGGGGCGGCCGGGGTCG
>SEEV01000873.1 GCA_004211695.1 Rhodococcus sp. (in: high G+C Gram-positive bacteria)
GCCCACATCGACCACCGCGCCCTCGCGCAGCGGTGAATACGCGTCGATCTGATCGTGTCCCGACGTTCTCACAGGTGCTGTTCCTTGGCTCGGGTCGCCCAGTACTCGTCCTGACGCTCGTCCTCGATGTACGCGGGAACGGGGAAGTCCCACCAACCGGGAACCCACGGTCCCGCTGCATCGCGATCGGTCGGGATCTCGATCAGCGCAGTCGCTTTCGAGTCGAAGGCCTTCTGATAGGTGCTCTCGAGGTCGGCCGGGTCGTCCACCCGGAACGATTCGAGGCCGAACGACTGGCCGAGCGCCTTGAAGTCCGGGCTGTACGGGGTGCCGTCGGGGCGGTTGAACTCGGTGCCGATGTGCCGGCTGGTCTGCTTGCGCTGGCCACCGCGGATGGAGATGAAGCCCGCGTTGTCCTGGACCACGAAGACCACCGGAATGTCGTGCTGCACGCACACGCCGATCTCCTGCGACGTCATGAGGAAGTCGCCGTCACCGACGACACACGCCACCTGCCGGTCGGGAGCGGCGAGCTTGGCCCCGATCGCGGCGGGCACGGCCCAGCCCATGGACGAGAATCCGCCGGAGGTCAGGTGGGTGCGCGGGTGGTACACCGGGAACGTCTGCTTCACCGCGCCCTGGGTGTTGCCGGAGCCGGCGACGATGATGCCGTCCCGTTCCATCACGGACCGCAGGCCGCCGAGGGGGCGTTGCGACGTGAACGGGAACCGGTCGGAGTCGCGGCGGCCGGCGAGCTTGGCCTCCCACTCCGCCTTCAGCTGCTCGAGTTCGGCGAGGTACTCGGAGCGGTCGGCGCCGACCCGGGGGAGCGAGCTGACGATGGCGGCGACGGTCGGCTTGGCGTCGGCGACGATGCCGACCTCGGCCGGGTAGTTCTTGCCGATCTCGTGCGGGTCGATGTCGATGTGGATGAGCTTGGCGGGCGGAATCGAGAACGTCACTCCCTGTGCGTAGCTCGACGACGACCAATCGGTGAACCGGCATCCGATGGAGATCACCACGTCGGCGCGGGAGGCGACGGCGTTGCCCACGATCGTTCCGGTCTGGCCGACGCTGCCGGCGAACAGTGCGTGGTCCTCGGGGAACGCGCCCTTGCCGTTCCATGTCGTGACCACCGGGATCTGCCACGCCTCGGCGAGGGCGAGGACTTCGTCGGCCGAGTCGGACGTGATGGCGCCGCCGCCGACGACGATCACCGGTCGGCGGGAGTCGCGGAGCACGTCGACGGCCTTGTCGATCGCCAGCGGGTCGGGCTGCTGGAGTCCGACCGGCAGCCGTCGTGCGAGGTCGTGAAGGGAGACGTCGGCGGCCTCGGCCTGCACGTCCATCGGCACCTCGATGTGTGCGGGCCCCGGCCGACCGGTCAGCATGGTGCTGAACGCGCGGTGCATGATGAACGGCAGTTCCTCCAC
>SEEV01000874.1 GCA_004211695.1 Rhodococcus sp. (in: high G+C Gram-positive bacteria)
GTCGAACACTTCGCGGACTGTGCCGAACACGTGCTGACCGTCGGCGACCTGAAGTGGGACGACGTCGAGAAGGACTACCGGCTGCTGGCCGTCAACATTTCCCTTCGTCGCCAGCAGGACAGCATGCGGGCCGCCCTCCTGCTCAGCCGCCACGACTTGGGTCATCTGGCCGTGGCGTTGGTGCGCGCCGCCGTCGAGGACGTGATGTATCTCCGGTTCTTCGAGTCTCTCGACCTGGAGCAGTCCCAGAAGTTGTTCGTGTCGATGGGCAACTTCGACACCCTGCGAGCACTGCTCGCGCAACGCAACTACATCGGGGACAAGGAAATGGCACGGCTGTGGTACCCCAAAGACTTCCTCGACTGGGCAGTAGCCAAGAGCGAGGAGACCAGAGCTGTGCTGAGGGTGTTGAAGAAGCAGTACGGGTGGACGGGCGGCCTCCTACCGACCGGGGTGTGGGTCGCCGACCGTGCCGGCCAACGCGAGCTGTACGACTACCTGTTCGCGGCGTCGAGCCGGGCACTGCACTTCTCGGTCGGCGAGATCATGCGCCGCGGCTGGATAGAACCGACCGGAATGCTGATCACGGACAAGCGTGCGTTTCGAGAGCACCTTGCCTCCTTCGCTCTCGACCAGTTGTGGCGGCTGTACCTCGACACCTGGCGGGTTGCTCTGCCGATGCTCGACAGAGCCGGAATCAGCAGCGCCGGATCCCTTTACGACGACGAAATATTGACCGCCGTCGCGCGTCTGCGGGAGACCGGCTCGGTTCCTCTCGTCCACGCTCACGAGTGGAATCTGCCCCCGACGACCCCTTCGACCTGACAACAGGATGGTCCGGCGCGGCCCGTGTTCCGGATCCGCACCTACGTGGGAGCGGTGTTCTCCGAGGCAGACGAGAAGGTCTTCTTATCCGACGCGCGCGAACCGACAGCGAGGCTGGTTCCGCGGTGTCTGCGGGGGATGGGTCAGGCGTACTCGACTGCGTCGAGGGTGCCCGGTGAGTTCCAGATCGCTTGGTAGCGCCTTCGGGTGAGGTCGTCGGAGTCGGCGAGGAGGGCGTCGAACAGCGACCGGGGGTCGGCGTGCCAGGACTGCACGAGCGTGTCGATCTCGCGTGCGGTGAGGAGGCCGGAGCGGGCGGCGGCGAGGATCCAGTCGTCGAACTGGTGTTGCCGGATCCGTGCTACCGCGTCGAGGTCGAGTGGCGCGTCGCTGGTGTCGACGGAACACATCGCCGCGACCAGGTCGTGGAGCGTCTGTGTGTGGATGGGCATGGCGGCCTGGCGTGTGCTGTCGGTATCGCTGACACACTGTTCGGTGGTCATGGTGTGCACCTCCTCGGGTGCGCTTTTCCGCAATCGAGTTTTTGTAAACATGACGGTGGTGGGCGGGATGGCCGGGCTCGGGTGTCGGTCCATGATCAGCAC
>SEEV01000875.1 GCA_004211695.1 Rhodococcus sp. (in: high G+C Gram-positive bacteria)
ATGCCCGCCATCTACGATCTGGCCAATCGTGGTCTTCTGCCGCCCGGGTTCGCTCTCGTCGGGTTCGCCCGCAGGGATTGGTCGGACGAGGACTTCGGCAAGATCGTCCACGATGCCGTCCGCGACCATTCCCGCACCCCGTTCCGGGAGGATGTCTGGGAGCGACTGTCGGAGGGCCTGCGTTTCGTCAAGGGCACCTTCGACGACCCGGCGGCCTTCCAGGAACTGGCCAACACTCTCGGGACGCTGGAACGCGAACGCGGGACCGGCGGCAATCACGGGTTCTATCTCGCGATTCCGCCGGACGCGTTCCCGGTCGTCCTGAAGCAGCTGTCCGAGGCCGGTCTCGCGCAGTCGAACGACGACCAGTGGCGTCGGGTGGTCATCGAGAAGCCGTTCGGTCACGACCTCGAGAGCGCACGTGAGCTCAACGCGGTCGTGAACGAGGTCTTCCCGGAGGACACGGTCTTCCGGATCGACCACTACCTCGGCAAGGAAACCGTCCAGAACATCCTGGCGTTGCGCTTCGCGAACCAGTTGTTCGATCCGATCTGGAACGCCCACTACGTGGATCACGTCCAGATCACCATGGCCGAGGACATCGGTCTCGGTGGACGCGCCGGGTACTACGACGGCATCGGGGCGGCACGCGACGTCATCCAGAATCACCTGCTGCAACTCCTCGCGTTCACCGCGATGGAGGAGCCGATCAGCTTCGAACCGTCAGAATTGCAGGCGGAGAAGATCAAGGTGCTGTCCGCCACCAGGCTCGCCCAGCCACTCGACGAGACCACCGCGCGCGGCCAGTACGCGGGCGGTTGGCAGGGCGGCACCCGGGTGGTCGGACTGCTGGAGGAGGAAGGGTTCTCGAAGGACTCCACCACGGAGACGTTCGCGGCCATCACCCTCGAGGTCGACACCCGCCGCTGGGCGGGGGTGCCGTTCTACCTCCGCACCGGAAAGAGACTCGGCCGTCGGGTCACCGAGATCGCCGTGATCTTCAAGCGCGCACCGCACCTGCCGTTCGATCAGACCATGACCGAGGAACTGGGGCAGAACGCCCTCGTCATCCGGGTGCAGCCGGACGAGGGTGTGACCATGAGGTTCGGGTCCAAGGTGCCGGGGTCGAGCATGGAAGTCCGCGACGTCAACATGGACTTCAGCTACGGTCAGGCGTTCACGGAGTCGTCGCCCGAGGCGTACGAGCGCCTTATCCTCGACGTTCTCCTCGGTGAGCCCTCGCTGTTCCCCGTCAACGCCGAGGTGGAACTGTCCTGGGAGATCCTCGACCCCGTCCTCGAGCACTGGGCCGCGGACGGCAGGCCGGAACCGTACGAGGCCGGCACGTGGGGCCCGCCGTCGGCAGACGAAATGATGCACCGCACCGGTCGCGAATGGAGAAGGCCGTAGATGATCACCGACATTCCCGC
>SEEV01000876.1 GCA_004211695.1 Rhodococcus sp. (in: high G+C Gram-positive bacteria)
GCTAGGGTTCGACGGCGCCCACACCCGGGCGCACACAGATCGACGACGGGAAGGGGAGAGGGCGTGGAATCCGCAGCCCAAGCCGGGCAACCGGCCACCGTTGCCTCCCCAGCCGCCGAGACGCCGCCGCGGGAGCGCGCCGAGGTGCTGCTGTCGTCGATCACCGACAAGATCCTGCGCCCGTTCGGGTACGACGCAATCAGTAACCTCGCCGAACAGCGCGCCCAAAGCAGGGAACAGACCCGCTCGGTGGTCGTGGTCGGCGAGGTCAAGCGGGGAAAGAGCTCCTTGGTCAACGCGCTGGTCGGCTGGCGCGGCGCCTCCCCAGTGGGGGTGGACGTGACGACCTCGACGACGATCAGCTTCGGGGAGGCCACCGCCGAGCAACCCGGCGGCACGGCGCAGATCCTGTTCCCGGACCGAACCGAGCAAATCCCGCACGCCGAGCTGGCGGACTGGGTCTCGTGCGAGGGCGCCCATGTCACCGACAGCAGGATCGAGGAATTGCCCACCCGGGCGATCGTCCCGGTGACCGGCAGCCGGCTCGGTGACGTCACCGTGATCGACACCCCCGGGGTGGGCGGATTGGACCCGTCCTACGCGGTCCTGGCGGAAGCCTCCGCGTCGCAGGCATGCGTGTTGGTGATCGTGTGCGATGCCACCACCCCACTGACGGCACCGGAGATGGCGTTCATCGACAAGACCGGGTCCGCGGTGGAATCACTGATCGTGGTGGTCACCAAGACCGACAAGAACATCCGCCGCTGGCGTCCGATCGTCGACGAAGACCGAGAACTCTTGGTCCGGCACCTGGGCCGACAGATTCCGGTGGTCGGGGTGTCGAGTCTGCGCGCGGTGATCGCCGCCGAGATGGCACCCGGCCCGCAGCGCGACCACGCCGAGACACGGTCCGGGATCGTCGAGCTGCGCACCCTGATCGACTCGAAACTCGCCATCGCCGAACACCTTCCAGCAATCACCGGGCTGCGGACCGCGGTCGACGGGCTGCGCACGTTGGCGACGGACATACGCACCCAAATCGCGGCGATCACCCACAGCGGCGAGGTCATCCCGGACCTGACCGCACAGCTGGCCGAATTGCAGGGCCTCAAAGACCACTCGACCCAGTGGGAGCAATACCTGCAACGGGACCTGACGTTGATCCGCCAGCACGCCACCGACGACCTCGACCGCCGCCTCGACGACATCCGGCAGAAGTGGACCACCCGAATCAACAAGAACGGGATGGCGGTGCTGCGCCGGAACCCGCAACATTTCACCGCGGAAATGGAACGCGACTTCCAGGCCGCGATGGCGGGGTCGGTCAACCTGTTCCTCGAGCAGCTCTACACCCAGATCGTGCAACCGAGATTCGCCTCGGAGGTCATCTGGCACGAAATCTCCGAGCAGGTCCTCGCGACGTTGTC
>SEEV01000357.1 GCA_004211695.1 Rhodococcus sp. (in: high G+C Gram-positive bacteria)
CAGCAGAGTCTTCATGCCCTACGTCGGCGGACTCGACCGCTACGTCGACACATGCGACAAGATCGCCGCCGACGACTTCACCGGCTTCACCTTCCACTGAACCCGACACGAACGAACCGGCCGAGGTGCTCCTTGCGTTGCCCGGACGGTTGGCGATGCCCTATGACGCCGGCCCGACCGGGTTCGGATTCGCCCGGTTCCTGTTGGCGGCTGGGCCCAAGTCTCTGTCGCAGCGCAGTCGAAGCTGCAACGCACACGGGCGACCGGGTCGAAATCGATAAGCCGGACGCCCTGCATTTGCACGGCTGCTGGATCTGAGCCAGACCTACCCCGGTGCCACATCCCCCGACGGCGAGCAAGAGGCCGAGAGAGATCTTGTGCGGGCTCGGGAGGGCGTGCGCGCGGAAATCTGACATCGGCTCGACATCGCGTATCGAAACTGTTTCTGCGGCAGTGTATCTTACACTCTTGCGGGCCGGGCATGCGCGAAGGCGCACGAAATTGCGGTCGCAGAGCTTCGCCGTGCCGGGATTGCAGCTCGCGTTCGCCACCGCCAATGGTGGCCGCTTCCCCTCACCGCGCAGCCCGTGCTCCAGTCTCATGCCGCGAGCGCGCGCCCGACTGTTCGCATCCGTCACTGCGACGGTTCAGCGGTTTCATACGCGCGAGTGCACAAGCCTGACGCGACGGTTCGACCCCGAACGCACGGATCCCGAGTCCTCGCTCGTTGAATGAAGACTGCCGAATTTCGGTTGGCGCGTGCTCGAGACGTTGACGCGAACTTCTGTCGCCACTACTTTCGGCCGGCCCGATGCACGGCGAGTGGTCGTCGGGTGAACGCCGGGTGAGCACCAAGCAGAAGTCGTCGATGGGGCCAGTGACCGAATCCGGCAAGTTGTCTTCACCAAATGCCCACGTGTTGCCCGAGGGGAGAATCAAGTTCGCCTGAACGCCCGTCGTCGGGACTGGCAGTGCGTTGTTCGTGAAGCTGTAAGGGAACGCGAGGCAGGCAATCCGGGCGATGTGGGTCAATCGCGCGGTGGCCGGCCTATCCATCTCGAAAGTGTCGGCGATGTCCTGTCCGTGGGCCCAAGTTTCCATCAGCCGGGCCGTTGCCATGGACGCCAGACTCATCGATGGCCCGTACCAGGGGTGTCGGGCGTCTGGGTTGGCCGCGCGGAGTGCCTGTTGGAGTGACCGGTGTGCGTCCCGCCAGCGTTCGAGGAGTTGGTTCGGTGTCAACTCGAGTAGAGGTTTGAGCGACTCGGTGCGGTACGCACCCGGTCCTCGTTCGGCCCGCTGTCGGTGCTCGGCGAAGGCATCGGGATCGGTGAGGGACATCTCGGCAGTGGCGTCGAAGAATGCCAGGTGAGCGATTTGATGGCGGCTTGTCCACCCGTCGGCCGGGGTTGGTTGGTTCCATTGGTCGTCACTGCGGGTTCTGAGGAGTTCGTCGAGTGCCGTCTGTTCTGCCTGAAGGTCGTCGATGATGATGTTGATGTGATTCATGATTCTGCTTCCGCCTACATATCGGGTTACCGGCCAGCTTAGGTTCCAGCGTGGGCGGATGTTGTGGTGTCCATCTGCGTGCAGGCGGTCATCCGGACCGGCCACGCCATCTTGTCCACCGTCACACCGCGACGAGTTCATTGCAGCGACATGTCCGTGCTTCCCAATGCCACGGCATGGGCGCCCAGCGCATACCAAGTACGAGTCATGGCTCGGGACGGTGCCGAACTGGTCGCCTTTTATCGGCCATCGAGAGCGCCTGACCGAGGTCCTTGAGACTCAGTTCGGTGAAGTAGGCCGGGTCCCGGCTGCTGGCGCCACGATTCGGCCAGAACGCCAGCGTCGGTCGGTTCGAAGCCGGATTCGTCGACAAGCTGCATGACCGTCCTGCGCACCTCCGCTGAATCCAGCGGCAAATAGGGAATCGCGATACGGCCAGGTGTTCCGGCAGGACGTCCCTTGGTCTGCCGAGCTGCGGCCTTGAGCCGGGTTCCGTGCCTTCGCGAACTACTTGCCGAGCTGCTCTTCACTCCACGGGCTCTCGACCCCGCCTTGTTGTCTAACGGCGAGCTTCCCGCCGCCCAGCGTCTCGACAGTTCACTTGCTGGGTGCACATCGGTGTGCGGCGGCGCATCCACGATGTGCTACGGGATCCGTGCAGTGTGCGGACCGGCCGCACCCGCTGCTGTCGGAGGCGATCATCGACTCGCAACCGTGCACGGCGCCGAACTGTGCCCGCACCTGCACAGGATGGGATTGCGGGAAGGGAACAAATGGTCGCAACGTCGGATCGCGGTGGAGTCACTGGCCTCGCGGATGGACTGCTTTCACGTCCGCCGCATCCACCGTCTATCTGCGTGCCTTGACCAGTCCCATCGAGGAAACTTGTGTCGGGATCGTTGGCCTCGAGTACTGATCGAGGTGGGCGGGATTGTGTGCTGTTCTGGTAGAACTTCTCCATCGCACATCGGCCGTACGGTGAGGCAGCTCCGCGGATGGGGCTCGGGTCCTGGTGAGAACGTGTCGGGGATATCCTGAAGGCGCGTCATCGAGAGGATGCGGATGTTGCATCGTACAAAGTTGCCGACAGGTCGAGCGTAAACGAACGATGGTCGAAAAAGGTTCTCACCGCCGACCTCGACGACGACAACCGGGCGCGCTTTCTTCGCGAGCAACAGGCACTGGGACGCCTCACAGGCCACCCGAACATCGTGGGCGTCCTCCATGCCGGCACCACCAACAGCGAGCGACCTTTCATCGTGATGCAGTACCACCCGCGGGACTCGCTGGAAAGCCAGGTTCGCCGGCAAGGGCCAATGGGATTGGCTGAAACGTTGCATCTCGGGGTGAAGTTGGCAGGCGCGTTGGAGACCGCTCACCAACTCGGCATCCTTCATCGTGACGTAAAACCGGGGAACATTCTGTTCACCGATTACGGGGAGCCCGCGCTGGCCGATTTCGGGATCGCTCACATCGCCAACGGGTTCAAGACCGCCACCGGGGTCGTCACCGGATCCCCGGCGTTCACTGCCCCCGAGGTACTCAGCGGTGAGGCCCCCAGCGTGGCGTCCGATGTCTACGGTCTCGGAGCCACCCTGTTCTGTGCGATCACCGGCCACGCCGCCTTCGAACGCCACAGCGGTGAACAAGTGGTCGCACAATTTCTCCGGATCACGACCCAACCTGTTCCGGATCTGCGCGAACAGGGCATCCCGGATGATGTGAGCGCCCTGATTGAACGGTCGATGTCTCCAGAACCGCGCGCACGTCCGCACAGCGCCGTCGAGTTCGGCAACGAACTCCGCCAGGTCCAGTTCGATCACGGCTTCCCTGTCGAGGAGATGGCCCTGCTTGCCGGACCTGGCGAGTCCCGACCGGGTCCGGATCCGCGCGCGGCGCAGTTCAGCGCTGCGGGTCAGCGCACGCCCCGGTCGCAGCCAGCCACGCGAGGCTCTGGACGAAACCTGCCCCTCGAACTGACCAGCTTTGTCGGGCGTCGGCGGGAAATAGCCGACACGAAGAAGATGTTGTCGTCCTCGCGGCTGGTGACACTCACAGGAATCGGTGGCGTCGGAAAAACCCGTCTGGCACTACGGGTGGCTGAGGATGTCCGACGAGGTTTCGGTGACGGTGTGTGCCTCGTCGAGTTGGATGAGTTGCGCGACGAATCGTTACTGGTAGATGTGGTGGCAGCAGCTCTGGGCGTGCGGGATCGGTCATCACGCCCGCTCGAACACGCGGTGGCAGAATTCCTCACATCCCGCCGCCTCCTGCTCGTGCTGGACAACTGCGAGCATCTGGTCGGAGAAGCCGCTGGGCTGGTGGAAAGGTTGCTGCGCGCCTGCCCGGAACTACACGTCTTGACTACGAGCCGCGAACCGCTCGGCATCGGCGGGGAAGCCGTCCTGCGGGTTCCCCCGCTCACAATCCCCTCCCCCGACCGTCAACCGTCCCTTAAGGGCCTGCCCGGGTACGACGCCGTGACGTTGTTCGCAGAACGAGCAGCCACCGCGGTGCCCGGATTCGAACTCACCGAGGACAACCGGCTCACGGTGGCTCGGATCTCCCACAAGCTCGACGGCCTACCGCTGCCGATCGAGTTGGCGGCCGCCCGGCTGCGCGCCATGTCCGCCGATCAAATCCTGAGCCGGTTGACCGATCGGTACGCCCTGCTCACCCTGGGCAGTCGCGGTGCTCCGACACGACAACAGACGCTTCGCTTGTCGATGGACTGGAGTTACGAGCTGTGCACAGCCAAGGAACAGCGAGTGTGGGCGCGTCTGTCAGTGTTCGCCGGCAGTTTCGAACTGGACGCAGCGGAAGAGGTGTGTGACGGTGATCTGCCGCCGAGTGATCTGCTCGATGAGGTGACCTCGCTGGTCGACAAGTCGATCCTGATCCGGGAGGACGCTGGCGCTGTGGTGCGCTTCCGGATGCTCGAGACCCTACGCGACTACGGCCACGAGAAGTTGGAGCAAGCCGGCGACTACGCTAACTTTCGCCGACGGCATCGGGACTGGTATCAGCAGTTGACGCTCGATGCCGTGGCCGGGTGGATCAGTCCCCGACAGCTGGACTGGATCGAACGCCTCGAACGCGAACAGCCGAACCTCCGGGAAGCGATGGAGTTCGCCCTGTCGGAAGAGGACGACGCAGAAGTCGATTCCGGTGTCCGGATCGCCACCGCCCTCTACTCCTTCTGGCTAGCCCGTTCGCTCTTCAGCGAAGGCCGACGCTGGCTTGATCGCGCCCTGGCCAGACAGCCCGCGCAGCCAACGGTGGAACGAGCCAAAGCCCTGTATGCCAACAGCGCTCTCGCCGGGATGCAGGGCGACCTGGCGGCGGAAACCGCCCTCGTCGAGGAAGCACGGGCGTTGGCCGAGCAGACGGCCGATCCGACCGTGCACGCACTCGCCACCCACGCGACCGGAACCCTGGCGCTCTTTGGTGGTGACCCCGCCCGCGCGTGCAAATACCTGAACGAGGCACTTGCATCCATCGACACCCACGACGACGCCGCCCTCGAGGTCAGAATCAACGCGTTGCTAGCGCTCGGGTGGGCCTACCAGCTACAAGCAAACGCACCACGGGCCCTGGCCTGCATTGACCAAGCACTCGCCATCACACAAACGCATGGCGAATCTGTTTACCAGTCGTTTACGTTGTGGGCCCTGGGCGTTGCTGCGTGGCGGCAGAGTCAAAGCGACCGAGCGGTGCGAATATTGGAACAGGGCCTGACGTTGAGCCGACAAGTGGATGACCCGATCCTGGCAGCAACGTGTCTGGAGGCGCTGGCATGGGCCTGCGATGAGAACAACGCGCAGCGCGCCGCAATGCTGATGGGCGCCGCCGAGACGCTGGGACAGTCGGTAGGCAGTTCAACGGCCATATTCCCCGCCCTTGTCATCTACCACGAGGAGTGTGTGCGGCGGACTCGCCAGGCACTCGGTCAGCGTGCATTCGAGAAGGCCTACAGGGACGGTGGTCTCCTGAGCTTCGACGCTGCCGCCATCTACGCCCTAGGAGAGAAACCAAAATCCTTTGTGCAGGAGTCTGATTCAACTGAAGCGCTGACCAAACGCGAGCGACAGATCGCAGACTTGATCGCCGAGGGCCTGACCAACAAGGCGATCGCAAACCGTCTGGTGATATCCCAACGCACCGTCCAAGGCCATGTCGAACATATTCTCACGAAACTCGGGTTCAACTCACGCACGCAGGTCGCTGCGTGGATAGTGGAACGGACCCGCAGCCCTAGGTAGTTAGTACTGCAACGACAGTTTGTGATGTCGGCGTTTGTAGTGGCTGGCGCGGGCTTTGACCTGGCTGGCGCGGCGCCAGTTCAACCGGTGCCAGACGTGGACGAGGGCATGTCGTACCGGACAGGCGACGCGGTTAAACAATCGCCGTATCTCGTTGATGATCAGAGGTATTAGATATCGGGCACCGGCTGGAGATCCCCTTTTGAGCGCCGCGGCGCAGGATCATCAGGAAGGCGGCCGCGGCCATCGACAAGGTGATGTGCCGGTACCAGGCCGACTCACGGACCGGGTTATCGAGGCCGGTCTCGTTCTTGGTGGTCCGAAAGCACGGTGACCTTCGTGGTCACGGTTCGCGTCGAGGTGCTACCCGCACGCTGGCCTGATTCTCCGCCGCCGTCCGCGGTCTCGGAGTGCGCAGCTACCTGTCCGCACCGCTGCGCCTCGACAATGATCGCGTCGGCGCCCTCAACCTCTACAACGTAGACGACCACGGCTTCAGCGACCTCGACGCCGCCCTACTGAAGATCTCCATCGTCGGGGAAACCATCATTCCCCGACACTTCGCCGGCACCCCACATCACAAACCTGGGACATGATTGTGGTTGCTTTCCAGCTATCCGCGTATCGGCGTTTGCCGATAACACCGCCGACGACCGCCAGATGGGCCACGGCATACGGAGTCACCGTCGCGGCTCCGGCCGGTCCGAGGGCGGTGCTCACCGTCGGATGGTATCGCTGTGCCAACCGGTTAGTGGATGAGCGTGCCGAGTACCGGTGTCCATTCGATGATCCTGTGGGCGGGCACGAGTCCGTGGGTCACGAAGGGGTCTTGGGTGAAGAGTTGTTCGACGCTCTCGGCGGTGTCGGCGTCAACGATGATGAACGCACCGGAGTTGTCGGCGTAGGGGCCGGAGACGATCACGGTCTTCTTCTCGACGAGGTCGGCGAGCCAGTCTCGATGTGCGGTGCGGTGTTCATCGCGGCCTGCGGCGGTGGCGGTGGAGTAGGTGTATTCGACGACGAAGAGGGGCATGGTTCTCGCTTTTTCGGTGGGTGGGTGCCGCGAGGAGACTCGCGGTGCTTCGGAATTCGTTACTGCAGTTCAGGATCGGGGCGGTCGTGTGCCCGGGGGTGGGTGGTTGCGGGAGAGGGTCAACCGTCGGGGTGCGGGAGGCCTGCCGTCGCTGTGGCGGGGGTAGGCGTGCGTCCGGATGGCCGGGGATGCGGAACCGGCGGTCGGCCTCGGTGGTGCCGCCCCAGATTCCGAAGGGTTCGCCGACGCTCAGGGCGTGGGTGCGACATTGGGCGAGCACCGGGCAGGTGCGACAGATCCGTTTGGCTGCCCGTTCGCGGCCCCGTCGACCGTGATGGGTTTCGCCTTCTTGGGGGGAGAACAGGTCTGTTTCGACCTGTCGGCAGGTGGCGCGAAGTTGCCAGTCCCACAAGTCGGTCCGCTGTGCATACAGGTGGGTCGAAAGGGTAGAGGACGACATGCGGCGCTACCTCGCATCATGAGGATCAGCAGTGGCTGCACAGACGCTGTGCACTGCAGGGTGGGCGGCGTTCATGGCGAGAGAACTCCGAACGCCGTGGCCAGCCGGGCGATCTTCTGGGCGCGACCCAGACGGGGCAGGTCGCTGCCGTCGCGGATGATGCGGCCTCGGGCTTCGAAGTCGGCGAGGAAGTCCCGGGCCCAGGTGGCGTCGTCCGAGGTGGGGCTGATGGCGGCGTTGACGACGGGCACGTGGTCGACGGCCAGGCACAGCTTGCCGGTCAGCCCGAGGGTGACCGCAAGCGTGCATTTCTCGTGCAGGACGGTGTGGTCGTTGCTGACGGTGGGGCCGTCGATCGGGCCGGGGAGGTTGCCGAGTCGGCTGGCGATGACCAGGCGCGAGCGCGGGTAGGCCATGGCGAGGTCGTCGGCGGCGGTGCCGGTGTCGCGCCGGTAGTCGCCGCTGCCGAAGGCCAGGCGGAAGGCACCTCGAGCCCGTGCGATCTGTGGGGCTTCCTCGATGCCCAGGGCGGACTCGATCAGTGCGAGCACCGGGGTCACGCCGCCGAGGCGGTCGAAGGTTTCGGTCACGTGCTCAGCGGACTCGGCCTTGGCGAGCATCACCCCGGCCAGGCCGGGAAGGCCCCTCAAAGTGTCGACGTCGTCGGACCAGAACGGGGTCGAGCGGTCGTTGATCCGGACCCACGCCGAACGTTCTTCCAGCCATCGGGCGACGTCGGCGCGGGCGGTGGGTTTCGCGGTGGGGTCGACGGCGTCTTCGATGTCGAGCACGATTTGGTCGGCGCAGGACTGGTGCGCGGTATCGAAGGTGTCGGTCCGGGTGGCGTTGACCAGCAGCCAGGTCCGGGCGATCTCGGCGTCGACGGTGCGGGGAGGTGTCGAGAGTTGCTCTGTCACGGGTGTTCTACCTTTCTCGGGCGAGTCGGGGTACGTATGGGTCAGAGGTGGTCGACGGGGTGTGTTGGTTCGCGGCCGGCGAGGACGTCGATCACGGCCTGGGCGGCGGCGAGGCCGGCTCGATTGCGGGCCTCGACGGTTTGGCCTGCCAGGTGTGAGGTGATGAGCACGTTGTCGAGGCCGCGGAGCCGGCTGTCGGTGGGTAGGGGTTCTTGGGCGACGACGTCGAGTGCGGCGCCCGCGATGTCCCCGGATTCGAGGGCGTCGGCGAGGGCGTCCTCGTCGACCAGGCTGCCACGGGCGGTGTTGATCAGGATCGCGGTGTTCTTCATCGCCTGCAGGCGTTCGCGGTCGATGAGATGCTCGGCCTGGGCGGCGGCGCGGGTGTGCAGCGACAGGTAGTCCGCGGTGGCGGTGACGGTGTCGAGGTCGACGAACTCGATGCCCGGGTTGTCGGTGGGGTGTGCGGTGTGCACGGCCACCGACATTCCGAACGCCAGGCCGAGTTGGGCCACCGCCCGGCCGCTGGGTCCATAGCCGATGACACCGAGTGTCGATCCGCGCAATTCGCGGCCGGCGTCACGGGGCCAGCGGCCGTCCCGGACTCCGCCGAGGACGGCGGGAAGTTTGCGGGCGGTCGTCAGGATCAGGGCGATCGTCATTTCGGCGACGGCGTCGTGGTTGACGCCGGGGGTGTTGCACACCCGGATGCCGTGGCGGGCGGCTGCCGCGAGATCGACGGAGTCGTAGCCGACGCCGCTGCGGGCGATGACTTTCAGGGACGTGGCGGTTTCGAGCATGTCGGCGGTGACCGGTTCGCTCGCGATGACGGCTCCGTCGATTCCGTCGAACAACGCCAACGCTTCCGCGCGGCTGCGGGCACCGCGAGCGGGTGCGTAGGTCACCTCGTGTCCGTGCCGGCGCAGAAGGTCGTCGATGTCGTCACCGGGACCGAGGTAGTCGGTGGTCACCAGAACGCGTGACATACAGGTCATTTCCTCTCGAGT
>SEEV01000877.1 GCA_004211695.1 Rhodococcus sp. (in: high G+C Gram-positive bacteria)
AGCGTGCTCCACTCGGGGGTGAGACCGAACTTGTCGTCGGCACGCAAGTCCTACGACCCGATGGTCGAGGTCGACTGGAAAGCACCGATTCCCGACGACAAGTTCGGTCTCACCCCCGAGTGGAGCACGCTCTACGGCACGGCCCTCTGGGACGAGATGACCGAAGAGCAGAAGATCGAACTCACCAAGCACGAGGCCGCCAGCGTCTCCAGCGTCGGACTGTGGTTCGAGATCCTGCTCATGCAGATGCTCCTGCGCGACGTGTACGGCCGCGACAAGCACTCCCGCCACGTCCAGTTCGCCCTCACCGAGGTCGCGGACGAATGCCGTCACTCGGTGATGTTCGCCCGCGCCGGCGAACGCCTGAACATGCCGAGCTACGGCCCGCACCCGGCGATCCACAAACTCGGACGCATCTGGGGTGGCTTCTTCCGCGGTGCCAACGCGTACGCCAGCGTGATGGCCGCCGAGGAGATCCTCGACATGATGCAGCGTGACTTCATGAAGGACGAGCGCGTGCAGCCCGTCACCCGCACGGTGAGCAAGATCCACGTGCTCGAGGAGGCCCGCCACATTCGCTTCGCCCGCGAAGAGGTCGGACGACGCATCGAGGGCGCCAGCTGGGCCCGCCTCCAGATCGAGCGCCTCAACACCGCCGCGGTCGTGTACTTCGTGATGAAGAGCATGATCCGCAAGGAGGTGTACGAGAACGCCGGTCTCGACCCGAAGCGGGCCGCCGCCGAGGCCAAGAACAACCAGCACTACAAGGACACCGTCCGGACATCCGGTTCCAAGTTGATGCAGTTCCTCGATAGCGTCGGCCTCGTCGGCGGTCCGTCGAAGCGCCTCTACAAGAGGGTCCATCTCCTCTGAATCATGCAGGGACTCTGAATCATGTGGGCACGTGGTCCAGGTAGGACACACCGGTCGAGGTGATCTCGAGTACGCGCGCGGACGGAATGTCGAAGAACATTCCCGCGACGCGTACTCGACCCTCGGCCGCCGCCACGCCGACGAGGGGATGGCGCCCGAGGGTTTGCACCTGGACCGCCACATTCACCATGCCCAGCTGGTCGACCTCGTCGAATCCGACTTCGGCCGCTGCACGTGCCACCGGATGACCGCTGAGGAACGCGTTCCGGCTCGGCTGCGCGAACGTCAGCCACTGTTCGATGGCGTCGCGATCGGCCCCGTCGGTCCCGGTCGGTGCACTCGCGAGCACGGCCTTCATCGCGCCGCAGCCGGAATGGCCGCACACGATCACCGAGCTGACCTCGAGTTCGTCGAGGGCGAAGGCCAGTCCCGCCTCGACCGACACGTCCTGTTTCCCGGTCGGGACGAGGTTGCCCACGTTGCGCACCGTGAACAGGTCGCCCGGACCGCTGCTGGTGATCACGTTCGGCACGATGCGTGAATCGGAGCA
>SEEV01000878.1 GCA_004211695.1 Rhodococcus sp. (in: high G+C Gram-positive bacteria)
CGCACGCTGTCGCGGAGGTCGTCGAGTTGCCGGCGCGCGGCGGTAGGAACGGTGGGGGAGACGGCGGCGGTGACCAGCCCGTTGAGGCGCGCGCCGAGCCCGAATCCGCGCAGATCCGAGGTCCGCACCAAATACTCCTCGGCGACGAGCGAGTTGATGAGCCGGTAGGCGGTGGCCTGCGGGAGGTGCAGGGCGCCGGCGATCTCCTTGGCGGTGACCCCGAGGCCGAGGGTGGCGACCACCTCGAGGATGTCGAGAGAGTTCGAGACGGTACTGGGGTGGTGTCGGGACGGGTCGGTGCGTGGGCTCATTGGAACGCGGCCGTGGGCAGCAGGTCGGTGCGCTGGGTCTCGTCGTAGATACCGACCGAGGCGAGCCGGTGCGGAGCCAGACGCCGAAGCGCAAGGGTGTAGAGCACCGCCGCAGCCATGATCACGGCATAGACCGCGAGGAGCACGATCCCGTCCTGGATGGCAAAGACCACGGCGTTGACGACCAGGAACAACAGGATGACGGTGGTCACGACACCGAGCACCCAGACCGCGGGGGTCGACTCTCCGATGCGCCGCAACAGGATCGGCGCGGACAAGCACCCCGCGAGATAGCTGCCGATATAGCCGCAGGCGCTGAGGGTGAGAAAGATGCGCAGACCCTGATCGGGCGAGACACTGGCGAGCAGAACCGCGATCGGCACAGCGGTCACCACGACCATCGACGCAGCGATGGCAGGGGCGGGCGTCTGAAAACGCGGGTGCGTGCGGCCGAGGGCAGACGGGGCGACGCCCTCGCGGCCCATGCAGAACAGCACTCGTACAAGCGCATTGACCGACGCCAGGGTGCAGGCGAAGAACGAGGCCGCGATTCCCAGGTCGAGGATCGCCGACAAACCGGTCGAGCCCTCCGAGACCAGCAGTGCCACCAGCGGTGTCGCACTCTCGCGCACCGAGTCGGGGGCCTCGGCGAGGGCGATCGCCTGCACCGGCAGGGCGATCAGATACAACGCGGCGGCGGCGACCGGGGTCCACCGGATCACCCGCGGCACCGACAGGAATGGGTGGCGAGCCTCCCCGCTCAGTGTCGTGGAACTTTCGAAGCCAACGAACGCGCTGACGGCGACGATGACGGACAGCGCCATGCCCTGTGCGTTGCCCTCCCAGCTCATGGCGGCGGCGACCGGTACGCCGGTGCGAGTCGTGGTGACCAGCAACAAGATCAGCAGGGCACCGACGAGGCCGACGGAGACACACTCGACGAGCAGGGTGATCCGGGCCGAGATCCGGATGCCGCGGATCATCACCAGGGCGGCCACCACGGCGGCCACCACCGTGACGGCGACGATCGCACCGGTGGGGGTGCCCCGCGCCAACCCGGTGGTGACGGCGATGTGCGAGAGGTAGGTGCCGACGGCGAGCAGGCCGGCCA
>SEEV01000358.1 GCA_004211695.1 Rhodococcus sp. (in: high G+C Gram-positive bacteria)
CCGACCATCGGGATCCTGCTGTGCGCCGGACGCAACGACAACGTCGTCCGCTACTCCCTGGCTGGAACCACCGCACCGTTGGCGGTCGCCGACTACACCTACGACACCCTGCCCGCACCAGTACGCGAACTCGTCCCCACCGATGACGAACTCGCCTCCGCAATGGGGGAGACCCTCACCCACCTGGCGCAGATCCCGTCACCACGCGCCGACACCGAGCAATGAACCCGCTGATGCCGGCCGACCGGGGACGCGCCAGCGATATGAATGAGCTATCCGAACCGGATTGAGACATAGCAATGCAACATTGTAAAGTTGGTGACATGTCGGAACACGCGCAGAACAACGCCGAGAACCGGGCCCAGCCCGCAGACGATGCGCCGCAGCACACCGAGAACGGCTTCGGCACCTACGAGTGGGATCCCGAGTGCGGAATCGTGTTCCGCATGGACCTCGACCAGTTCGGCACCATCGGCGGCGTCCCCGTCAGCCAGTACACCCCGCCGCCCCCGGCCCCATACACACCGCTCAACCTCTCCTGATTCAGTCACACGCCCGCGACCGCCAGCATCCGCCCCCAGATGCTGGGGCACAAACTATCTCGCAGCCACCGGGCTCGCCGGGACGCACTGCCCGAGTATGGCGGCGACCGGTGCCATGGGTGCGAGTCGAGGTCCCCCGAACGGACCGGAACAATGGCCGGTGATGAGCGAGACAAACATGGGCCGCGTACCGGTGGGGGATCCGATCCCGCTCCGGTTCGACCCGACCACCAAACAACGCCTCGAGGAGTTGGCCGCCGACATCGGCCCGCGCCGCTTCGGGGCACTGGTGCGGGTGGCGGCACGACGACTTCTCGCCGACCCGGACCGGGTGCCCGACGCCCTGGCCCAGGCCAGGCGCGCCTCCGCCGACGCCCGCCGCATCCCCTGGGCGGAAAGACCTCTCGACCTCGACCCCGCCACCAGCACTCGCCTCAACGAACTCGCCCACGAGTTCCACACCGACCGCAGCGCGATCGTCCGCGTCGCACTGCACCGCTTCCATACCGGGGCAGGACGATTCCGGCACCCGGTGCTCCGCGAAGACGCCCGCACCGATCTGACCTGCCGCACCCGCGTGTACCTCAACCGCTCCACACTGGTCCGCCTCGAGAAGCTGATCAGCCGCAACGGCGACGCCCCCACCGCCGCGGCCATCCGGGTCGCGGTCCGCCGACTCCTCGACAACCCCGGAGACCTCGCCGCCGATCTGCCCACGATCGGCGCCTCCCGCGACCTGACCCCGGAAACTCTGGGCCCGCGCACAAATGTGCACTTCGATGACGAGCTGCGCGACCAACTCGACACCCTCGCCGGTCGGCTCGACTCCGACCGCGCCGAACTCATGCGCCTGGCCGCCCGCCAGCTCCTGGCCAACCCGCGAGACCTCGATCAGGCGGTAACCGAGGAGATCTACCGCGGGGACGCCAACCGGGACCTGCTGATCGCCCGGAACACCCGCCGGCAGACCGCGGCCGCAAACCAGGCCACCGCCGCGCCCGCCGTCCGCAAGGCACCGAGCCCGCAAGGGAACCCGTTCGGGAAACGGCATGTCTTCCGGTTCGATGAGGACACCAAACGCCGCCTCGAGGAGCTGGCGGACGAGTACGGTCCCCGCCGGGTCTCCGCGCTGCTCCGTGTCGGGATTCGCCGACTCATCGGGTCCCCGCGCGCCGATGTCGATCTCGCGCAGGCCCGCCGTGTCGCCGCCCAGGCCCGGGCGCTGCCGCACGACCTGGTCACCCTGAAACTGGACTCTCCGACGGCGGCCCGCTTCCTCGCCCTCGCCGCCCGCTGCGAGGCGTCGCCGCGGGACCTGGTCGCGGTCGCGGTGCACCGCTTCCTCGCCGCCCCCGGCCACTGCCGCACGGCGCTGATCGACGAGGCCGCCACAGCCGGGCTCAACGAGAAGTTCAAGGTGTCACTCCGCCCGTCCGTACGCCGCGACATCGAGCAGCTCGCCGACCGGCACGGCACACGATTGAGCTCGGCGTTGGTGCGCGTCGCGGTGCGCCGGCTTCTGGACAACCCCGCCGACCTCGCCAGCGACCTGGAAAACATTGCGCCCGTGCACGACCTGCGCCCGGCGGACCGCACGGCCCGAGTCGACGTCGCCCTCGACGACGAACTCCTCGCACACCTCGACGCCCTCGCCGACCGGCTCGGCTCGAACCGCCAAGAACTGGTGCATCTGGCAGCCCAACGCATCCTCCGCTTCCACAACAACATCGAAGACCGGATGCTCGACGAGATGTTCCGCGCCCAGAACAACCGGAAGCACCTGCTCGCCAAACATGCCCGCCGCGAGCGGATTCGTCGGATGGACCGCGGCAGCGACACCTGAACTGGGAGAATGGGCGGTGGGTCGGGCCCGCACCACCGGAGGATGCCATGTCTCGGTTTCTGCGCCTCACCCTCACCGCGGCGGGCACAGCGGCTGCGGCGATGTCCCTGGCCGCAGCGCACGCACACGCCGCACCCCCCGTCCCGAGTGGATGCGCATGGCAGAGTTTCGTCATTGGCGGGTTGTCGACGTGTGCACCGAGTTCGGTGAATTCCCACCAGGTGGAGGTGGTGTGCCATCTGCTCGGAGGATTCCCCTATATGGACTTTTCCGTACGGGGGCCGGCGGTGCCCACCTCCCTGCCATCGATCGCGCTGTGCCCGCCGCTTCACGTTGGACTCGGCGGCACTGTGCACACCCGATAGCGCCGGCGCGGCTTTCCCACACCACCCACTAAACGACCACGGGAATGGCATTCGCCAGCGTTGGTCCCACCGGTCGGTAGTCCGCGCCAGTAGGTTTCTCCCTGCTGTATCGAGAAGACGTGAGAGACCGGGGAACTTTGGCGCGCAAAGTAGTTGTCGAACTCGTCGACGACATCGACGGAACCATCTTCGGCGAGGACGGCGAGAACATCACTTTCTCCGTCAACGGGGTGGACTACGAATCGACCTGAAGGACAAGCACGCCAGCAAGTTTCACAAGCAGATCGGATTCTTCATCGAACACGCCACCCGGGTCGTTGCCGCAAACGACGCTCGGATCGCCCCGTCGTCGCAGACGCCCCGGAGCGGCGCGGCGGGAACTCCAAGGAGATCCGCGCCTGGGCGGCCGAACAGGGCTACGAAATCTCCTCGCGCGGTCGCATTCCCACCGAGATCGAGCAGGCGTTCCAGGACGCCCACTGACGGCGGCGCGCTTCGGAGGTGGTGACCCCGGTGCCCGGGTCAGGCGGTCGTGGGGATGGTGATCTCCGCTCGGCTGTCAAGCGTGGGCAACAAATAGTGCGGGCAGGTGACCACCTGCCGGGGCACGGTGATCACCCGGCGGTCGGTGTCGAGGTAGAGGCGGTAGGCGAGCTGCCCGCTTTGGTGGGTGCCGGTCTCGGGGTCGACGGCGCCGAGGAAGTACCCCTGCGCGGCGTCGACGGAGGAGAAGATCGCCGGCGCACCGCAGCGCAGTAGTCGGGGCGAACAGCTGACACAGCGTGCAACTGTGCCGCGCTCGAGGTGTTCGTCACCGCTGCGCAGCAACTCGGGGCAGTCCCCCTAACGGCCGCGTCGGCGTTCACAACGTCCCCAGGAATTACAGCTGATATGTAGAGAAGTCTGTCAAGAGGGCAGAGTGAGGCGCCTCCGGGGAGCGACCCTGGAGGCGCCTCTGCACTTCATCGACAAGTCCCAGTGGTGAGCGTGTCGATATGCGACGCGCGGTCAGACTGATATACGCGGGTTGGATACCGCAGGACGGTTTTTCGGCTGGATCGTATCCGCGTGTCTAGGGTCGAGCGTCGGCCTCGACGGCCTGCTCATAGCTGTGTCGCGGGTCGATCCACGCGCCGTCACCACTGGAGCTCGTCGGCGAAGCAGATCAGGGGTTGACCGTCAGCAGTCCATCACCGCCAGAGACCAGCACCAGCCCGCCAGTTCCCGCGCAATGGCCACATTCGCTATCACGGGTCGCTTGCTGCGTTCGAGAAACCCCACCCACCGCTGGTGCAGGCGACGGTTGCCCTCGTCGCCTCGGGCGCGGGCCGCGGCCGGTGCCTGCTCCCACCGGGACCGCATCACTGCCCCGATGTGATAGCGCGGCCGGTGATGCCAAGCAGCTTCCACCAAGAGCCGTCGGGCGTGGGCGTTGCCGGTCTTGGTGATCGATCCCTGCACCCGGGACGAACCGGACGAGTACTCCGAGGGCACCAATCCGACGAACGAGCCGATGGTGTTGCCGGTGAACCGATTCCAGTCACCGATTTCCACCGCCAACGCGAAACCGGTCAAGGTGCTGACCCCGCGCAGGCAACACATCCGGCGGACAATCGGGGTGAACTCACTCGCCGCGGCCATCTCCTCGATCGCGGCATCGAGTCGCCGACGTCGGGCCTGCATCGTGAGCACATGGTCGTAGTCGGCGTCGAACGCCATCCGTGTCGCAGGCAAGATCAACTGCGGCGCCGCTTCGGTGCGCAACCACCGGTCGTGCGCTCCGGTCCATGCTCGGCCGCCGTAGTAGACGATGCCGTGCCGAAGCAGCAGCTTCGACAGGCGGTGACGCGCCCGCATCAGATCCCCGCGGCAATCCTCCCGGGCCGCTTCCTGATCGACGCTGGGGATCGCTACCGAGATGACCTCGTCCAGGCGCAGCAACCGGGCCAGGTGCAGAGCGTCGCGGGCGTCGGTCTTGACCCGGTCCCCGGATGGTTTCTGCAGCTTGGACGGCGCGACAACCTCACACCGGACGCCGGCGGCGGCCAGATCCCGATACAGTCCGAAACCGGTCGGGCCGGCCTCGTACGCAACTGCTACCGGCCCCGGCAGGCTCGATATCCAGGATCGGATGTGCTCATAGGACGGGGTCAACCGTCCCTGGACCACCTCACCGGTGAGACTGTCGATGGCCGCTGCCGCGACCGAACGTGCGTGCACGTCCAGTCCAATGCTCGTACGCTCGGTAAACACCGGGCCTCCCACAATTGTCGGATAGGCCGGGCAGGCAGGTTCGTCTGCTCGGTAACCCACGAATCTTGTGCGTGAGGCCTCGGCCCGCAAGAGCGCTCTACCGGCCCCTTTCGGGGGGCGTCCCTCGGTTACTGCTGATCCGTCCGGCGCAGGCCGGCGATGTCAACGTGGAGCACGCGCAGCGCAGCGAGCATGAACGACGTTGAGATCGTCCCCCGCGCCGGGCGCACACTTTCATCGGACCGAGGGGACGTCCCGCCGCAACGGGAGCGAGCTCACGACAAGTCGTGCGTCACTCCATATCGTCTAGAAGGCCACCGGACCTCAGCGACGGAAGCGGACAGTCCCCCTCCGACCCGGATTCGGAGTGGTGCGTGTTTCCGTGTTCGGTCGTCATACTCCCGGCGTGCCCGCGCCACCCGTCCCGAAACATCGGCCTGCCACAGGTCGGATCCGCGAAAGCCGTCACTGAGGTGTCCCAGTCCACCACCGTCGCCGTGGGCTTCTTCGTCTCGCCGCGCGCCCGTGACATTCCGGGGGCGTGGCAGGGCGGAAACGATCGAATGCGAGTCACCGCTTGGGGACCCACATCGCTAACCACGGCGGACCTGTGGCAGCGAGGATCGCTCCTCTTGGCTCCCGACTACGTCCAACCCCTGCCGCAGATTCGAGAGTTGGCCCGCATGGTGGACGAGCCTTTCAGCCAAGAATTTCGTCCGATTTGCCATTTTCGACACATGCCGTGGAGTGCAGCATTTCAGCTGAGCACGCATCACCGATTGGACGTAGAGTTGGTGCGTAAAAGGGACAGAGGAGTGTTGGAATGGCGCGCCAAATAGTTGTCGAACACGTCGACGATATCGACGGTACTCCCATTGCAGAGGGAAAAGGCGAAACTATCGCCTTCTCAGTGAATGGAATCGACTACCAGATCGACTTGTCGGCGAAGAATGCAAAAGAGTTCCACAAGAAACTCGATCACTACATCGATCACGCCACGAAGGTGGGTGGCCGCAAGAATCGATCCGCGGGCACACTCACGACGGGTGATGAGGGCAATCGGAGGCCTGTGCGCCGGGACCGCGAGCACGTGGGAGCGGTGCGGGAATGGGCTCGGGAGCAGGGCTATGACATCGGAGTGCGCGGGCGCATTCCCACCGAGATCGCGGATGCGTACAACGCTGCTCACTGATGACCGGTAGGAGAGAGCGCAGTTACTCTTTGAGCCCCACGGCCGAGTGGATGGAGTGGGAGGCTGAGGGACGAGGCGGGATCGCGGGGCCGTCTGCGAGAAACCCCTGCTCTAACACCTGTCATTCGACGCGCATGCCAGGTCTCAGAGCAATGCCGACCATCCTCATCCTTCCGGGGAGCGATTTGTCAATCGAGTAACCGCCCGATCTTCTTCGTGGACTCCCGTGAGAATCAAACCCATTCTGAACAGCCCTGTCGATAAGTCATCGCGACCCTATTCATCGATTCGGCGGCGTTGTTCTAGCGCACACATGCTGACTCCACCGCCATGACGTACCGACACCACATCCGGCCGACCGCATTCACCACACATCACATCAGCATCGAATGCCTGTGGCCGTCGGCCACGCCCGGTTCGCCGCCCCCACCGACCGAAACGTGGATCTAGGGCTGCCGCCGGTGAGGCCACTCGGTGACCGCTATCTCGCCGAACCCATCCAAGGCGCGAGCTGGCTCTGTCAACTCGATCTGGCCCCACCTTGTCGGCTCGAGTTGGCCCCAGCCGACCCTTACCCGTGAGGGTGTGACGGCTTGAAGTGGCCCCACCC
>SEEV01000359.1 GCA_004211695.1 Rhodococcus sp. (in: high G+C Gram-positive bacteria)
CGCCCCACCGCCGCAACCTGACCCGCACCCCCGCCCGCTCGGGTTACCCTCGAGTCAGCACGCCCGAGCATGGGGAATTACGTGACGGACACCCCTGGGGAATTACGTGACGGTCGACAACGTGGTGACGCGACTCAACCTCCGACAATGCAGGCCACGCCGCCCAAGCCTGCGTCGAGAGGAATTTCGCTTCTCTCCGTTGCTCGATCGCACAGAGCAGGCCGCAGCGGACGTGGAATCCAACCGACGAGCAAGCGATCCACCCCACAAGGCAGAACCTCTGTCCATGTGAGATGAGGACGGCTGGCCAACGAGGCGCTCGGCAGGTTCCTCAACCCGACGTCACCCACTTCCCGCGGACTGCATGCGTCCGTCACTCCCGGCGATATCCTTGAGGGCACGCCATCGAAGTGAGCTGTGCACTAGTTGCGCCGTCGGGACCAGTGCGCGGAAACCACGAGCCGACGGCAGTGAGTAGACCGTTCTGATGGGTGAAGGTGATCCGCTCGACACTCAGCGGTACCCGCCCTCCCCTGCCGCCGAACTCGGTGGATCTGGTTTCGCTGACATTCAGGAGATCGGCCGGGGCGGGTTCGGCGTGGTGTACCGATGCACCCAGGGGGAACTGGATCGCACGGTGGCGGTGAAGGTGCTCACCGTCGAACTCGACGACGAGAACCGGGCCCGATTCTTCCGGGAGCAGCGGGCGATGGGCCGGCTGACCGGGCACCCGAACATCGTCAACATATTGCAGGTCGGCGCCACCGACAGTGGCCTTCCCTACATCGTGATGCCGTATCACCCACAGGATTCACTGGAGGCCCGAGTCCGGACGGACGGCCCGCTGCCGTTGGATCAGGTACTTCGGGTGGGGGTGAAGATGGCCGGAGCGGTGGAGTCGGCGCACCGGCTCGGCATCCTGCACCGCGACGTCAAACCCGCGAACATCCTGCTCGCCGAGTACGGCGAGCCCGAGTTGGCAGACTTCGGCATCGCGCACATTTCCGGTGGTTTCGAGACCGCAACCGGCGCCGTGACCGGGTCGCCGGCGTATACCGCGCCGGAGGTGCTCGGCGGTGACCCGCCGAGCCCGGCCGCCGACGTGTACGGGCTCGGCGCCACCCTGTTCAGTGCCCTGACCGGGCATGCCGCATTCGAGCGTCGCGACGGTGAGCAGGTGGTCGCCCAGTTCCTGCGGATCACCACGCAGGCGGTGCCGGATCTGCGTGAGCACGGAATCCACGAGGATGTGTCCGCGGTGATCGCAGGGGCGATGTCCCGCGAGCCCGGTGAGCGCCCGGCCACCGCCGCCGTCTTCGGGGAGGAGTTGCGAGGGCTGCAACGCGCCCACGGCTTCCCGGTCGACGAGATGGCGCTCCGTGTGGAAGCCGATGCGCAGGGCGACGGTGAGCAACCGATCCCGCATGGCGGGCGCTCACCGGCGACCTCAACGCTGGGCGCGACGGGAAGTCTTCCCCTGGAGCTGACCAGTTTCGTCGGCCGACGGCACGAGCTCACCGAGGCGAAGAACCTGCTGTCCGGGTCTCGGCTGGTGACGTTGACCGGGATCGGCGGTGTCGGCAAGACCCGGCTGGCACTGCGAGTCGCGTCCGCGGTGCAGCGCGAGTACTCCGACGGTGTTCGCATGGTCGAGTTGGGTGAACTGCGCGACGCGTCGTCGCTGGTCGACGCGGTGGCCGGCGCCGTGGGGGTGCGGGACCACTCGGCACGGCCGCTGCGTGAAGTCCTGATCGAG
Source organism: Rhodococcus sp. (in: high G+C Gram-positive bacteria) (assembly GCA_004211695.1). Classification (GTDB taxonomy): domain Bacteria; phylum Actinomycetota; class Actinomycetes; order Mycobacteriales; family Mycobacteriaceae; genus Rhodococcus_F. Next base: position 1,757 of record SEEV01000359.1, read on the forward strand.
TTCCTCACGCCGCGAGAACTGCTGCTGGTCCTCGACAACTGCGAGCACATGGTGGACGCCGTCGCCGAACTCGCCGGCCCCCTGTTACACACCTGTCCGCGGTTGCGGATTCTGGCCACCAGCCGCGAACCCCTCAACCTCGGCGGGGAAGCAGTGCTGCGGGTCCCGCCGCTGGCCATCCCTGATCCCGAGCGGCAACCCTCCTTGCGCGGGTTGCCCAAATACGATGCCGTGTCCTTGTTCGCCGAACGCGCCGCGGCCGCCGTTCCGGGGTTCGCGCTCACCAACGACAACGCGGCGACCGTGGCCGGGATCTGCCACCGGCTCGACGGGTTGCCGCTGCCGATCGAATTGGCGGCGGCGCGGTTGCGGGCGATGTCACCCGAACAGGTCCTCGAGCGGCTGAACGACCGCTACGCGCTGCTGACCCGCGGCAGCCGGGGTGCGCCGACTCGGCAGCAGACGCTGCGGTTGTCCGTCGACTGGAGCTTCGAGTTGTGCACCGCCGGTGAACAACTGGTGTGGGGGCGGGTGGCGGTCTTCGCGGGAAGCTTCGAACTCGACGCCGCGGAGCAGGTGTGCGCCGAGGGCCTCGACCCGGACGAACTGCTCGATACGCTGACGTCTCTGGTGGAGAAGTCGATCCTGATCCGCGAGGAGCACGGGTCGCTGGTGCGGTTCCGGATGCTCGAAACCCTCCGCGAATACGGTTACGAGAAACTCGACCAGACCGGTGAGGCTGTGGCGTTGCAGCGCCGGCACCGGGACTGGTACGAGGCGTTGGCGCTCGACGCGGAGGCCGAGTGGATCAGCGCCCGCCAACTCGACTGGATCTCCCGGCTGAAGCGGGAACAGCCGAATCTGTGGGAAGCCCTCGAATTCAGCGTCGGCGACGAACCAACTGTTGGTTTGCGCACCGCGGGCGCACTGCTCTGGTTCTGGAGCTCCCAAGGCCTCTACAACGAGGGGCGGCGCTGGTACGGCGAACTCCTCGCCCATCACAGCGGTCAACCGACCCTTGAGCGAATCAAGGCAATCAGTTGTGCCAGCGTGATGGCCAATGTGCAGGGCGACCTCCAGGCCGGAGCCGCCCTCGTGGCGGAGGGGCGCGCGCTCACCACGGGGAACGGTGACAGCCGGATGCGTGCCCTCGTCTCCTACGCCGACGGCATACTGGCACTCTGCGGCGGTGATCCCGCGCGCGCCTACACTCACCTCGAAACCGCCCTCCCGGAGTTCAGCGGACGCGCGGAACGCGCACTCGAAACCAGTGTCTTGTACCTATTGGGATTGGCCTATGGACTGTCCGGCCTGACGGATCGGGCGATCGAATGCCATGAGCGTGTGCTTGAGATCACGGAGCAGCACCGCGAGAAGGTGTATCGGTCCCACTCGCAGTGGGCCCTGAGCATTGCCGTATGGCAACAGGCGGATACCGATCGTGCGGTCCGACTCCTCGAACAATCGCTGGAGTTGAACAGGCAAGTGCACAACCCCCGCGTCGCCACGTCATGCCTCGAGACGCTGGCCTGGATCAGCTTCGAACAACACGATTCGCTTCGGGCAGCAGTTCTGATGGGAGCCGCGGACGGTTTGGCACGGTCGATCGGCAGCACCGCAGTAATACATTCCAATCTGGTGGCCTACCATCAGAACTGCGAACGAATGACCCATCGGGAACTTGGGGACAAGGCTTTTGGAGCAGCCCACCGCAGGGGTGAACAGCTCGGCTTCGACGCGGCGATCGCCTACGCCCTCCACGAACAACCACCCAGCACCTCAGGGCAGGCAACCAACTCGTCACCCCGACTGACCAAGAGGGAACGCCAAGTCGCCGACCTGATCGCCAAAGGCCTGACCAATCAGGCCATCGCCGACCGCCTGGTGATCTCGCCTCGCACCGCACAAGGTCACGTGGAGCACATCCTGGTAAAACTGGGATTCACTTCCCGAACACAGGTCGCCGCCTGGGTGGTCGGACAGACGCACAATTGACCGGCGCAGACCATGCCCGCGGAGGTCCCGGTGATCCCGCTCCCAAATGCCGCGCAACTCCCGCGTGCCGTGGACACCCTAACGCCCCAGCAGGTCCCCGCCGAGCCTGTCAGTTGCTGATGTGGTGACCGGCGGTTTCTTAGCATCGTGCGAGTGAAAGGATTCTCGTTGACCTTGTCGCATCCTTCCAGTGGTGCGCTCCGATCTGGCACAAGCACCGAGGTCAGGAGGAGAATGGAACCTACACCGACAGACCCCCCACACCGACGTGCACACGGTTACAGCTCCGTGTCACTCATGGTTATGCGCACTGGGCATTGATAATTTCCATATCGCACCGTAGACGCTATCCCAGCGCCGGGACTAGTTCTCTGTCAATCGATTTCGGCTCTGTCCAGGATGGCAAGCAGGTCGGCGAGGAGTTTGTCGGCTTCGTCTTCGATGCCGTCGAGGATGTCGGTGACGTCTTCGAGGTGGGTGTGGGCGTTGCGGCGGGCGGCGATGCCGCGGTCGTAATAGCCCTGGTCGAGTTCGACATCGACCACGACTGGGACCGGCGGGTTCTCGGAACCATCTCGACGAAGCCTTCGCTCCGGAGGGCAAGGAGCCCCTCTCGCACTGGCGTCGTGCTGACCCCCACGGCGTCGGCAATCCGCTCGATGCGGAGAAAATCGCCCGCGCACACCTCGCCGGAAATGATCATCTGGCTTACACGGCAACAGGTTCGATACCGGAACTGGCCGCCGGGCCGCGAAGAACATAACCCCTCAGCAGATGGCCGAGCTCGAGGGAATCCTCCAGCAGCACCAGGACGCCATCGCCAAGGGCGACACCGAACGTATCGCCTCCCTCGGTCACGCATTCCACCGCAAGATCAATCCGACCGCGGACTCTCCGCGCCTCGCCCGGCTCCTCGGCTCCATCGTCACGAATCTTCCCAACCGCTTCTACGCCCCCATCGAGGGCCACATCACCACCACCCGCGAGGAGCACCCCTCCCTGCTTGAGGCGTTGCGGAAGCACGCAGGCAAGAAGGCGAAGACGCTCATGGAATCGCACATCCTCGACGGCGCGGATCACCTGATCGACGAACTCGAACAGCGCGGACTGTGGGATAGCGACGACCAGAAGAACGCAGGCTGACCGCATCTCCCGGACGCCCGATCGGCGTCCGTTCCTTCTCAGCGTCGTGCGCGTTGCACAGTTTCCGAGAGCAAGTACGCTCCGCGCACGGCCGTGGCGCCCCACCGATGGTCCTGTTCGGCGGAGAGGCCACGACGTTTTTTACACTAGTTCGGAGCTCGCTCGCGGACTGCTGGTCTTCTAATAGAGCGATGCCCCGGCCTGCGTTTCTCCGCGTGCGGACCCCCGCGAGGTCGCTCACGTCTACTCACGGATGATTGTTGGATGGGAATCTCTGATTGGGCGCTCGAACTCGATGAACGCGGGTATGGAGATGTGTCCGCGTATTTTGTCTGCACTGGGTGTCTCACAGCCGAGGCCCGTACTGTGTTTCCGGCTGTCCTGCCTAAGCCCGATCCATGCACGTTCTGCGAGTCGCCCGGCCCGACCATGAGCCTCGAGGACTTCATGGCGAAGTTCATGCACATGGTCAAATTGCTACACAACGACGCCGCACAGGAGGCGCTTCCCCACGTCGACGGCCAATACCTCGCGAAGGTATGGGACGGCGAAGAGATCGCGGAAATGTACTCCCACCTCGCTCTCGCTAACGACGAGTGCAGGAACGCTGTCCGGGACGCCCTCGCGCAGGGCGACAAGATCTGGTCCTACCGAGGCGATCTCGACCCGCCCGACCAGGCTATGTCCTTCGCTTGGACGCAACTGAGTAACACCGTGAAGCATCGGCAGCGATATATTTTCCTGTCCCAGGAGGACGGCGTCCGGGCCGACGATCTCAGCGCCCGCCAGTACCTGGACCAGTTGGATCACATCATCCATAACAACAACTCCACCGTCCGGATTTCCGCAGGAACCGAGATCTATAGGGTCCGGGCCTACAACGGAAAGCGTAGCTTCGACCTCGTGGCGAGCGAGCTGGGGTCCACTCCCGACCACCTCGCGAATCCGAATCGCATGAGTCCGTCCGGTATTTCGATGTTCTACGGCAGCGAGCGTTTGGAAACGGCGATCGCTGAGACAGCAGGGCCGTCAACAACCGCGGTGGCGGTCGGACGGTGGAAGACCACCAAGGAACTCCATCTGGTAGACCTCACCACGGACTTGCCCCTGTCAAACCTCTTCGTCGCGGCACACGGAACACCGGCAGACCTGGGACGGCATTTCGACGCGTCCTACCTTCGAGATTTCAGCCACGCGATCGCTGAACCATTTGACCCCAACATTTCACACATTGAGTACGTCCCAACACAGGTTGTCACGGAGTACCTTCGATTCACTCGCGGCGGCACGTATGACGGGATCCGCTTCCCAAGCGCCAAGGACAGTCAGCCGAACTATGTGCTCTTCGCAGGACCACTGCTTTGCGCCGACCGTGGCGCCGCCCACATCTCGACCATGCTGGAACTGGTCGAGGCGCACGACGAGGCGCTGACGTGGTCCTTCACACACGCCTCGACCTCATACAGCTGATACGTGGTCGCGTCTTGTCAAATGACAGGTGGAGTCGGCCCCGGGAACCTCGGTTCCGGGGCCGCCTCCGTTTCGGTCGACGATCGGTGTCAGCGGTGGGGTCGGCATGTCGATATTCGCGACGCGTGGTCAGACTGATATGCGCGGGTTGGATACCGCAGGACGATTCGGCAGAACGGTGCTGCTGCTCTAGTGTCGGGCGTCGCAACAGCGCGTTCTCGGATTCTGTTGCTACTCGGGCGGCGCACGTGGCCGGGACGGTAAGCCGCTTCGGCCGCGTCATGCCATGCCTGCTGCTTCCTCGGTGGCTCTGTCAACTCGATCTGGCCCCACCTTGTCGGCTCGAGTTGGACCCAGCCGACCCTTACTCGTGGGGTGTGACGGCTTGAAGTGGCCCCACCCCGATGCGGTGAGCTGGGTGTTCGGGGTTGGTCGA
>SEEV01000879.1 GCA_004211695.1 Rhodococcus sp. (in: high G+C Gram-positive bacteria)
ACAGGTTCGCATCCGGCGAACCGATTCCGGAAGGACTTTCATGCCATGAGAAGTGTGCCGATAAAGCTGATGGCCGTCGCGGTGGTCGCCGCGTTCGCCTCCGCCGCCTGCGGATCCGGTGGTTCCGGTGTCAATCAACCCGTGTCGGGCACGTGGGACGACGTCGTCGCAGCAGCCGAGGGCGAGGGCAGTGTGCTGCTGTATTCGAGCCAACTCCCTGCCAACCTCGAAGCCCTCAAAGTGGCCTTCGAGCAAGAGTATCCCGAGATCTCCCTCGAGTATGTCCGGGGAACCGACGCCGACATCAACCCGAAGGTCGAGGTCGAGAATCAGACGAAGCGCGGCACGGCCGATGTCCACATGCTGACCGACGCCGCCTGGATCGAGAATGCCGCCGATTCGGGTACCTACTCGACCGACCTCGTCGGCCCGGCATTCGATGCGCCGGAGTACGAACCGCAGAAGAGCATCATTTCCGACAAGTTCTTCCTGACGAGTGCGGCGGTGTTCGCCCTGGGGTGGAACACGACAGCGCTTCCCGGCGGTCTGCACAAGCCGGCAGACCTGCTCGACCCGGCATTGAAGGGCAAGATCGGCATCGTCAATCCGTCCGGGATTGCGTCCTACGTCGACTTCTACCGATTCTTCGAAAAGAATTTCGGCGACGACTATCTCCAGAAGCTCGCGGAACTGAAACCGCGCATCTACCCGAGTGCGCTGGGCGTCGCTCAGGCCCTGACCTCGGGGGAGATCGTCGCGACCCCAGTGGTGCAACCCCTGGTGCGAGAGAAGGAATCGGGTGCACCGGTGGACTGGGCGCTGCCGTCACCCCCGTGGGGAACCCCCTGGTTCACGCACGCCCTGTCCGCGGCGCCGCACCCGAATGCGGCTCAGGTACTGGCGAATTTCATGGTGACCCCGGCCGGCCAGAAGGCGTTGTCGCTCGGCTACGCGAGCGCCCTGCCCGACATCGAAGGAAGCGTCGCACGCGCGCAGGACATCGCACTGCCCAATCCTTCCGATCTGACGCCCGAATCGCTCACCGAATACCAGTCCGGCTGGGAAAAGCGGTTCATCCAGTGACCACACATGACGCACGACTGCGTGACACCTGCGCTCTCGTGACCGGTGCTGCACGAGGGATCGGCGCCGCAACCGCGGAACTCTTCCACGCCCACGGGGCGACCGTGTACCTGTGCGATGTCGACGACGAGCTGGGCAACAGTGTGGCGGCGAAACTCGGTGCGCGAGCCCACTATCGACATCTCGACGTCACCGACGAATCTCAGTGGAACCGGGTGACCACCGAGATGGCGGAGCGAGGTCATCCGATGCGCATTCTCGTCAACTCCGCGGGCGCCGCCTCCAAGGCGTCGATCATGCAGACCTCGGTCGCCGAGTTGCGACGCATGATCGAC
>SEEV01000880.1 GCA_004211695.1 Rhodococcus sp. (in: high G+C Gram-positive bacteria)
GCGCGGACGGCCGCGCACGCGACGAGAGATGTGGGAGTTCGAGTGAACGGCACGAGCGCGCAGGCAGGCCCCGCGGCCTCGCTCGCCCTCATGCCCTTCTGGCCCTCCCGCCGAGGCCATGCCTTCGACCAGGGATGTTGCTGACCAGCCTGCTCGCTGGTCTTGCTGCCCTGACGGTTCGCTCTCTCGGTCGGAGTCTCGATGTTCAAGCTCTTGATTTTCACGCTGGTCGGCGTGGGTGCCCAGCTGGTCGACGGCGCTCTCGGGATGGCCTTCGGCGTGACTGCGACCACCCTGCTCGTGTTCAGCGGCGTCGGACCTGCGCACGCCAGCGCGGCGGTGCACTTCGCCGAGGTCGGCACCACTCTCGCGTCCGGTGCGTCACACTGGCGGTTCAAGAACATCGACTGGCCCCTCGTGCTGCGTCTGGGAGTCCCCGGCGCCATCGGCGCGTTCCTCGGCGCAACCGTGCTGTCCCAGCTGTCGACGGCGGCCGCCGTCCCCGTGACGTCCACGATCCTGCTGGCGATCGGCGTCTACGTCCTCCTCCGCTTCTCGATCCGCCCGCCGGCCGTCAACGACGCCCGAACCTCTCCGCACACGGCGAAATTCCTCTCACCGCTCGGACTGTTCGGCGGTTTCATCGACGCGAGCGGCGGCGGCGGCTGGGGGCCGATCACCACCAGCACGCTGCTGTCGCGGGGCAAGACCGCTCCGCGCACCGTCATCGGTTCGGTCAGCGCATCAGAGTTCCTGGTGTCTGCCGCCGCAAGCGTCGGATTCATCTTCGGCCTGGGCAGCGACTTCTTCGACAACATCCCCATCATCGCGGGTCTGGCCCTCGGTGGCATGCTCGCCGCACCCATCGCCGCATGGCTCGTCAGCCGGGTGCCCGCGACCCTTCTCGGGACCGGCGTCGGCGGCATCATCATCATCACCAACGCGCAGAAGCTGTTCAAGACGTTCGACGTGGCCGGCGTCGCCGCCACCCTCGGATACATTGCGCTCGTCTCGGTCTGGGCCGGGTTGCTCGTCGTCGCATGGCGCCGTTCGCGTCTCAGCGCTGCGGAGGCCGCCGGCGATCTGCACCGGATCGACGCCGACAACGACACCCCGGTGGAGTCGGAAGCCCCCTCTCTGGAGCCGACCACCGGCGACAAGGCCTGATCAACCCTCCTGCCTCAACTCGGACGATTCGCCCGCCGGACATCGCCACACCGCATCCTTACCAGCGGGTAACATTGGCCGTGGTTCATGGCACCTGTCCGGTGCTCCGAAAACGGAACAGTGAGGCTTTTTCATGACTGAGCGTGTTCAGGTCGGCGGTCTGCAGGTCGCGAAGGTGCTCTACGACTTCGTGAACGAGGAGGCGTTGCCGGGGACCGGGGTGGACGTCGACGGGTTCTGGTCCGGTGCC
>SEEV01000881.1 GCA_004211695.1 Rhodococcus sp. (in: high G+C Gram-positive bacteria)
GAGGGAATGACGAACAGGGCTATCGCCGATCGGCTGGTGATCTCACCCCGGACAGCGCAGGGGCACGTCGAGCATGTCTTGGTCAAACTCGGCTTCACTTCACGAGCGCAAATCGCAGCCTGGATCGTCGAGCGCGAGCAGACCCCTCGCCCCTGACCACGAGATCGTCCGCCTCCCTGCCCTCCCTCTGCCGGTCGGTGAGCGCCACGGCGGGCAGACTTCACACGCCGAGTTCGTACCCGCGGCACAAAGCATCAATAAGCCCGATCTGTTTGCAGCGGTGTCTTTCGCGAACCTGGGCTTCGGCGATCTTGCCGACGAATTCGTAGCGAAATTCGGTGGGGCAATGCGGAATCCAGGTAGTGGGTGGATCTGCCGGCAACCACGGTGCAGAGCGATAGACCTCCCGCACGACGCCACCGTCGACCGCGAGTGCGAACTCGCAACTTTCAGCGCGACTCAGATCGACTCGCCATATTCCTCGGGTCGCATCGTAGAGCGCGGCGAGCGCGTCGCTCGACGAGTCTTCGAAGCAGGATCCGAGGCGTTCTCGTGCCAGCGTGAGGCTGTTCGTCAGCGTAATCGGACAGTGGCACTGTCAGCGGCAGGCAGGTGCGCAACGACGTTTAGGTATTCTGCGACGATCGAGTCGACGATGTCCGCGGCGCGCTCGATGGAGTTGATTAGTCCTGCCGATTGGCCTGCCTCTACCTTGCCGTCGATGGTGTCGCCTTGGAGGGCGGCGTCTTTGAGGGTGCTCGCAAGGAACGTTGACTTGCGGTCGTCGAGTGGAGCGCCGCCGTGTTCGAGTTCAAGCATCCGTTTGCTGAAATCGTTGGACAGCATGCGGATCACGCCGAGGTCGCGTCCGACGACATCGGTATCGTCGATGGTCGCGTCGACGATACGTTGCCGGTAGGTGGGTGCCACATTCGATTCGTGGCTGGCGATGAAGCGTGTGCCGAATTGTGCTGCATCCGCGCCCAGGCTCAGTGCTGCTGCGAGACCGGCGCCGTCGGCGAATCCGCCCGACGCGACTAGCGGGATGTTGGGGAGGGCGTTTCGCACGGCCCGCACGATGACCATGGTGGAGACTAAGTCAGCCGGTGGGTGGCCGCCGGCTTCGCCGCCGACGACTATAAGTCCGTCAACGCCTGCGGTCGCCGCCTTTTCGGCGTGTTCTACGGTCGATATGACGTGTAGCCAGCGTGTACCTACGTCCCGGAGGCGGGCCAGGTGCTTCTTCGGCCCGCCTTGTGAGGCCACGATGATCGGCACCGGGTGTGTGACGAGGTGCTCGATGAACTCGTCGGCTCCGGGACGGTATAGGGGTAGGTTCACTGCGAATGGGTGGGTCGACTCCCGGAGCGCGGCTAGTGCCTTGACGAAGTCGTCCGTGCGCATTGGCCCGGCTGC
>SEEV01000360.1 GCA_004211695.1 Rhodococcus sp. (in: high G+C Gram-positive bacteria)
ACGGGGGATGTGGTGCGGTGGCGGGAGCGGCCGGGTGGTGGGCCGGTGCTCGAGTACGTGGGCCGCTCGGATTTTCAGGTGAAGATCCGTGGGTTCCGTGTCGAACTCGGCGAAATCGAATCGGCTCTCCTCGGATACCCAGGTATCGATCGCGCTGTCGTGCACACCAGCGGCGACCGGTTGGCCGGCTACGTCGTCCCCACTGCGGGATCGGTACTCGACACGTCCGCAGTCCTGGCGCACGCCCGCGCGCGGTTGGCCCCGCACATGGTCCCCGCGTCCATGACGGTTCTCGACGCCGTACCGGTGACCGCGAACGGGAAACTCGATCGCGCGGCCCTGCCGGAACCGGACTTCACCGCGGTGCGGGCCCCGTACCGGGCACCGCGCAACGCGACAGAGGAGGTTGTGGCCGCCGCCTTCGCCGAGGGGCTCGGCCTGGACCGGGTCGGCCTCGACGACAACTACTTCACGCTCGGTGGCACGTCGCTCGCTGCGACGAGCGTGATCGCCCGGATTGCCGAGTCGTCCGCGCGCACCGTGCCGGTGCAGTGGATCTTCACCCATCCGACACCGGAAGCCCTGGCGCACATGATCGCCACGGCGCCGAGGGACCCCGCGGCGGAGGATGCCGCAGACCGCGCTCTCGACGTGCTGCTGCCACTGCGCACCACCGGAACCGGCAGCCCGGTGTTCTGCATCCATCCAGCGATCGGCTTGGCCTGGTGCTTCACCGGACTGGTGCAGTATCTCGGCGATCGTCCGGTGTACGGGCTGCAGTCCCCGGCGCTGACCGACCCGAATCTGAGTGTCGACTCCTTGGAGGAGCTCGCCGCCCTGTATGTCCGCCGGATCCGTTCGGTGCAGCCGCACGGGCCGTACCACCTGGTCGGCTACTCGGTCGGCGGCCAGATCGCTCATGAGATGGCGGTGCAGCTCACCGGTGACGGCGACGACGTGGCCACTCTGGCAATGCTCGACACACACCTGGCCCGAGGCTTCGGTCATACGACGGAGAAGCCCACCGTGACAGCACTTCTGGCGGAGTTCGGAGCGGTGGTCCCGGGTGACGACGATTCGGCGGAGACCACGGATCGTGCCGTGGAAGTGCTGCGTCGCACCGGTGGACTGTTCGCAGCTGTGACCGCGGACGACCTCGAGGCCGTCCACCGGGTGTTCACGCAGACGGTCGACCTCGCCCTCGCGCACCGACCGTCGACGTCGAGCGATCTCGAGCTGCTGTACTTCGGCGCGGCAGATTCGTTCCATGCTCCCACCGGCGTCTCCGCGTGGAGGCAGCACATCAGCGGCGAGATCCTCGAACATTCCATTCCCGTATCGCACCAGCAGATGACGAGTCCGGAAGCGCTCGCCTGCATCGGTCCCGTCCTCGCACGCCACGTGACGCTCGCCGACGCCCGCGTGCGCCAACGCCTCGGCGATGTCTGCTCACCGCGTCGGTGAGCCACCGTCTGCCCGTCGACGGCGTAGGAAAACCCGGTTCGCCCGGTACCGCCGGGGTGGGTACCGGGTGGACAATCTAGGGGTACGACATCACGGCCACGACCAAGAAGGAGTGGAGCGGTGAACCGGACTGAGCTCCCACAGACACTGCGGCGATCGTCGAAGGAGGTGCAGGCGGCCTTCGCGACGGCACACGAGATGGCCGTTCGGCGGTACGGCGAGGGCGAGGAGGCCCAACGAGCGGCGTACGGGGAACTCAAACAAAGTTTCGAACTCGTGACCGACCATTGGGTGCCCAAGCAGGGCTGACCTGGCCGTTGGGGATGCGGCAACTGCCCCTCAGGCGGCCGCGTGCCCACTCGACATTCCCGCGACCGCAAAGATCTGAACCAACCGGTCTTGTTGAACAGTGCGCAATCGGCGGCCGCCGGGAGTGCGGCGATGAGGTAGCTGACTGAGAGGAGTCGGCGCCCCGGCCGACGGCTGATCGCGTAAGCGCGTGAACTCCCCACAGCGAGTGAATTGGGCAACGTTCCGACATGTCGTCGCGGCTCCGGTGTTCAGGCAGGCAGGCCGTATTTGCCGCAGCCTCGGCTCGGGCACCGACAAGCCCGGGAACGAATGGACGGTTTGGCCACCGGGGTGAGGCGACTGCTTATGTCGATCGAGACCGGACCCGTCGCCAGGGGTGCCGTTCGAGAAGGGGGGCCCGCACGCAAGCCCGGGACGAAAGTGGTCACTGCGTAGGCGTGAGTCGTATCAGGGCGCCAAGCGCAGCCCCCGCCAATGATGAAATTCAACTGGCGGGGGCGCTACACGGACAACCTGCACGTCGTGACGAGCGGTGCATAAGCGATTTTCGTGAGCCGGAACGCGAATGTCCAGGGAATGTGATCCACGCCATGGCACTTTTGTTGAGAGGTCGAATTACCGGCCCGTCAGTGTGATTTCGCAGCCTGCTGTGGCCGACGTGGTGTGGCCGCAATGGTCAGGCGTGATCGGCACGATCATGCGATTCGGGTGTGCAGTCTCGGACGCTGCCAACGTGCGCATGTTCTGTGGCTGTGTCGGAAATGATAGGTGCGTGGGGCTTTGACTCCCCATCTATGTGATGTACAACACATCAGAAGTTTCGGGAAGGTGTGCCGGGGCCGGGTTGCTGTCCGCGTCCGGGACCCAAAATAGGTAGGGGTGTAGGTGTTTCGGCCGTTGTGCAGGTATTGAAGTTGGGTAATTCTTTGTGGTGCACCGTCGTCGGCGTTGCAGTCGAGACCCTCTGCACGTGAAGGAAGAATTGTCATGGCACGGATCGCCGAGAAACTCAGGGCCAGCCTACTGGATGCGTTGCGTGTCAGTGTGTTTGGAACCATCGTCTACGCAGGGTTGGTCATGGGGATCGTGGTGGTGGCGATGTGGAAGTTCCCGGTGCCGGGCGTGTAGTTCGCCGGGGCCTGTGGACGCAGTCAGGGTGCAACACCGGGTGGCGGTGCGGCGATATAGCTGACAGGGGGATTGGTCGTGCCCGTGGGTCAGGGTGGCTGGAGTTCGATGAGCGGCACCTGTGGGAGATCGCTGGTGTGAAAGGAGCAGGAGATGCCCGGGACGGGTATGGGCTGGATGGTTGGGTTACTGGTGATTGCGCTGGTGGTGGTTCCCGTCTCGTTCGGAGTAGCCGCACGGGCTGATGCGAAGACCCGTCGCCTTTCGGAGGCCCTGGCGCCCGATGCGAACGGTGGGCGGTCAGTCCTTGCGGTCGCGGAAGCGGGCGGGAAGTGCGATCAGTGGCGGCGGCTTGCGACGCAGGCGTGGCTGATCTGCGGTGCCGCGTCGCTGGTCGCGGTGGCGGTCGTGGGTGTCTTGATCTGCGTCGGGTGAGGAATCCGTAGCTGCGAGATTTCCGGGCCAACCTGTCAGTGCGGGCAGGCCGAGCTTCGGTCGACCGCGTAGTGAGTGACCCGATGAGCCGAAGCGGCCCGGTCGGAGTGGGTTCCGCTCTGACCGGGCCTCGCCGGGACGTGTAGGAGTGCTTCCGCACCGGTGTGTGTCGAATCCCCGCCAGTCAGTGGGGGTTTGGCTGACGGAGACTTCATCGGCACCGTGTGCTCGGTGCATACCGGTACGAGGAAATGGTAGGGCCACCGACCGGCACATCGCGAAGATGTGACCTACGCCACATGCATATTTCTCGAGTCGTTCGCGGCGAGGTCTGCGATCGATCAATGGGGCGTCGAGTCCCGCGCAGGGTTTCGCTTGCAGTCGTCGGTTGATGGTCGCGCTCTGCGAACAGAAGTCGACCGTTGTCCTGGGCGCGTCCGCCCGCATGGAGTGGAGGTAGTGAGATGTGGCTGTCAAGGGACGGTGTACCGGGCGAAAACGTGCCATCCGACGAACCCCCAGATGCCGACGAGAAGTAACCGGCCGGGTAGCCGGGTCCACAGCAACGAGGCGACACTCGCAAGGCTCGAGCACCGTCCGTCCGTTCGATGGCTGCACAGCTCGATGCCGATCCCGGCGCCGATCAACACCAGCCAGATGATCGTGACTACCACCTCACGTCGCCTCACTGCGGCTGCTGTGCATGATGCGGACGACCGGTGCCGCGCCGGCGGCGAGCCATCCGCAGAACAGGACGAACCGAACCGGATGCCATGCCAAGGCGTGATCGATCACCGTGCTGAGTGTCGGCACGGTGATCGACTGGCCACCCAAGGCGATGCCGACGGCTTCGAGCGCGGCGGCGATCATGAGCAGTATCAGCCACGGGCACACCGAACGGAGGCTGATCTTCCCGGCCCGGGGCGTGCCGGTACCACGAGAATCACCGGTGCCGCTGACTACAGCCAGGCAGGTGAGCAGGGCGACGGGGACGCCAACGGCGATATAGGCGAGCGTCGTGAACGGCCGCAGCCCGGTTGCCCAGTACGCATAAGCGACCGCGACCACGAGGCCGGCGACACCAGCGGCGTGGGAGGTAGCGATTCGCCGTAGCACCGACTCCATCGCATCACCCCGCACCGAGGACCTTCGCGTGTCATTGCGCGCGCGTGCCGAGTCATGACACGGCCCCGCCGCCGCCCGCTACCAGTACATCGCACTGCTCCCTTTCCGCGAAAGAGCGCGGTAGCGGGCATTGTCACGCTGGTGGGTCAGCGCCGGATCCGCCGAATTTCATATAGTCCCCTCGGTGTCAGCCGAGTTGGCGGGCGGGGCGAAGCAGGATCTCGTTGATGGCCAGGTCCAGGCGGCGGGAGAGTGCGAGGGCGATGACCTCGGCGATTTCATCGGGCTTGACCGTGGCCCATGTCGTAGCCCTACTGCACGGCCTGCTTGTGGCTTCATGGGTGATGCGGGTGGGCAGATCGGTGTCGACGACGCCAGGTTCGATCAATGTGACGCGGAGGTCGGCAGCAGCTCCCGACGAAGCGATTCGGACCAGCCGTTGACGACCAGGGCGCGCCGGTTGGTGACGGGCTGCGTTATCACATCACGGTCGTACCTGTGTCGCGAGGTGGGGATGGTGCCGCCGATGCAGGCTGCCCATTCGCTGCGAAGGACGGTGATGGCCTGACGGCTGTCGGCGGAGTCCTTCCCACTCGGGAAACGTGACCGGTCGGCGACTCGTAAGGTGTCTGGTGTTGCTGGTGAGGTCGATCAGACACCGCGCAGCGCTCTGCACGGAGAGGTGGTGCCGTCGTGCCACGTCGAGCAGTTCGTCGAATGCCTGGGCGTCGCTGTATCCGCGGCTGGTGATCAGAACTGTCTTCGCGGTGGTGAGGAGTTCACGATCTGAGGGGCCGCGGCGCCGGTCGAGGAAGCTTCGGGCGGGCCCTGTGGGGTGTGGGATTTCGGAGTTCAACATTTGGCATCGTCCTTTTGCATACGAGATTCCCCGGGCGGCGGTCTCGTAAACTGAGCACTCGGTGGGGTTCGACGATGGGTGGGGGAGCTGAGTGCCCGTCGGGACGCGGTTGGTGTCGATGGCCCCGGCGGTGGAGTTGTCGAATCGCAGATCCTCGACGTCGAGACTCCGGTCAGCGGGCGTAGCGCGGGTCGATCGGAGGCAGGACGGTGGGGCCGAACTTGTTCACGATCGGCATCATTGCCTTGAACCAGGTGCGGGCCGGCTCGGTGCCGCCGAACAGGTTTCCGTCCCCGCACGAGCGCAGCGGGCTGGTGCAGATCTGGCCGGGGGTCGGCGAGTCCCCGAACACGTAGACGCTGCCGGCCAGGTTGTTGGTGTACCCGATGAACGCCGACGACATGTGCGATTCGGTGGTGCCGGTCTTTGCGGACATCGGCAGGGTCCACCCGGCACCGGCCGCCGCCGCGAATGCCGTGCCGCCGGGCTGGTCGTCCTTGCTCAACGCGTTGGACAGGGTGTCGGCCAGGCCGGGATCGACAACCTGCTCGCACGCCTGCTGGGTGAGTGGGACCGGCCGCCCCTCGCGGTCGACGATGGAGTCGATGGGGGTCGGTGGGCACCACTTGCCGTGTGAGGCCAGCGTCGCGGCGACATTCGACAGCTCGAGCGGATTGATCCACACCGGGCCGAGAGTGAACGAACCCAGATTCTGGTCCTTCTGCATGTCGGCCAGGCTCTGGTCCCCGAACCCGGAGGTGCCCGGGTCGGTGTAGGACCGCATGCCGAGGCGCACCGCCATGTCCACCGTCGCATCCACCCCGGTTTCCTGGAGAAGTTTCACGAACGCGGTGTTAGGTGACTGGGCGAGGGCGTCGGTGACCGACAGTGCCCGCGGATACGGGGCGGCGTTCTGCACGCAGTAGGCGGCCGCGGGACACCCGGGGGCACCGCCGTCACCCATCCCGCGGGCGTCGAACCGGCCGGGCACGTCCAGGATCGCGTTGAGCCGCAGCCCCTTCTCCAGGGCAGCTGCGGTGGTGAAGACCTTGAACACCGACCCGGCGCCGTGCCCGGACAGCGAGTAGGGCAACTCCTGCACCGTCTCGGCTGCGGCAGCGTCCAGGCCGTAGTTGCGGCTGCCCGCCATCGCCAGGACTCGGTGCTGGTCCTGCCCGGGCTGCACGACGTTCATCACGCTCGCGATGTCTGGAAGTTTCGCGTCGGCGTAGGTGGACACCGCCGACTTGACCGATCCTTGCACGGCCGGATCGAGGGTGGTGCGGATCAGGTAGCCGCCTCTTTCGAGCTGCTCCCGGGACAGCCCGGCGGTCTGGAGGTACTGCAACGCGTAGTCGCAGAAGAACCCGCGGTCGCCGGCGGCGATGCATCCGCGGGGCAGGTTGTTCGGTTTCGGGAGCACCCCGAG
>SEEV01000882.1 GCA_004211695.1 Rhodococcus sp. (in: high G+C Gram-positive bacteria)
GAGTTGACCGCACTTCTCGCCGGGCGCTCACCCGCGATCGCTGCGCGGCGGCCGGACGAGGTGCGGGCCGATGCTTCCCGGGCATAAAGCCCCACCGACCCGCACCACGCTCTGTGCCCCGATGTTCGAACGGGGAACCTGCTGGACAGACACACCCGAACCCTCCGAGCGGGGCAGTGCCGAGGCTACCACCCGATCGAACAGGTGTGCGATTAAATTGCGTCAATCGGCGCCATCTGGCCCCAACGGCAACCCGTTGGGGCCAGGCCAGTGCTTGATGGGGTGGGAGGGCTGCGGGTGCCCAGCAGCGGCGACCGAGAACTCCGGGCGCCGCCCTACCATCAGCCTCGGGTCTGGCAGTGCCGATCCCGCCCTGCTCCGGTGCGCAAGCCCGTCTGCTGAGCGGGTGTCGCGTCCGCGCACTCGTCGGTCGGTGACGATCCGTAAACTCGGGGTTGTTCTGTCGACCATCCCCCCAGATTTTGCTCGCAGAACACACCCAGTGGCCCGGCATCACCCCCCGATGCCGGGCCACACCCATGTCGGAACCGGACGACTTACCGAGTGCGCGTTGTCATCTGCAGACAAAGGCCTTGAAACGGATCTTGAACGGGGATTATGACACGTCCCCATCGACTCGGGTTCGAGGGATCTGCCCCACCATCCCGGCATACGGTTACGCAGGGTTACATCTACCTCTTCTGCGTGATCGGCCGCGGTTGTAGGCTCCGCGCATGACTGACAGCGGACGCGAACTCGATCTCGTCATCTACGGTGCCACCGGGTTCGTCGGAAGGTTGCTCGCCGACTACCTCGCACGCACCGCCCCGGACGGTGTGCGGATCGCTCTCGCCGGACGGTCCCAGGCGAAACTGTTGTCGCGACCACCGTGGGGCCCTATGCGAAGTACGGCACCGAACTCGTGGCCGCCTGTGTCGCGGCCGGCACCGACTACGTCGACCTGACCGGGGAAGTGTTGTTCGTCCGGAGAAGCATCGACGCCCACCACGACAAGGCCCGCGCCAACGGTGTGAAGATCGTGCACTCCTGCGGCTACGACTCGATTCCCTCCGACCTGGGAGTGCACGTCCTGCACCAGAAAGTCCAGGCTGACGGCGCTGGGGAACTGACCGACACCACCCTGGTCGCGTCGCTGAGCGGCGGAGTCTCCGGTGGGACGATCGACTCGCTGCGCACGCAGATCGACGTGTCGAAGAAGGATCGGGCGCTGCGTCGGCTCGCCGCCTCGCCGTACTCACTCAGCCCGGACCGAACGAAGGAACCCGATCTCGGGCGTCAGTCCGACGTGGCCGTGGTCGACGGCGCGGAGATCGCCCCGCAGGTACGCGGGTGGAAGGCCCCGTTCGTGATGGGCTCGTACAACACCCGCGTGGTGCGGCGCAGCAACGCACTCCAAGGGTGGGTGTACGGCCGGACCTTCAAGTACCGGGAGGTGATGAGCGTGGGAGACTCGCGCCTGTCCCGCGTCTACGCGGTCGGTGTCGCGGCCATCCTCGGCGGGCTCGTCCTCGGTCTCAGCGTTCCGCCCACCCGGTTTCTCCTCGACCGCATCCTCCCCTCACCCGGCGAGGGACCCAGCGAAAGAACCCAGCGCAACGGCTATTTCGCGATGGAAATCTACACCACCGCCACGACCGGCGCCCGGTACGCGGCACGGGTGACGGCGCAGGGTGATCCCGGGTACCGGGCGACCGCGGTCCTGCTGGGGGAGTCGGCACTGAGCCTCGTCCTGGACCGAGATCGCCTTCCTGAGGAGGCGGGCGTCCTCACTCCGGCTACCGCGTTCGGTGACGTGCTCGTCGAACGACTGCGCGGCGCAGGGGTGGGGATCTCCGCCCGAAAGCTCTGACCCGGGGACTGAGGAGGGCGCAACGCGGCACTCAGAACCCACCCGCCCAAGCCCTCCCCAATCGCTAGCGGTGCTTGCATTGATTGCACTGCTAGCAATGGGGACCGTCATACCCGGAGCAGCCGAGATTCCCGGGTGCGCAAGGGTGTTGCCGGCGCCGGTCGCTACCGGTCTTCTGCCGAGGTCCAC
>SEEV01000883.1 GCA_004211695.1 Rhodococcus sp. (in: high G+C Gram-positive bacteria)
TGGACGTTCCCGTACCTCTATGACGAGAGCCAACATGTGGCACTCGCCTACAGCGCGGCGTGCACGCCGGACACGTTCGTCTTCGACGGCCACCGCCGGCTGGTGTACCGCGGTCAGCTGGACGGAGCGCGGCCGGGCAACAACCTGCCGGTGACCGCGGCCGACGTGCGCGGCGCCGTCGACGCGGTGCTGGCCGGCACGCCGGTCCCGGCCGATCAATTTCCCGCGATGGGCTGCGGCATCAAGTGGAAGCCGGGTAACGAGCCCGGCTACTGAGCTGTCCGACGGATCGCCGCAACCCGTCAGCTCGTACCGGATCAATCGGGAACTGTCGCGATGTCGAGCCGGTCGGCAACGGCAGGGTCGGCTACCGACTCGATGAACAACTCCATGTCGCGATAGCCCGCGCGTGATCCGACGCACCGGACGTACAACCACCGGTCGGATCGTCGTCGGCCTCGTCGTCGGACGCATCGTCCGCGATCATGGTCGGCCACGTTTCCCCCGTGCGATGGCGCCGGAAACCGACGATCCCCATACGGGATAACGACCGGGCTCGAGGATTCCGACAAGTTCGTGCGAATTATGCGCTGACACGAACGAGGACCCGCAGATCGGAACACCGAGACGTGACACGTGCACCGAGAACCCGTGTGCAGTCGCAGTGGTCGACGGTTCGGATTCCGACAAGAGCTTTAGCAGACCCACCGTACATAGAAGGGCCGTCGCGCTGTGAGCCCGACGTCGTCCACCGAAGACAGGCGGGTGGCCTGCCCGCTGGGAAGGGCCACGCTGTGTCGATGTCTGGTAGGCGCAGCGGTCAGATCGACCGCGTGCACGGCCTGATCTTGGGTATCCAAGGCCAGGCGCAGTCGCCGGTTCACCAGGACGACATCGTCGCCGAGGGCCAGCACCCCGGTCTGCGGTGCGCGGCGATAGGCCTTCAGGTAGGCGTCGAGCAACGCGAGCTGTTCCGCGCTGGCCTGCGCGAGCAGGCGCCCTTCTATCTGGGCGGTGGCCGACCGCGCCAGTGTGGCCAGCAACGGTCCGCCGTCCTCGACCCAACCGGTGAGATCGAGCGCACCGACGAGGGCGCCGGACACCGGGTCGTGGATCGGGACACCGGCGCACGCCAGTTCCCCGAAGCAGTCGGCATAGTGTTCGGCGCCCGCGACGAGGGTGGGCTGGCCCGTCTCGAGAGCGGTGCCAATCCCGTTGGTGCCGGCGAATTTTTCCGAGTAGCTGAAGCCAGGCGCGAGGTTGACGTCGTCGAGCGCCTGATTGAGTTGTCGGCTGGCGGTGATCCTGGTCAGTACCACGCCGTCGGCTGAGGTCAGGATCACGCTGACCGGCTCGTCGACCAGCCCGTCTGCCAGTTGTCGCAGCACGGGGGCGGCCGCCGCGACG
>SEEV01000884.1 GCA_004211695.1 Rhodococcus sp. (in: high G+C Gram-positive bacteria)
AGACCGGGCTGACCTGCGTACCGTGGTGCTGTGCGCGATCAACTGCCTCCAGGTCTGCCCCCGGACCCCTTCGCCGGCGACCCCGCCGACCCGTCCGCAGCTCTCGATGCGATCGAACCGGGCCAACCACTCGACCCCCACGAGCGTCTCGCCGTGGAGGAAGACTTGGCCGACCTCGCCGTGTACGAGGCACTGCTGGCCCATCGTGGGATCCGCGGGCTTGTCGTCTGCTGCGAAGACTGCCAGCAAGATCACTACCACGATTGGGACATGCTCCGTGCCAATCTCCTCCAGCTTCTGGTCGACGGCACCGTGCGCCCGCACGAGCCCGCCTACGACCCGACCCCCGAGGCCTACGTCACGTGGGACTACTGCCGCGGCTACGCGGACGCCTCGATGAACGACGCTCTGCACGGAGACGGCTTCGACGCCTGAGCCTGCACAACCCGTTACAGACGACTGTGGCCCGACACTTCGCGTGTCGGGCCACAGTTGTCTGTAACGGAGGGCGGTGCGCCGCTAGCTGGTGGGCGGCGGCACCGGGACGGTGGTGGTCGTGGTGGGCAGTGGCACCGAGGAAGGCACCTGCGGGGGCTGCTGGGTGGACGGTTCCGTAGCCGGAATGTCCGAGGGCAGCGTCGGGACCATCATGATCGTCGGATCGGGGCTCGTGGACGGCAACGTCTCCGGCGGAAGCGTCGGCAACTGAGGCAGTTGCGGCAACGGGATGGCCGGAAGTCCCGGAATCTGCAGATCGGTGGGCGGCGTGGTGCCGGTGCCCGGCAGCGGACCGACACCCGGCAGCGTCGTGGCATCGGGTGTGCCCGGCACGGTGTTAGGCAGTTCGGTGCTCTGCGCCGGCGCGTCCGTCGTGGTGGTACCCGGTGACGTCGTCGTCGGCGGCGTGGTGGGAGCAATCTTCTCGACTTCGGCGGCCAGCTTCGCACGCCACACGTCGAGTTCGTTCCGCATGTCGGAGTCACGTACTCCATCGGCACGGTCGGCGGCGCCCTCGAGCAGGTGCTTCGCCGACTCGGCATCGCCCACGGAGATCAGACGCTCGGCTTCCTGTAGCTGTGACGTGGTGTCGATCTGTGCAACGGTCGAATCGGCCTGCTGGCTGAACACGACAGACTTGACGCTCCACAGCGGATCGCCCGGTTCGGCGTTGTACGAGAAGATGCTGGCGCCGCCCATGACGACCGCGATCGCGGCAGCAGCGCCCGCGATGGGTCGCAGCAGGCGGAGCTTGCCGCGGGCGGCACTGCGCGCCGAGCGGGCGTCCGAGGCGTCGATCGCCGCGATCACGTCGTCGAGCAGCGGCCCGGTCGGCATCGGCGTCGCCACGATGTCGGCGCGCCAATTGGTCAGCAGAAGCGCGAGCTCGTACTGCTCCGGCGAATC
>SEEV01000885.1 GCA_004211695.1 Rhodococcus sp. (in: high G+C Gram-positive bacteria)
TCGGGCACGGCAGGTCAGACCACTCGGATGCCGAACAGGCCGAGAATCCAGTTGCCGATGCCGGTCGCGGCGCTCTCACTGCTCGCGAGGGAAAAGAACGCGATACCGACGAGCGACAGGCCGCCGACGGTGAATACCTTCGACAGGTTGCCGCGCAGGCCGCCGAGGAGGACGACGCACGCGATCAGGGCGAGGATCGTGAAGATGATGTTGTCGCCGATCCACGCGCGCAGACCGCCAGTGGTGACTTCGGTGTTCTGGGCGAGTACGTCGACGCTTCCGGGCGGGGTGGTCGCCAGGTCGACGACTGCGGACGTGAGGGACATGAGCACTCTCCATCGCTGAGTTCGGTAGGTGCATCTGAATGTGGATGCGCACGACCGTAAGTCGATTTCGCTTTTCATCTCAACGGGGTGTCCGCGCCGGGATCGGGTCATCGGTGCAGGTGAACGGGGGCGGTGCGGCATCGGGAATGTCGTTTCCAGCGATGGGCGCGCAGCGGCGGCGCGGCGGGACCCGCGCGACCTCGATGGGCAGCCGGTAATCAGGCTGCGCGTGAGGGGATTCCCCGCGGTGATTCGCACGATGGGGGCGGCCCGTGTGTCGCCCGCGGTGATCAGGATCCTATGGGGCGCAGGGGTTGGAGGCTCGCGTATAGGCGTGCCATGGAGCGTCGAGGCTATGGGTACACACGCGGGCTCGGTGGGTGCGAGGTCGGGCGGTGCGTGTACGCGGTGCAGGCGGCGGCGCCTGTGGCCGCGCCCAGACGGGCTGTCGCGGCAGGTCCGCAGCGAGCGGCTCGACCACCCAGTGCGCCGGTGCGCGGAGACAGCGCTCAGATACGCGATGAAAACGGCGCCGGATTTCGGCGGTGGATTCGAGCGCTCGAAAAAGCGCCTCCCAGGCCCACCCCCTCCGGGGGCCACTCCCCCCGGCGTTCCTTGGGGGGAGTGTAATCCAGAATTACGCCAGCGGTCTTCAGAGTGCCCCCGGCGCAGGAGTCGACACCGATGCAACCACCGCTCACGCAGGCGGTGATCAGAGCACCCGTCAAGGGCGCGAGTCGAACGCGTTGAGGGTTCGACAATCCGGCCTGGAGATCCTGCGCGAGAGCGGTGTTCGCCGCACCGCCGGGGTGCGCCGCTTGAGGGGGACACCCCGTTGAGGAAAATCGCGGGTTTCTGTCACTGTGCTCAAGACGCCTCCCCGGACGGCGTTCAGGATCGAAACGATCGAAAGGCACAGGCGGTGAGCGGAAATCACGACCCACTCAAGGACTGGTTGGTCGCGGCGTGGCGCGACCTCTTCGGCGATTCCGGCGGCGGTCGCGGCAACCAGGTCGGCGAGAGCGGCCAGCCGACCCGCATCCGCCGTTTTACCCCGCTCTCGCCGATCGCCGTCGTCGCCGCGGGCGTTGCGGTGTACTCCCCGCGCCTGATGTCGGCGGCCGCCGGCAACGAGACCGTCGTCGAGGTGCTGACGAAGCTGCACGGCCACCGGGTGCTGCTCGTCGCCGCCGCTGCCCTGCTCGTCATCGTCGACGTCCTGCGCCACCGCACGCACAACTGGTCGCAGATGCTCGAATCGGTGGTCCGACAGGGCACCGGACACCTGCCGAAGACGATCGCCGTCCCGTTCCCGCCCGGGTGGCGTGTGATCTGGCGCGCGACGATCACACTGCACCGCGGCACCGTCATTCGGCCCAAGCAGTTCGAGGAGGTCTCCCGCGCGATCGCGGCCGCGTTCCCCGGCAGTGACAAGTGGGAGGTCACGGTCCGCCATGAGGCCCACCACGACCGCATCATCATCGCCCGTAAGACCATCACCCCGGACACCCGCTCCGACCGCCAGAAGGTCCTCCAGGCGGCGCTCGACGACGCCTCGATCTTCAAGGACCCGAAGGTCACCGCCCTGACCGTCGACGAGGCCGGCATCGAGACCGGCTACCGGATCGCGTTCGAGAAGTCGATGAACGCAGGCGCC
>SEEV01000361.1 GCA_004211695.1 Rhodococcus sp. (in: high G+C Gram-positive bacteria)
CTCGACAGATCGAACTCCATCGTCTGATACCGCTCGTACACAGCCACAACTCCTTCACCACAACGTGACACCGATAATACTGACACATACTGTCCAGAATGGACATCGAACGAGACCGAACGTTGTCACGCCCTACGCTCCATACTGTGGTTCCACGCCTTGACACCCCGGCGTGGTGTCCCAGGACGACCACCGGCGGTGTGTCCCCCCGAGAGCAAATGCCGCCGGAACTACTCGACTTCGATCGACTGCGCATCGACGAGTTCGCGAAACCTCGCGCCATGCCATATGAGTGGGTCATTTTCTCCGACAACTAATTTGCTCACCTCGAGGAGCGCCATCCAGTGGTCACCCGCCTCCGAGATTTCGTGAATCGAGCACTCCAGCCACAGTGCAGCATCGTCGATGAAAACGGAACCCTGATCACCGGCCGCTGTCGCGACTTTCTCGAAGCGTGCGGCGCGGTCCTTGCTGGCCAGGCGGCGGGTCAGCTCGCTCTGTCCCTTGCCCAGAATCGATACTCCGACCGAGCGGGCATCCTTGATCTGCCCCCACGTCTCGGACGATTTCTGCACCGCCACCGCCACCAGGCACGGTTCTAGTGACACACCGACCATGAACGACGACGCGACGAGGGCGTGCTTTCGGCCGCCGACGTCGATCGCGAGCACCGCGACACCCGAGGGGAACTGGGCGAAGGCCTGACGCACGATCGACGAGTCGTCACCGATCGCGCGTACTTCTGCCCGCCTCATGGACACCACTCCCCTAGTTGCTGGACACATCTGCGGCGTCTGCAGGGAGCTGCGAGTCCATCTCCGGCGCCAGGTACACGACCTGCGCACGGAACGAGTCGCTCGCCTTCAACAGGGGTGTGAGTTCGCCAGGCTTCGTGAGGTTGGCGGCGTTGGCGGCCCACACCTCGGGAGAGGGTTCGGTCACCTGCATGCGCGGCATCGCACTGAAAGCGGTTCTGGCGGCTGAGATGCCGGCGATCTCGAATGTTTCTCCGTGTACCGTGGTGTCTTGGTGGGCGAGCCACGTCACGAAAGCCGAGACGGAGCTCGAGGGGAAGTGGTCTCGCATGACCTGCTGGATGAGCGGATCACCGAAGGCCTCCTCGGTCATCGGTGTCCACGCGACCGGGAGCAGCGTGGTGACCTGCACGCCGACATCGCGAGCCTCACCCGCCAGGGAGTTGCCGAGGCCCCACACTGCAGCTTTGGCGGCAGCGTAGGACGTGTCGTTGGGCAGGCCCATCAATGCATTCGAGGAGATGTTGATGAGGCGTCCGCTCCCGGACTCGATCAGGTGGGGCATCGCGCTGCGTGACACCTCGACGACACCACGGAAACTGGTGTCGAACACCTTCCACCACAGATCGCGATCCATTTCCCAGAATCGGCCGTAGGCATTGATCCCGGCATTGTTGACCACGATGTCGAGGCCCCCGAAACTGTCGATTGCGTTCTGCACCAGATCCGCCGACTTGGTGACGATATCGTGGCTGTCGGGTACGGCTGTTCCGCCGGCGTCGGTGATCGTCTTCACCGTCTCCTCGGCACGATTCGAGTTGATGTCGTTGACCACAACTTTTGCTCCGCGGGACGCGAGCATGACAGCGTGTTCGCGTCCCATTCCTTGACCTGCTCCGGTGACGATGGCAACTCGTCCACCGAAGTCGAGTTCGCGCACTTCAGACATTTCGCACCTTATCGATTGTGGGGTTGTGGAACCGGCTACTCGGAACGCCGGGAACTAGGCATTGGGACTGTTTACGTAATCACGCTGAGCGTCCGTCGGTAGGTATTTCATTTCTGTGCTTCGCACGTAGTCTGCGGAGGGTCGCCCGAGGCGATCGCCCCAGCCCAACTCGTACGCAGTCCCCTTGGCCTCATTCATCTTTTCGAGATAGGCCACGAACGGAGTGCCGTCACCCGCTTCCTTGATGTCCAGAAGTAGTTTCCATACCTCGTGGATGCCGGGAAGCACGAACGGCACTGCCTCGATCGCCTGGCCCATCGCGGTCAGCTCGGCGAGCGTGCGTCGACCGATGAGTTGCGCCCCGATCACGTAGTTCGACCCGGGCGTCTCCTTCAAGGCCAGCTCTGCTTCTTCCCACGTGTGTGGACCCTCGAAGAAGATGACGTCGACGCCGGTCTCGGCGCGGTAGAGCTGTGCACGCCGAATGGCTTCGTCGAGGCCTCCGCCGGCAGCGCCGAATCCGTCCGTACGAGCGACGATCACGAAATCAGCATCCGCTCGGTCCCGAGCTTCGACTGCCGCGTTGAGTCGACCTATCGCCTCCGCGTCGGATACCAGTTCGATTCCGGTCGTTCCCCCGGACTTCTTCGGCTCCCGCTGGTCTTCGATGTGTATTCCGCCGACACCGGCGTCGATGAACTCCTGCACCGTTCTCTGGACGTTGATAGGTGCACCGAAACCAGTGTCGGCGTCGCAGAACACAGGTACGTCTACACTTCTCGCGACGCGCCGTGCGTGCGCTACCACTTCAGTGAGAGTGAGCCAGCCCGTATCGGAGGCACCCTCGGCCCACCACGCCGACATTCCACCCGAGAGCTCGAACGCCTCGAATCCTGCGTGCTGGGCCATCTGCGCGTGAATCGGCAGCGCGCCGAACGGCATGACTACGGTTTCGGGCCGCTCGAAAATTTCGCGCAACGCGGCACCGGGCGAGCTCAGGCCCATGATGGCAGTCCCTTTTCGAGTCGATGTATTTCGTTTTGTGACATGACTTTTCTCATTCTTGTTCGGTCTGTGAATCGAGTGGTCGATGGTGTGACTAGGCGTCCGACTGGCCCTGGTTGAACCCGACAGTCACCACGATGTATACGCAGTCCTCGTCGTACGGGTTCTTCCATGCGTGAGGTACGCCCGCCATGACGAGCAAGTCACCCGGCACCAGAGTGCGCTTCTTCCCACCGGGGAGTTCGAGATCCACCTTCCCCGAGATCACCACCTCGTAGTCGATGGTGTCACTGGCATGCATGGCGGGATCACCATCGTCTCCGGTGCCGGTCATGCTGGGTCCCAGGTCATCGATATCGACGTTGTTTCCCGCCGACCGTGCCGGGAAGCTGCTCACACCAAAGGTCGAACCGTTCGGCCCCGCCAATTCGACACGAACGGGGGGCTTGCCGATATTGTCTTTGCTGTGCTCGCCCTCGACGGCCCAGTAGAACGCTCCGCTGGCGACGCCCGGCAAATCGATCACAGCGGGAGACCCGACCTCCAAGAAGTCGGTCTCACCTGAATCGGTGGTACCCGCGACTACCAGGTTGAACTTTGATGGATGTGGAAAGGTCATGCGATCCCCTCGGGAATTGTCTGCTGCTTCTGCCGTTCGTAGAACGGAAGTTCGAACTGAGCGTCAGGCACGAAGCCCCGCGCTGCGCATCAGCGGGAAGATCTGCTCGTGCAAACGGTCCAAGCCCTCGTTGTAGTCGACCAGACCGGTGCAAATTCCCGAAATACCTGCATCGGAGAGCTTCTGAAGCCCTTCTACAATCATTTCCGGCGTACCTACCAGCGGAACGAGACCCGCCCGCATAAAGGCCTTCACGGACTCGTCGTCCTTGAATTCATCGAAGTTGATGCTTCGGGCATCACCCGACTCGATGATCTGCTTGTAGCGGGCGGCGCTCTCCCAGTCGCCCTTTTCCTCGACCACGTACTGCACGTAGTCCAAGGCTTCCTTCTCGGTGTCCTTGCACACGATGTGGACACCTGCCCACAAAGCGAGGTCTTCGCGACCTGCCTCGTCTGCGTTCTTCCGCAGCTGCGTGACGGCCGGCTTGGCGCGATCCACGTCGTAGATTCCGGCGAACAGGATGTTGGCGTGGTCGAATGCGAACCGCTGGCCAGCCGGGCTAGAGCCGGCACTCATCACCACGGGACCGGGCGCTTGAACAGGCTTGGGGAAGGCCTGCGCACCCTCGAGCTTGAAATAGTCTCCGTCGAAGTCGAACTCGAATTGTTCACCCTCGTCGGCCCACAGGCGCTCGACGATTCGCATCCACTCGTCCGCCAACTTGTAACGCTCGTCGTGTCCGGGGATTTCCGCGCCGAACATCCGGTACTCCGGCTGGTGGTAGCCGGCGACGGCGTTCAAGCCCATGCGGCCGCCGCTGATGTGATCGACTGTCGCGCTCATCTTCGCCGCCATCAGCGGATGGATGAACGGGACGTGGCATGTCGCGAAGATCTGAATGTTCTCCGTCGCTGCCGCGAGACCCGCGGCCCAGGTGAAGGTCTCGAACTGTCGTCCCCAGGGTCGCTCGGGGCCGGACAGTCCCGTCCACCGGGCAATGGGGATGAAGCCCTCGACGCCGTACTTGTCTGCCTTTTGAGCAAGTTTCTGAATCTCGGTCCAGTTGCCGAGCTTGATCGTGTTATCGGCGAGAGTCAGGCCACCTTGTCCCGTGGACACGTTCGCTCCGAAGATCGCGACTTTGAATGCGTTCGGTCCGTCCGCGATGGGCCGCTGGGAACGTTCGACGGTGTGATCGGCGACGAACTCGCGCGGTACATCGTTCTGGGTCAGTTCAGGGACAGTCATCGATGGTCTCCAGATATGTTGAAGGGCGCCGGAAGCACCCGACTTCGGTGAGATTGCGCGAGCATGCACTCGCAGCAGCGATTGTGCGCCCGGCGTCGAACAGGATCGGTCATCGTTCGATGCTCGTGACGCCGCATTCTTGGCGAACCGGTCCTGGCCGATACCGAGTCGCTGCATGGACGGGAATCTCGCGTGTGGAAAGCCCGGCGGAGGCCCCACGCGGCGAGTGTTCCAGCTCACATTCGCTACGTCCACGTTAAAAGACGACGGCGCCCTACCGGCACGGGTTTGGACGCCAACAGAGCTGATAAACGCGCCAACCTGGGGTACCTGACACCAGTGGCGTAACAAACAACGGTGTTGGCGGGCTTTCCCGCAGGCGACGACCATTTCGCTCCGTGTTCCGTTGCGTGAGCCCGAACTCGGCAAACTGGTGTGAGATGAAGTGTCAAGGAGCGGAGGCCGGCCGATCGAGCGACCTAGCACACGACGGATCACTGCCACCCGAAGCTGCGATCGGAGGATGCGGTGAAACTGCACTCGTACTTCAACCTGTACTTCCGAACAGCGGCCACACACTGCGCCGGTTACTCCCGGACGCCGATCTCGACTGGGCGAACTGCGCCCGCGCATGCCGATACCGACCCCGACGCGTCCACCCGACAAAAAAGTGCAGTTCCCACTCACGAGAAATTGGGCTTTCAGCTCGGTCAGGGCGCCCTGCTGGGGACCGTGTCAACCTCTGGGTACGTACTGCGCGGTGCCGCCGACAGCACTGCCAACCGTGTGGGCGCCCGAATTGGTTCTGGCGCAACCATGCCGACCATCACCGCTTAGGTTAAGGTTGCGGGCACCGCAGAGTATTCGTCGCGTACGGTCGATATCGTGCCTTTGCGGACGCACGACGAAATAGGTCACAGGAATCGACTACAGGTACTTCCCGGAGTTTGATTCCCTTTCAGCATCTACCGCGAGCGCGATGTCACCACCCGGTTCTTCGACGGGCGTACCGGCGGTCGATTCCCCTTCGTCCGGATCGATTTCCCGTGGCCGAATCGCGCCGGCGCAACGCAATACGTCTGGTGCAACCTCGATTGCGGGTTCAGGAAGCCCCGCACTGTCGACAAGGCTGCAGCTCACACCGGTCCCGTCGCGTGCACACCCTCCAGGTTCACACGAGTCTGCGGATAACGGGTGTGGAGTGGACGAGCAGCCCAGAGTTCACATGAACAGCGTTCGGTTCAGACGAACGAGGAAGTCGGCGCCGGGATCCCGCGCGCCGCTGCCGTTCATCCGTTCCATCACTGCTGCGAATGCAATATCCCGGCGCTTAGGCGATCGGGAAGGGTCAGCGGCGGAGAGCGCCGCCGGCATCTCCTCACGGGTGAGGTCTGTGCAGTAACACGGCGTTCCCGGTTGTTGGCGCCATGACTCGCTCAGGGTGCCCGCGTCGACCGCGTCGAACCCGGTGTCCTCGACGAGAGTCAGCCCCACGCGACGATCCTGCTCACTGTCGGCGGCAACGGGAATCGCGAGACGATCCGGGCTTCCGGCAGGCGTTCCCAATCGCGAAAGGGAGTCGGAACCGATTGCATTCCATGCCTTGACCACTGGCCGGTCCAGCTCGAGGGCTACCCATAGGCTTTCAGCCTGACCGGAATCGATGGCATCGATGTGGCCGTCACGTTCCGGGTAGTAGTTCGAGGTGTCGACGACAACCGTATCTGGGCCCAGGTGTGCGGTTAGCGGAGCGATGTTCGGGACACAGTTCAGCGGAACGGACAGAACAGCGACATCGACGTCCTTCATCGCTTCGGCCGACGTGACCGCGCGTCCACCACTGGCCAGAATGTCGGGTCCGATGGTCTCAGGCCCGCGAGAGTTTGCCACCTTCACCTCGTGCCCAGCGGCACTCAACTTCAAGACCAGGGTTTGTCCTATGTGCCCGGTGCCCAGAATACCAATTCTCATTCTTGCCTCCTCGTTGTTGGGACTGCGCTGCGCGCGTCGGTTCGTTCGTGT
This sequence comes from Rhodococcus sp. (in: high G+C Gram-positive bacteria), assembly GCA_004211695.1. Lineage (GTDB taxonomy): Bacteria > Actinomycetota > Actinomycetes > Mycobacteriales > Mycobacteriaceae > Rhodococcus_F. Next base: position 6,602 of record SEEV01000361.1, read on the forward strand.
CGGGTTCAGTGGAAGGTGAAGCCGGTGAAGTCGTCGGCGGCGATCTTGTCGCATGTGTCGACGTAGCGGTCGAGTCCGCCGACGTAGGGCATGAAGACTCTGCTG
>SEEV01000886.1 GCA_004211695.1 Rhodococcus sp. (in: high G+C Gram-positive bacteria)
TGTCCGGCTCCTCAGTTGCCGTTGCCGGCGGTGCGCGGCGGCTGCAGGTCGTAGGTGATGCCGGGATGCTCGGCGGAGCGCGCCTGCAGGGCCGGCTTCGACACGCGCTCGGACGGGGTGCGCGGGAACTCGGCGACGAACTCGACGTATCGAGGGATCTTGAAGCGCGCCAGCTGAGTTCGTGCGCCGTCGACGATTTGCTCTGCCGTCGCGCGGCTCTCCTCGACGCCGGGGGCCAGCTGAACGAAGGCCTTGACCTCCTCACCGAACAGCTCGTCCGGGACGCCGACCACCGCTGTCGCGACGACGGTGTCGTCGTGTTCGAGGACGCGTTCGACCTCGGCGCTCGCGATGTTCTCCCCGCCGCGGCGGACCATGTCCTTGATCCGGCCCACCAGGCGGTAGCCGTCCGGCTCGCGGACCGCGACATCGCCGGTGTGCAGCCAGCCGTCGCGGAGGACCTCCGCGGTATCTTCGGGTCGGTTCCAATAGCCGAGCATCATCGGCCTGCCCGACGTGATCAGCTCGCCGGACTCTCCCGCGGCAACTTCCCGGCCCTCCGGATCGACCACCCGGACCTGCTTCGTGGGAACGGGCTGCCCCAGTCGTCCGCTGCCGACGTCGACCGTGCTCTCGGGGAGGCTGACCAGGTCGGCCCCGCTTTCGGTCATCCCGAAGATCTCCCGCCACGGCGTGCCCCAACGCTGTTCGAGCTGCGCGTGCAGCGCGACGGGGATGGCCGAGCACAGCACGAGGCGCAGGTCGTTGTCCCGGTCCTCCGGGCTCGGCGGCTGCTTGAACAGAAGCGTGGGCATCGAGCCGAGCACGTAGCAGAACGTGGCCCGGTGTCGACGGACATCCGCCATGAAACCCGAGGCGGAGAACCGGGGCAGCACCACCAGCGGCGCGCCGATCGTAAGGCACAAAGAGGTGTTCCACTGCGGGTCCATGTACGAGAACGGCTGCGAGGTGAGAACCACGTCGCCGGACCCGAGGCCCGCCGCACCCGCACAGATCCACCCCAGCCGGACCCAATAGTCGTGGGTCAACATGCACGCCTTCGGGAATCCGGTGGTCCCCGAGGTGTACTGGAGGTTGGCCAGCGTGTCCGGGGTGATCGCGACATCGGGCCTGTCCGTCGGGTACTGCGCGAGCTCGCCGCGCGACGCGGCTTCGACGATACGGACATCGGCCAGATCGCCGTTCGCGGCGCGCACCTCGTCGACGAGCGGGCTGTGACCGTCGTCGGTGAACATCAGCCGGGCGCCGGAGTCTCGGAGCACGAATTCGAGGTCTGCGCGCTGGTATGACGAGTTCACCGGCACCGCGACGCCGCCGGCCTTGAGGATCGCGAGCCAGGCGATCGGCCACTGCACCACGTTGGGCAGCATGATCGC
>SEEV01000042.1 GCA_004211695.1 Rhodococcus sp. (in: high G+C Gram-positive bacteria)
CTTGAAACCCAAGGTATCCTGACGCGCCACGAGTTCCACGGCGAGTGGAACTACACACTCCACCCCGCACCCGACGACACGCCCGAACCGAGCTAGATTAATTCATCACAAGCCCTAACTCATGGAAGTGTGCCCCAGTGCGGACATTCCGGCATCGAAAGTCTCCAGAGCCGCACCGACCGCTGCCGCGACGGTGATCTCGAAGATCTGATCCTCGGTCGGCCCGGCGGCGAGGAGCCGGTCGATGTCGGTGTCGGTGATCGTGTAGGACGCCCGGAGACGAAGACGCCGCGGCGCCGGCACGCGTCGGCGAATGCGTTCACCCTGGCCAGCGGCTCGACGAAACCCGGATCGCCCGGTTCGGGCCGCTCACAGTTGTAGATCAACAGCATGTACTGCACAGGTCCTCCTCTCACCCGTTTCAGTGTCGGCTGTAGAGAATGACGAACAAGCCGAGCCTATCTCGACACTTCGGCCGAATTGGCTGTGTCGAGACCGTCGACGGAGCCTCCGAACGACTGTCCGCTTCAGAAACCGCGGCCGGGGTTGAGGAGCAGGGCGGGGTCGAGTGCCCGTTTGATGCTTGCCTGTACGTCGAGTGAGATGTCGTCGAGTTGGTGGGTGAGCCATTCGCGTTTGAGTTCCCCGACGCCGTGTTCGCCGATGATGGTGCCGCCCAGTGCGAGGGCCGCGGCGCAGATCCGGTCGGCGGTGTCCATGGCGCGGCGGCGGGCGTCGTCGCCGAGGTCGGGAAGCAGCAGCATCGGGTGCACGTTGCCGTCACCGGCATGCCCGACGGTGGCGATGCGGATGCCGGTGTCCCGGGAGATCTCGGCGATGGTCGTGAGGAGTTCGGCGAGCCGTGTGCGGGGCACACCGACGTCTTCGATGACGGTGGGGAACTGTTCCATCGTGGCCCAACCGGCGAGCCGGCGCGCCTGGAGGAACATCTCGGATTCGGTGGGGTCGGCGGTCGCGACGGACAGGTCGGCGCCCGCCTCGTCGCAACATGCGGCCATCCGTTCGACCTGGGCGAGCGCGTCGGTTCCGTCGGCCTGGCCGATCAGCAGAAGGGCCGCCTCGCGGTCGAGATCCATACGCTGGTAATCCTCGACGGCGTTGATCGTGGCGTTGTCCATCAGCTCGAGCATGCTCGGCGTGACACCGTCGGCGAAGATCGTATTCAGCGCCCGACCTCCGGCCTCGAGGGTGGGAAAGGTCGCCACGAACGTCGCGGTGGCGGCGGGCGTGGGGCGAAGCCGCAATGTCGCCGAGGTGATGATGCCCAGCGTGCCTTCGGATCCGATGAACAGCTGGGTCAGGTCGAGGCCCGCGACGTTCTTGACCGTCCGGCCGCCGGTCTGTAGCACGCGGCCGTCGGCGAGGACGACCTCGAGTTCGAGCACGGAATTGCGGGTCACCCCGTACTTGACGCACCGCATGCCCCCGGCGTTGGTGGCGAGGTTGCCGCCGATGGTCGACACCTCGAAACTGCCCGGATCGGGCGGATAGAACAGCCCGGCGTCCGCGACCGCCCGGCCGACGTCGGCGTTGACGACCCCGGCTTCGACCGCCACGGTGTGGTTCGCCTGGTCGAAGTCGCGGATGGCGGTCATGCGCTCCATGCTCACCACGACGCAGCCGTCGAGCGCGGTTGCGCCGCCGGACAACCCGGTTCCCGCGCCGCGCGGCACGACGACCGTGTGCGTCCGGGTCGCCCACGCCATGATCGCGGAAACGTGTGCGGTGCACCGGGGCCGAAGGACGGCGAGCGGTTTGCCTGCCGGCACCAGATCCGCGCTGTCGCGGCGGTAGCCCTCCATCAGGTCTGGATCGGTGACGACGATGTCCGCGGGGACGACATCCTTCAGCTGGTCGATGTGGTTCATGCTCGCTCCCTGGTCGATCGTCACGACTGACCGAAGGTCGTCTGGACCTCGATCAGGGTCGGCGCCCCCGCCGCGAGGGCGGATTTGAAGGCGGTGGTGAAGTCTTCGGCCGTGCCGACCGCAGTGCCGCGCACCCCGTATCCCTCGGCGATCTGGACGAAATCGATGCCGGGAACATCCAATCCGGGAGTCTCACCGGTGTTGAGGATCTTCGAAAAGCCGCGCAGCGCACCATAGGTGCCGTTCTTCAGGATGACGATGACGACCGGGATCTTGTACTGGGCAGCGGTCCACAGCGCGGTGATCCCGTAGTTCGCCGACCCGTCTCCGATGAGCCCGATCACCTGGCGGTGCGGGTCGGCCAGTTGGGCACCGACGGCCGCGGGGAGCCCGAAGCCGAGACCCCCGGACGCGGGGAAGTAGTAGCTACCCTGCTGCGAGAGGTCCATCTGCGCCCAGAACGCATCCCCCGTCGAGGTGGACTCGTTGACATAGATGGCGTCGTGCGGGGCGGCGCCCCGCAGCAGGGCGAACAGGTGCGCCGGATCGAGCCCGGACCCCGCCGAGCCCACCTCGGGGAAATCGGCCGGCGGAGTGAGCGGTTCGCGGTCGCTCGGGTTGACCATGGATGCGAGAACGTCGAGGGTGTTGGCGATCGGGGCGACGTACGCCTCCCCGAACGCGGCGCGCGTGGCCTCACCGGGATCGTCGGTGATGTGGATCAGTCGGGCGCCGTCGGGAAGGTACTTACCCGGAACGTACTGGTGGTAGCGGAAGACCGGCGCCCCGACGACGAGGATCACGTCGTGTCCGGCCAACGTCTCCGTCAGGTCCGCGACACCGGCGGGAAGGACACCCCGGAAGCTGGGGTGTCGGGTCGGGAATGGGCATCGCGACGGCGAGGGTGCGATCCACACCGGAGCCCGCAGCTTCTCGGCGAGCTGAACAGCGTGCGCGTTGGCGTGGTCGGCGTCGACGGCCGGTCCGAGGACGAGAGCAGGGTTCGTCGCGCCCTCGAGCACGGCGATCAGGTCCCCGATCTGCTCACCCGACAACGCGCCGGCGCTGTGCACCTCGCGATCGAGGAGGCGGGCAGCCTCGGCAGGCGCCTCGGCAGCCCAATCGTCGTAGGGCACCGACACATACACCGGTCCTCTGCCCGGTTGCAGGGCGGTGTGGATGGCCTGGCTCATGGTGCGGGGCACGTCTTCGGCGCAGGCCGGCTCGCTGCTCCATTTGACGAGCGGCTTCATCAGGGAACCGGCGTCGACGTTGGAGAGCATGACCTCCTGGCCTATCGTCGACCGCACCTGCTGTCCGGCGGTGACCACGAGTGGGCTGTGCGAGTACACCGAATTGGTCAGCGCGCCCATGGCATTGCCGGACCCGGACGCGGCGTGCAGGTTGACGAACGCCGCCTCGCCCGTGACGAGGGAGTAGCCGTCGGCCATCGACAGCACGGCGCCCTCGTGCAGGCCGAGGACGTACCGGAAGTCGTCGGGCATCCCGGACAGGAACGGAAGCTCGTTCGATCCCGGATTGCCGAACACGGTGGTGAGGCCGCGGGCTCGCAACAGGTCATACGTCAGTTCACTCACCGTTGCCATGGTTCTCCTTGCGATCGGCGACACGAATCGGTGTCGTGGGTTCCACGCTAGAACTGCCAGCGTGATTACTCCAATGAATGTTTCTTATGACCGCATCGATGTCATCGATGTTGCACTTGCCCGTTCACCGCACCCGGAACGCGGACATGCTCGGGTGTCAGTTCGTCGATCGAGCGCACGCCCATCAGCTGCATCGTCCGGACGATCTCGGCGGACAGGATCTCGATGGCGCGATCGACGCCGCGTCTTCCGCCCGCCATCAGGCCGTACAGGTACGCGCGTCCGACGAACGCGAAATCGGCACCCAGGGCGAGCGCGGCGACGATGTCTCCGCCGGTGAGGATTCCGGTGTCGAGATACACTTCGGCACTCGTGCCGGCGAGTGCCGCCTTCGCCTCCGGTAGCAGGCGCAGCGGCACCGGTGCCCGGTCGAGCTGGCGGCCACCGTGGTTCGACAGCACGATCGCGTCCGCACCGTGTTCGACGCACTTCCGGGCATCGGCGACCGTCTGCACGCCCTTGACAACGAGTCGCCCGTTCCACTCGTTCCGGAGCCAGTCCAGATCTGCGAAAGTAAGGGAAGGGTCGAACATTTCGTCGATCAGCTGTGCTACTGAACCGGGATAGGAGTCCAGCGAGGCGAAGCTGAGCGGCTCGGTGGTGAGGACGCCGACCCACCAACGGGGATGACGGACGATGTCGGCGAAGGTGCGCGCACCGAGGGTGGGAGGAACGGTCATCCCGTTCCGAACATCTCGGAGTCGGGCACCGCCGACAGGTGTGTCGACGGTGACGACCAACGTTCCGAAACCGGCTCTGCGTGCACGGTCGACGAGCGCCATCGACTTATCGCGTTCGCGCCACAGGTACAGCTGAAACCAGCGGTCGGCGTTCGGGGCTGCTGCGGCGACGTCCTCGATCGCCTCGGTGCCCATCGTGGAGAGTGCGAAGGGAATCCCGTACTCCTGTGCGGCCCGCACCCCCGCGATCTCTCCCTCGGCGTGCATGAGCCGGGTGAATCCCGTCGGTGCGATTCCGAACGGTAGCGCGCTGACGTGTCCGCCGACGGTGGTCGACGTACTGGTGGTGGAGACGTCGCGCAGGATGCCGGGCTGGAACTCGATTTCCCGAAAGGTGCTGCGGGCACGCTCGATTCCGATTTCCTGCTCCGCGGCCCCGTCGACATAGTCGAACACCATCCTGGGCGCGCGTGTGCGGGCGATCGACCTTAGGTCCGATATCGTGCAGGCCTTGTCGAGGGCGGCCTGCTGCCGGTGCAGGTTCGGGCGCTCGAACCGGAGGAACGGCTTCACACCCGACCAGCTGGGGAACTGTCGCGACGTCACCATCGAAGTGGCACCTTTCGTCAGGAGAGCGTGGATTGCTTCGCGTTTTCCGCTGCCACCGTCGGTGCGGCCGAACGGGGAGCGCGCTGGCGTGGCACCAGCAGGGCGGCGATCGCACCGATCACGGCGATCACGGTGAAGAGGTAGAAGGCTGGGGCGACGCTCGAACCGTTCGCGATCACCAAGCCGGTCAGCGTCGGCCCCGTCACGCCACCGATCCTGCCCACGGACGCCACCCACGCCGTTCCTGCCGCGCGACTGGATGCGGGGAAGTACGAGGCGGCGAAGCCGTAGATGAGCACCTGTGCGCCAATCGTTCCTGCGCCGGCGACGAACGCGAGGACGAACAGCAGCCAGGAGGAGACGTCGGTGCTCAGCACGAGAATCGCCACGGCGGCACTGGCCAGCGATGCCGCGGTGACGGCTTGCGGGCCGATGCGGTCCGACAGTCGTGAGGCGAACAGGGGCACGATGATCGCGCCGGCGTTGAGCACCAGCAGGAACGTCAATGCCGAGTTGCTGCCGAATCCGGACGACTGCATCAACTTCGGCAGCCACGTGTTGAGGGCGTAGGTCAACAGCAGGCCGCACGCGCTGAGCAGCCCGAACAGTAGGGTTGCGCGACGGAGCTCGCGGCTGAACAGTGCGCGCGGTCCAACCTTCTCCCCGACTCGCGGGGGCTCGGGACGGTCGATGCCGGCGCAGTCGGCGACGTGGTTCGCCTCGTCGATGCGGCCACGGGCGAGCAGGAAGCTCGGCGATTCGGGCAGGAATTTCAGCATGGCGGGCACGAAGACCAGAAGTGGCAGAAGCCCGATCCAGAACATCGCCCGTACCCCGAAGGAATCGACCACGACGAGCCCGAGCAGGGAGGCGAGGACGCCACCACCGGGGAATCCCGCCCAGACGATCGCACTGTAGGTGTGGCTCTTGCCCTTTGGGGCGAACTCGACGGCCATGGCAGCCGCGAGCGGGATGAGGGCGCCGACGCCGACGCCGACGAAGAATCGTGCGATGCCGAACAACGTCGCGTCCGGCGCGATGGCGCACACGCCCATCCAGGCGGAGAACCACCCGGTCGCGGAGATCATCAGGACGCGGCGTCCGAGTCGGTCGGCGATGGCGCCCACCAGAATCGATCCGACGAGCATGCCGACGAGCGCATAGCTTCCGATCACGCCGGCATGCGCGGGAGTGAGATTCCAGGCGGGATCGGCGAGCATCGCGGGCAGGGTGGTTCCGTAGGCGACCATGTCGTAGCCTTCGAAGACGACCGCCAACAGGCACAGCAGGAGTACGACGCGTGCGGACGTGCCCGACTTGTCGCGGTGGCCTGGAACTGGGTGATCACTCATGGTGACTTCTCTCTGGACGGAGACTGAGGGCGAGACGCCGGTCGACTGGTGAGTGGCTCGCAATTTTCGAGCCGTTACGAACCCGAAATTCTTCGGTCGTTCGATCTCACGGAATCCGTGCGCGGTCTTCGCTGTGGTCGACGTCACGCTATCGCCGTTCGCGGGATGTATCCAATGAATGTTTGACATACCCCCATCGACGGCGTCTATTTGCAACGTGGGCGATTACGACTTGAATCTTGTGCGGACCTTTCTGCTGCTCTACGAGACCAGGAGCGTCACGCGGACCGCCGAGTGTCTGTCGCTCACCCAGCCGTCGGTGAGCCACGCACTCGGGCGGATGCGGAAACAGTTCAACGACAGCCTGTTCAGCCGATCCCCCAATGGACTTCAGCCCACCGAACTCGCCATCTCGATGTATCCGACGCTTCGCCAGGCGATCGAGGTCATCGACAGCACGATCAGCGGCGTCGGGCAATTCGATCCGGCGACGTCGCGTCGAACCTTCCGGCTGCACGCGACCGACCTCGGGGAGGTCAGCCTGCTACCGCCCGTGCTCGCGCGAATCGCGGAGACCGCACCGGGCGTCGATCTGCACGTCACGCCGCTGAACTTCTCCGTGGTCGAGACCGAGCTCCGGCAGGGACAGGCCGATGCCGTCATCTGCACCCCGCGGATCACCGCAGACGACTTCGAACGGGACGTGCTCTTTCCCGACAGCTACTGCGGAATCTGCAGCGACGCACATCCACGGATCGGCCGCACACCCACGCTCGACGAGTTTCTGGATGAGCGTCACATCGCAGTCGACGTCGCCGCCGGGCACACCGACGTCGACCGGTCGCTGTCGTTGCTCGGCCACTCACGGGATGTGGCGCTGCGGATCAGTCACTTCGCCGCGCTTCCTCAACTGCTGGAGACGACCCCGTACCTGTCGATCATCCCGGCGTCCGTGGCGGAGCAGTTCTGCCGGATGGCCGACGTGAAGATTTTCGACCTACCTTTCGACGTGCCCGCCGTGGAGATCTCGCTGTACACGTACAAACGCGTGCTCCCCGACCCCGGCACCGTATGGTTCCGCCGCACGTGAAGGCGGCCCTCACCGAGGCACGCACCGCGCGCTGACCGCCGATGTGTCCAGAAATAGAACACGACCACCCCTTGCCGAGGTGTCATGCTCGTCACAACGCGGATGCGCCACAGCCGAAGATTCGGCGCGGGCATCACGTTCTGATCTTTCCCGACGACTTCCTCAGGGGACTTCTCATGGATGTGCATTACGACGCTCTGTTCATCGGCGGCGAGTGGGTCGCGCCCAGCACGAGCGCGACGATCACGGCGATCTCGGCGAGCACGGAGCAGCCGATCGGGTCGGTGCCGGAAGCGCAGGAAGCCGACGTCGACGCCGCCGTCGCGGCGGCGCGGCGTGCGTTCGACGACCCGGCCGGGTGGGCGCACTGGGCCCCGGCCGATCGTGCGACCGCGATGGAACGTCTCGCCGATGTGCTCGAGCGCCGCGCCGAGGACGTCGTGCAGCGGGTGAGTGCGCAGAACGGCATGCCGGTCGCGGTGGCACGCCAACTCGAGGGCGCCTTCCCCGTCGTCCTGCTGCGCTACTACGCCGGCCTGGCCCGGGACACCGCTACCGAGGAGACCCGCCCCGGACTGCTCGGCGGCAACACCCTGGTCCGCCGCGAACCGCTCGGCGTGGTCGGTGCGATCGTGCCGTGGAACTTCCCGCAGACCCTCGCCGCGTTCAAGTACGCCCCCGCGATGGCGGCGGGGTGCACGCTGGTGATCAAGCCGTCCCCGGAGACCGTGCTCGACGCCTTCGTCTTCGCCGAGGCCGTCGCCGAGGCGGGCATCCCGGCCGGGGTGGTCAACATCGTGCCCGGTGGCCGCGAGGTCGGCGCACATCTGGTCGCGCACCCCGGGGTGGACAAGATCAGCTTCACCGGTTCCACCGCGGCCGGCCGGTCGATCGGCGAGGTCTGTGGCCGGCTGCTGCGGCCGGTCACTTTGGAGTTGGGCGGCAAGTCGGCGGCCATCGTGCTGGACGACGCCGGCCTCGACCTGCAGACGGTAGCCGAGAAACTTTTCACGGCAACGCTTCTCAACAACGGGCAGACCTGCTTCCTCGGCACCCGGGTGCTCGCGCCGCGCTCGCGTTACGCCGAGATCGTGGACCTGTTCACCGATTTCGCCGGCGCGCTGAAGGTCGGGGACGCCCTGGACAACGCCACCCAGATCGGTCCGATGGCCACCGCCGCGCAGCGCGAACGCGTCGAGCGGTACATCGCCAAGGGTCGCGGTGAGGGTGCCCGGGTCACCATCGGCGGCGGCAGGCCCGCCGACCGGGACCGGGGGTGGTTTGTCGAACCGACGATCTTCGCGGACGTCGACAACAACCACACCATCGCCCAGGAGGAGATCTTCGGCCCGGTGCTGTCGGTGATTCCGTACTCCGGCGACGACGAGGCCGTCCGTATCGCGAACGACTCCGACTACGGACTCGGCGGAACGGTGTGGACCAACGACCCCGACCGCGGGCTGGCGCTGGCGAAGCGGGTGCAGACCGGCACCATCGGTGTCAACACCTATCTGCCCGAGCCCACCGCTCCGTTCGGTGGCGTCAAGGCCAGCGGCATCGGCCGCGAACTCGGCCCCGAAGCGCTCACCAACTACCAGCAGCTGAAGTCCGTCTACCTGGGGTAGAGGTGATGGGTCGGACGTAAGCTCGGACGGGAACAGTGGTGGAAGGGAATGTCGAGACATGAGCGAACTCGACAATTCGTCACGCCCGCTCATCGCGCAGTCTTGGCAGCGGGTGGCGATGAGCGGGCTGTTCCCGGGCGCGTCCGTCGACGACGCCGCGATCGCGGAAGTCGACCGGCGCAGCCGGCTCATGGTTGCCGCCGCACCGGTACTCGACGAGATGGCCGGGGAACTCGAGGGCGCCGGGTTCGCCGTCATCCTCGCCGACCGCAACGCCCGCCTCGTCGACCTCCGCTACGGCGAACGGGACCTACAACCGAAACTCGAGCAGGTCGGCACGGTGGAAGGCCGCCGCTTCCTCGAGGAGACCACCGGCACGAACTCGATCGCGACCGCGTTCGAACTCCGCCGCGGACTCGCGGTGCGCGGCGAGGAACACTACATCGAGGCGCTGAAGAAGTTCAGCTGCTACGGCCAGCCCGTCGTCAACCCGGTCACCCGGCGGATCGAGGGCGTCCTCGACATCACCTGTCTCAGCGAGGACGACAGTCCGTTGTTGGCGCCGTTCGTGATTCGGTCGGCCCGCCAGATCGGGGAGCGCCTCCTGGAGGAATCCCGGCAGGCCGAGCTGCGGGTCTTCCACAGCTTCCAGGACGCGACGGTGCGGGCCCGGACGAGCCCGGTGATCGCCATCGGCGACGACATTCTGCTCGCGAACACGGCCGCCGTGCAGATCCTGGAACCGGCGGACCATGCGCTGCTGCGTGCGCTGGCCGTCGAGGCGCCGCTGGACCGGGAGATCACGCACGACGTGCAGCTGTCGGCGGGACGACTCCTCACGGCGTCGGTGCTCCGGATCCCTGGCAGTGGTGCGGCCCTGTTCACGTTCGGCACCGAGCCGGCCGCGCGATCGGCGACGCTGTCGCCCGGACCCGCTGCGCCGATCGGGTCGGTGCTGATCACCGGTGAACCCGGTACCGGTCGCACGACGGCGGCCCGGGCGGCCGTCGACGAGACGAGTACCTGGTTCGACGCGACGCAGGTTGCCGAGTTGGGGAGTCAGGCGTGGACCGAGCAGGTGCGGGGCCAGCTCGCCGAGCCGGGCTGCGTCGTCCTCGAAGCGGTGGATCTGCTTCCCGCGTCGCTGGCCCGGCGCACGGCCGAGGACCTCCGCTCCGCACGCGCCCGGGTCGTCATGACCAGTGCGCCGGTCGACGATCTGCCGCCCGAGCATGCGGCCCTCGTCTCCCACTGCACCGAGCGGATCGAACTCGCGCCGCTGCGGCATCGCCGGCCTGAGATTCCCGCCCTGGTCAACAAGGTGCTCGAGGAACTCGGCGCGTCGACGCAGGTGCGTTTTACCCCGGCCGCGCTGGAAGCCCTGGCCGGACAGCAGTGGGCAGGAAACCTCCGCGAACTGCACACCGTCGTCAAGGCTGCCAGCGGCACCCGCAGCGCAGGTGACATCACCGTCGCGGATCTCCCCGAGCAGTGGCGCGGCCGGATGACCCGGCAACTGACCCCGTTGGAACAGGCCGAACGCGACGCCGTCGTCAAGACACTCCGGGACGTCGGCGGAAACAAGAAGGCGGCCGCACTCCAGCTGGGGATCAGCCGCACCACGCTCTACCGCGCCATCCGGTCCTACGGAATCGACACGTCGACGCCGTAGGGCTGAATGACCAAAAACCTCAGCGGTGAAGCACGTCGCTCAGGAGTTCGCCCACCGCGAGGAGATGCCGATCGTCGAAGAAGCGGCCTTCGAGGCACAGCCCGACCGACAACCCCGCAGGGGTGGACCGGCCGGGGATGGACAGCATCGGGACCCCCGCGACCGAACCCGGGGCCGTGTTGCGCGTCACGGTGGGGAACACCGGCTGCGGTTGCCCGTTGACGTCGATCGTGTCGTCCTGCCCGATGAGGGGCGGAAGAACGTGCACGGTCGGGGCGATCAGTGCGTGAACGCCACTGGCGGCGAACGTTTCTTCGTACAGGCGCCGAAGTTGCCACCGTGCACGGCGAGCCTGCTCGTAGGCTGATGCCGTGACCGGTGTGGCTTGCGATGGTTTCGAAAATCGCTCGCACATCCGGCGATTCGATCGAATCGGTCAGGTCGGCGATGGACCCGGTCTGCCCGCGACCATTGTTCACACGCGCTGCGAGTAGGCGCTCGGCCTCGTAGAGCACCAAGTCGATGCCGGGGGTTGCGGCCAGCTTCAGATCGTCGGGCATGGGCAACTCCACGATCGTCACGCCGCTGTTGCGCAGGTCGTCGAGCGCGAGTTGTGTTGCCTCGGCGACAGCGGGTTCCATGTCCTCGAACCGGCTGGTGACGGTTCCCAGCACGAGATCAGATGGATCGGACACCCCGATCGTTGCACTTGCACTGGTAACTACGCGATCGACGAGGCGCACATCCTCGACGGTTCGGGCATGGATGCCGATCGTGTCACGCGACGACGACAGGTTGATGACACCGTCGCTCGGGTAGCGGCCGGTGGTGGGACGGAATCCGACGATCCCGCAGAACGCCGAGGGTATGGTGACCGATCCGCCGGTGTCGGTGCCGAGGCTGAACGGCACCGTTCCCAGCGCGACCGCCGCCGCGCTGCCTCCACTCGATCCGCCGGCCACACGAGAGACGTCGAGCGGGTTCCGGACCGGACCGTAGGTGGCGTTGTTGTTCGTGACTCCGAAGGCAAGTTCGTGCAGATTGGTCTTTCCGACGACCACCGCTCCGGCCTCGCGCAACGCGCTGACCACCCCGGCGTCCACCTCGGGCACGTCCCGCGCGAACAGGGGACTCCCACCGGTGGTGGGTGTGCCGGCAACGTCGATGTTGTCCTTGACCGCGAACGGCACACCGGCGAGCTCGCCGTCGGACAGCGGGAGAGCGATGTCATCCACCACCGAGATATAGGCGTTGTGAGAGCTTTTCGACGCCGCCGCTGCACTCCGACAGTCATCGAGAAGCGCTCGGCGCTTGTCCGACTCGAACTCGAGCCATTCGCGGAGCGTGAAAGTCATCGTCATTCCTTCAGGTGGTGAGACGAATTGCTCGGGCAATCACGAAATGCGCCGCCTCACTGCGACCCACCGTTCCCGTGGCACCCGTAACGGTAATGCTCCCGCCGATCGGGATCCAATGAATGTTCGACATACCCCCATCGACAGCGTCGATACAGCGATGTCGCGGCTGATCACACAGTGACCATCGCGATCAATGAAATGATCATTAGCACGATGTACGCGATCGCGTGGGTGCGATCCGGTACGCGCCGAACGAAGCGCCGAGCAATGGTGATGGTCGGCAGCGATGCGGCGAGCAGGACGCCGGCGGCGACCACGTCGACGTAGCCGAGTGTGCCGGAGGTGCTTCCGTGGTGGGGTAGGGCGTACACCAGGGTTCCGACCACCGCGATGGGAATGCTGAGTGGATTGGCCATGGCAGTGGCCGCCGCCATCGTCAACCCTCGGCGTCGCAGCAGCGGGACCGTCATGACGCTTCCGCCCACCCCGAGGAAACTGGCGACCGATCCGATTCCGATGCCGCCGCCACTGGCGACCCATTTCCCGAGTGGGCGTGGTTCGGTCGATCGCCCGAGGAATCCCTTGCGGACCAGGCTGTCGACGATCGTGGCGATCAGATACGCAATGAACAGAAGGTGCACGAGCGATTCGGATGCCAGAGTCGCTGCCCACGCACCGACAGCGGCACCGACCGCGACGAAACCGGCGAGAGGCCAGACGTATTCGCGCCTGATGAGGCCCGAACCGCGACTGGTGAGCGTCGCGACCGACGCGTTGACGACCATCACCGCGGTCGACGTGGCCACGGCGACGTGCATCGCATCCGGTCGGTCGGCAGCGATCCCGTAGATCACGGGTACGACCACGAAGCCGCCGCCGAAGCCGAAGAAAACGGTGGTGACGCCGATGAGGACACCGAAGAGGACCAGAGCCGGGATCGCATGTATCACTGTTTTCACGCTAACGGCCGACGCGGTGGCGCGCATTCGCACACACGCCAATATTCTCTGCGATTCGGACACGTGTGAGTACCGTCGCAGGGTGAGGAACGGCTCGCTGGAGGACTACGACGGACTGGACCGCGATGTTCTCGCGATCGGTACGGACTATTCGTACGGGCATGTTCTCGAGCCACACCGCCATCGTCGCGCCCAGTTCCTCTACGGCGTCGGCGGAGTGATGGACGTGACCACCGCTCACGGGTCGTGGATCGTGCCCTCGGATCGTGCGGTCCTGATTCCAGCCGAAACCGAGCATGCGGTCACCATGCGCGGAGTGTCCACGCGGAGCTTGTACCTGGAACCGTCCGCCGTGTCGTGGTTTCCGCCTACATGCACCGTCGTGCAGGTGTCCCCATTGCTGCGTGAGTTGCTCGTCGAAGCCGACGAAGTCCCGATCGAATACGACGTTCACGGGCGAGATGCTGCATTGATGGCGCAGGAAACGTCGATGAGTGTGACCGAATGGCAACGCCGTGCCTGCGTGCTTTCCTCACTTCGGTCCCTGGCCTCGGGCGACGCGGTGTCGACGGTTGCCGCCGACTTCGGATACGCGAGTCCGGCAGCGTTCTCCACCATGTTCCACCGCATCCTCGGCTCCCCACCCAGCGCGTTCAGGCTGAATCCTCCGGTCTTTCTATGACGCCGCACACGGGGTGGCGGCCGCGCTACGCCACCACCCCGTCTGTTGTATCTATCGGACCGCGTTCGGCACTGCACCGGCACCGGAGATCGGGCCGCGTCCCTCGGCGGGCCCCCGCGGCACCGTGAAGGTGGCGGCGACGCAGAGGATCGCGATCGCGAAGCAGGCGATCGTGTACCAGAGGTTTCCGATGGGATCACCGTTGCTCGTGACACCGTCGACGGCACCGAAGAAATCGGGTAGCGCGGTCGCCCACAGCACGCCCATCACAACGAGGTACACCACGCTGTAGACGCGGACGAAGTCGTTCGAGTACGCGGGAACGTCCGACGCCCCCCGGCGCAACCGCGACCACTGCCGGATCAGGATCGGGATCGCGACGAGCACGACGATCAGCAGTTCCGCCGCGTAGACGACGCCCCGGACCGTGGTGCCTCCCAGTCCGAGGACCGTCGCCGGGATCGGGAGGATGAACGTGCCCGCCGACGCCAGGAGACCGATCACGATTGTGCGCCACACCAGTTCGAGTCCGGTGAAGTCCCGGCCGCGGTCGGCATAGCGTCCGACGAAGAACTGGACGCACAGGGCCAGCGACATCGGCCACAGGGCGGCGAACACCACCACGCTCGGCAGCGGGACCGAGTCGAACATGGGCTGGTTGATCGGGTTGGTGGTCGACCATTCCCACCACCTCAGTTGCGGTCCGAGCTGGTCGAAGATCTCGTAGAACGCGTGGTGCACGAAGCCCACGCAGACCGCGCCGACGAGCACGCCGTACTTCCGGAAGACACCGAGCATCCGAACGATCTCGAAGGCCAGCGTGGCCATCAGCGGATAGATCGCGATGATGTACAGCGGCAGCCGGCCCCACAGGAAGTCGACCGTGAACACGTTGTGCGCGAACATCGTGTCGACGTGCTCCTCGATCCCGAATGCGGCCGGAAAGTACAGTGGCGGTTCGATGACGAACAGGTATGCGGTGGCCCCGAACCAGAGCACCAGGTTGGTCGGGTCGCCGTTGCGGCGCCAGCGCAGGATCGCGAAGGCGAGTGTGAGCACCGACCCGAGGACGACGGTGAGCTCGAGAACCGGCAGCGTCCAGTTCTCCAGCGCCAACGGATTACGGACCTCGACGAGTCCGCCGGCCTCGGCGCACGAGAATCCGAGCGCCGTCGAGAGCTGATCGAAGGTGGGCGAGCAGAGATCGGCCATCAGTTGACCACCGCCGGAACGGATTCGGTCCGGGGTTCGCGCGACTCGGCGGTGTACCAGCGGGTGCAGTCGTAGCCTGCGTCGTAACGCGTGAACCACTCGTCGGCGAGCGCGGGCAGCTTCTCGTGAGTGGGGTCGTGCTTCGGCATCTGACTCCGGACGATGCCGGCCAGGGCGGTGAGTTGTGCACCGCGCGGGAGGTCGTCGAATGCGCGCGGCATGATGCCTTTGCTCAGGTACGGCGCGAACGACGTCAGCAGTTTCTGCTTGATGCGGTGCGTGGCGAACATCGACATCGCGTCGACCTTCCGCTCCTTGAGCGGGACGTGCTGGTTGAAGCCGGCGGAGGCGATCCGCATCACCTTCATCACGTGCGCGAAGATCGACGGGGCCATCCGCATCCGGTACAGCTCGTCTCCGACAAGGGAATTGAAGATGACCAGGGCTGAACTCCGGTGTTCGACCTCCTCGACGAAGTGCCAGATGAACAGGGACGCAACCCGGTCGTCTCCCGGCCGGAAGAGGGTCGCCTCGTTGTCGAGCATCAGCTTGAACACCGGTGTGAAGGTCGCCTCCAGGTCTGCGGTGTAGGCGAGGCGATAGTTCAGGCTGGTCGCCTCGGTGAGGAGGTCGAACTCGCCGATCACCGCGTCGAGGGTGTTCTGGAGTCCTGGGTACCGCCTGATCAGGGCTTTGAGGTGCTGGCGGTGCGCGGTCGAGTGGTGCCCCTCCTGACGCATGAACGCCACGGCCTCCTCTGCGACCTCGGGATCTCTCATCAGCGGCTTGGCCTGCATGATCGCCTTCACGATCATCTTCTCGAAGCCGACGGCCAGGAACGAGATCGCGTTGGACATGCTCGACCAGGCCGGGTTGTCGGGGTTCCAGAGGAACGGGACGTCCTGTTCCTCGAACGCGAAATCCATCTTTCTGGGGTGCAGGTCGGTCATGTGCGGGTCCTCGTCTCGTGCGGCATGAGTGGCTGCAGTCTCGGGGCAGGAAGAAGCCCCAACAATCGACACCATACACACAACGTCTTGATTGTATGATCAAGTTTCGGGTGATTCCCGGAGAGCATCTGCGAAACCGTTCTCCGGATGCGAAAGGTGCTCGCGGTAACCTCGGAGTCCGGGTCGGGCAGTGCGCCGACAGTTCGGGCCGACGGCGCATTGCGAGAGGTAGGGGCAGGCAGTGGCAGGCAGGCGTGGGTGGGGTGGCAGTCCGCCTGGAAGCGACGAGGAAGCGTCCCGGCGAATCGTTGCCGCAGCGGTCGAGCTCATCAGCCGGAAGGGGACGGCGATCAGCATCGCCGACGTCGCGGATTCCCTCGGCGTCATCCGCCAGACGGTGTACCGCTATTACCCCAGCACCGACTCCCTCCTCCGCGCCGCCGCCATCGCCGCTGTCGACGGATTCCTCGACCGCCTGACGCAGCACGTCGCAGGCATCGAGGATCCGGCAGACGCCGTCGTCGAGGCCGTGATCTACACGCTCGACGAAGCGCCCCGCATTCCGCAGCTCGGCATCATGCTGTCCGGGTCGCATTCCCATGCCGAGGGAATTACGTCCGACGAAGCCCTCGCCTTCGGCATGATGATGATCAAACGCTTCGACGTCGACTGGGAGCGGCACGGCTACGGTGAGGCCGCCCTGCGCGAGCTCGTCGAATATCAGCTGCGGACGATGCAGTCGTTCTTCATCTCGCCGGGAAACCCGCCGCGAACCAAGGACGAACTGCGTGCCTACCTGCGACGGTGGGTGGGAACCGCCGTCACCGCCCCCGGCGGTCCCGCCCAGCGATGCGCGGGGTGACGAGGCTGCGGCGTCGGAAAATGAGTGGGCGGCCGGCGCTCAGCCGGTCGCCGACCAGGCCGTCACGGAGCATCTCGAGATCGAGCCCGCGGGGTGTTCGCCGCTGTCGGCGATGAGTGCGGCGCAGGCCAGGGCGGCAGCGGTGAGGCCCAGCCCTGTGCGTATCCAGTTCCAGCGGTACCAGGCGGCGAGCGCAGCGGGCACGGCATCCGGAGGGAAGGTGGGGTCGAGCAGTGCGAGGTTCGCGTCCAGGAAATACAGCGGGACGAGGATGAGGGTGGCGACCATCGCCGAGGTGGCCAGCGCCCACGCGAAGCGGCCGGGACGCGAATTTCTGACGGCCGAATACGTGGCGGCCCCGAGCAGCAGGACCGACGCGACCTCGAACGGGAACACCGTGGCCCCGGTGACCGGACCGGCGACCGGGAAACGCGCGAGAAATGCCGTCGGATCCATTGCCCGCCAACCCGGGACGATGACCGTCTGGGTGAGCAGAGCGCCACCGGCGAACACTGAGGTAGTGGCGACCGCAAGTGTCTCGATGGTCCGTCCAGGCATCGCCACTGTTCCCCCGGCGGGCGCCGCTGCGGCAACGACGGTCTAGTGGTTGCGGAGCTCGTCGATGAGCTCCTTCTTGTCCAGATTCGAATAGCCGTGCAAATCCAGCTCTTTGGCCCGCTTCTTCAGCTCGTCGACTGTCCAGTCCTCATATGACGGTGACTTCCCGCCCGACTTTCCGACGTTCGAGCGGCCGCGGTTGGCTGCGGCGTTGGAGATTCGCGCGGCCTTCTCCTTGGAATCGCCCTTCTCACGCAGTTCCTCGTACATTTCCTCGTCTTTGAGTTGGGGCTGCGAAGGTTTGTTCGGCATCTCGTACTCCTCCCGTTCTTCCTCGCCTACCCGTGCACCCGGCGCCTCAAACGGCTGGTCAGCGGGCCAGCCAGAGGCGCCGCCGCGCGACGCCCTTCATTCGCTCGACCAGGTCGGGGCGCAGGGGAGTGGGCGGGGAATCTTCCAGGTCTGCCGCCAGGTGACGGAAGAAGGCCGCGGCGTCCATCCCGAAGTCGGCCAGGATTGTCTCGGCGGGACCGCCGCCGTAGGCGTACCACTGCACCTCGAATGCCACCATCCGATTCACCTGTGTGGTCCCACGGTCAACGCTGTTCCTGCGATCGCCGTGCGGTGTCCGCATCCCGGTTCCCGACGTCGCTGCCGCGGTCGACGCGATCCATACGATCGAGGTGGCGCTTGATCCATGCGGTCGACCACGCGGACGGCTGGGTGGAGCACGGAGACTGGTGCGTCATCGGGCGGTTCCTTCTCGGTCGAGGCGCGCACTGGAGGGAAGGGCTGCCAGGGAGCAGTGCAGCGAACGGGGTCGGTCGAGGATCGGGAACGTCGGTTCGCGATCTGCGGTGGTGGCGGGGTGTGCGAGTGCGGCGTGGAAGGCTTCGGCGACGGTGTCGAAGCAGCGCACCGCCGCGCTGATACCGACCCGGTCCAGAGTCGAGTGCAGGCGGGCCGGGGCAGCGACGGTCAGGCGGCATCGTTGCTCGGACAAGCGGGTGGCGGCGTCGTCGAGTGCGGCCAGCCCGGCGCATCCGATGAACGGAACGTGCAGGAGGTCGACCACCACGCTGTGGCCGGTGAGCAACGCCTCGGCGAGGCAGGCGCTCAATATCGGGGCGGTGACGACGTCGACGTCGCCGTGCACTCTGATCACCCCGGGCCCGGCGGTGGGTTCGTCGATCTCGATGCGGAAGCCGGGTTGCCCGGGATCGGCGTTGTCCCATTCGGCGGTCCCGGACAGCGATGACTGCACGTGTGCGGGAGAATCGAAGATGGAGCGAAAGTAGGCCATGGGTGGCTCCCGGGGTGTGACCGGCCGCGGAACCGAACCAAACCTAGGTCGACGATCCGAAACCGGTGGCGGGCGGTGTCTGCCAGGCTGTGGGCTCAACCATTGATCAGAAGATAACGCGTCTGAGAGCGGAAGAAAACCCTGCACAGGTATCGGATTCCGGCGGTCCGGCGCACGTGCCGACAGAAACGTGGGGTGGTGCCGTGGGTGACTTCCCAGACCCCTCGCCACGGGAGGATGATCACCCGATGGACGCTGCGGAATCCGTGAGGGTGATGACGTTCGACCAGTTCCAGGACATCTTCCGGGTCGTGGCCAGTGTGGGCGTCGGCGGTGACGATTTTCGTCCCTTCGACGACATCGTCACCGGCAAACTCTACGACCTGCTCCTCGTCGCCCAGCAGGGCGCGGCAGCCCAGCACCGATACATCATCGAATTCACCGACCTGCCGATCACCAAGGGACTGCAGGAGAACATCGATTTGTTCCGCGAACTCGGTCCCCGACTGCGGGTCGAACCGATCCTGGCGCGGCTGGCCACCTACCCTCCCCTGGACCGGATACTCGCCACCGAGACCCAGGCGCGGCTCCCCGAGATCACCGGCGGGCTGAGCGCGACGCTCGCACGAACATTCCGCACCGTCTACCCCGACGTGAGGTTTCTGCGGTCCCACGGCCGACACTGGTCGACGATCAGCGCCCTCGTCGACCTCTACCTCTGACTCTTGGTGCGTGGTTCGGCATCGCGCATGTCGGGTAATTCCGTCTGATCGCAGGGACGTCCCTGACCGTCCTCGTCGCCGCCGGTTGCGGCAGCGACGATTCGTCGCCGGAGGTGTCGGCCACCGTCGAGACCCCTCCCTCGTCTCTGGTATCGACGACTTCCTGCACCCCGGTGCTGCCTGGGCCTGAAGGAGCCTTCCAGTTGCCGGAGGAGGGCGTCGGCGACGACAACGCCTTCACCTACGACCAAGCCGCCGTCCCGGTGGGTTCGTCCGTGAACATCGAATCCGAGGGAGAGAACGGCCGCACGACAGTGACGTTCAACGCGACCGGCCTCGCCCCCAACCGCGACTTCGGGGTGCACGTGCACACGCGGCCGTGCGGGCCGCAACCGTCGGATTCGGGGCCGCACTATCAGAACAATGCCGACCCCGCAGCCACACCGGAGAAGCCGTCGTCGGACCCGGCCTACGCGAACCCGCGAAACGAGATCTGGCTCGACGTCACCACCGACGCGAAGGGCAACGCCCAGTCGTCGACGGCCGTCGACTGGGAGTTCCGTAACGGCGAGGCCAACTCCGTCGTGCTTCACGCACAGCGCACCATGACCGGGCCTGGCCAGGCAGGCGGCGGGTGATCGCCTGGCCTGCATCGATGAAGACTTCTGATGCCGGTATGTCACGGTAGGTGATGGTCGCCGGCGTCCAGGTCTTGTTGGTCCGGCGCTGCGATCGTGAGCACGGCGTCCACGATGTGCTGATTGCGTTCGAGTTCGCGTTCGAGTTTGCGCAGGGTACGGGCGACGTGTGATTCCGCGTGATCACCGACCAGGTCGACGCTGGCGACGAGGAAGATCTGTTTCGGGCCGGTGTACTCGAGCCGTACGAAGAGGACCGTGGCCACTTCGGGAAGTTCGGCGATTCGAGCGGCGGCGGCGTCGCGCAATTCGCTCGAACCTGGCTCCCCGGTGAGGAATCGGCGGTTCCGGTCGACCAGCACGACCGCGACCGCACCGAGCAGCACCCCAGTGACCAGACGTACGCCTCACGGCCGTAAGCCGAGGGGCCGTTTTTCGTCGGCCCCCCGTGTGCTTCTGCGGTTTGGCGATGAGCAGGAACACCTGATTTCCGGTGTCGGCCCAGGAATGGGCCGATTCGGCGACCATGGACGCGGAACCGGTCATCATTGCCGCCACCGATTTGGCGATCGCTACCCCGACATTGGCGCCGCGCGCGATGATCACCGTGCGCGCACTGTCACCACCGGGGTCCTCCTCGCCCGCCAGTGGTCCCAGATCAGGCGCTCTCGTCACCTATCGAGTCTCACACGAGAAGGGGCCGCCGGCACCGGCAGAACCTTCGGCTATTCGATCCGTACCTCTTCGGGTTCTTGTCCGGTCGCAGTCCTCGCCACGCGGGGTGTCTGACGAGTCCGGCCGTCGTCCATTCGGTGAAGGCGATCTCGCCTGACGAGGCGCGGCGTCACCCACACCGCGTCCTTCCGCTCGGCGGGTTTCAGTTCGGCGGAGAAGGGGCTGGTTTTGCGGGACAGGCGTTGCAGTTTCCTGCTCAGGGTTTCGAGCATCGATTCGGTGAATCCGGTGCCGACCCGGCCGACGTAGCGCAGTCCGTTCTCGTCGGGGACACCCAGGAGTAATGAGCCGAGAGTGTCGGCGCGCGAGCCTTTCCCGGGTCGGTTACCACCGACGAGCACTTCCTGAGTGCGCTGGTTCTTCACCTTGATCCAGGCTCGTCCGCGCTGCCCGGCCAGGTACGAGGAATCGTTGCGTTTGGCGACGATTCCCTCCCAACCTCGTCGGTGGCTTTCGTCCAGGGCGTGTTCGGCGCCGCCGCTCAAGCGGGCGGGGACGGTGAGGCCGTCGCAGGCCGCGGCCAGCTCGTCCAGAATGCGGCGCCGATCGACGTACTTCTTCTTCAGAAGCGATGTTCCGTCGAGGAACAGGATGTCGACGAGGAAGAATTCGGCGGGATACTTCTTCGCCGCGCGTTCGATGTCCGCTGTTCGCGTCAGGCCCAGACGATTCTGCAGTGCGGCGAAACTGGTGACGTCGTCGGCGCCGAGGGTCACGATCTCACCGTCGAGGACGGCTTCGTGTTCCCCGAGCGCCGGGCCGATCCACGCGAGGTCGGGGTACGTGGACGTGAGGTCCCGGCCGGAACGACTGTGGAGTCGGAGCTTTCCGTCGCGCACTTCGCTGACAGCGCGTAAGCCGTCCCACTTCCCCTCGAACGACCACTGGTCTTCGGGCAAGGACGTGAGGTCCTCGGTGGTTCCGAGGGTGGCGAGCATCGGCTTCAGGTCGCGAGGCAGAGAGATGCTCTCCGACGTCGACCGAGCAGGTCTTCGACGACGGACAGAACCGATCGATCGCCGTGTGGGGCGGATGCCTCGACGTTGGGCTGAACGTGCGGGAGTGGGCGTGCCGATGCGGTGTCGTCCACGACAGGGATGCGAACGCGGCGAGGAATATTTTGGACCGTCGGGAAAAATCCTCGGCCTGCTCGGGCATATATTCATCGCCTTCCGCCGCGAGTATCCCACGCCAGACGAGGGCGGTCGGCACAAAGGTGCGGTCACAAGTTTTGCGTTACGACCCGAACTTCTGTGCTTGTCTGCACGCGTGGGTACGCGGGCGCGTCGATCCACACCAGCAGGTCGAGAACGGTGTGCGCACGGTCGATGGGGTCGGGTGTATCTGCGGCGATTGCAGAGGAAAGCCGATCGTCGTAGTCCCCGCTCGTGCCTCCCCGCAGTGGTGTCGGCGAATCCGGACGCCTACCTTTACGCGACTCCGTCTCCTACTGCGAGGAGGTGCGATCCTCTGCGTCCTGGATTGCGTTCCTCAGTTCTGCGTTGTCGCTCGCGAGTCGGCTGTTGGTCTCGCTGAGGCGCACGTTGTCGCCCTCGAGTTCGGTGTTGAGGTGCTCGAGGGCGAGGACCCGGGAAATGCCTGTGAGGTTGACCCCCTCCGCGATCAACTCGGCGATCCGCCGCAGTCGGACGAGGTCGTCGTCGCTGTAGCGGCGGGTTCCGCCACCGGTACGCGCCGGGGTGATCAATCCGTGTTGCTCGTAGAAGCGCAGCGCCTGGACACCGAACCCGGAGAGCTCGGACGCCACCGTGATGCCGTAGACCCCTCGTTTCGCTCGCGACTCGTCGTCGGTCGCCATCGCGCGTCCTCCTCGGAAATTGAGTCCGCAGACCCCCTTGCGGCGGCCTAGTGCGTTTGCTATAACGAATCTACAGCATTTGCTGAAGGTTACCTATCACGATTTCGGGTTTCTGGAGGTGGAGACAATGTTGATGCGCACCGATCCGTTCCGCGACCTCGACCGGCTGACACAGCAGATCCTCGGCACCACCGCGCGACCGGCAGCCATGCCGATGGACGCCTGGCGCGAAGGCGAACAGTTCGTGGTCGAGTTCGATCTACCCGGGGTGGACGCCGACGCGATCGCGCTCGACGTCGAGCGCAATGTACTGACCGTCCACGCTCAACGGCCCATCCGGGCCGACAACCAGGAGATGCTGGCCTCGGAGCGGCCGAAGGGGGTCTTCAGCCGGCAACTGTTCCTCGGCGACAACCTCGACACCGACCGCATCGCCGCGAGCTACGAATCGGGTGTGCTCCGGCTGACGATCCCGGTGGCCGAACGGGCCAAGGCTCGGAAGATCGAGATCGCCCATTCCGAGGATCGGAAGGCTGTCAGCGCCTGATCCTGCGCCGACCCCGGCCAGCCCTCTGCGGCCCGCGTTGGCGGCGCCCATACAGGATGAAGGGAGGAGAGTCGTGTCCAGGCGCGACGGTACCGACCAGAGTATCGAGGCGGTCGAACGGGCACTCGACGCATTGCATCGGCTACTCGAGGGCGAGGTGCCCAAAGATGTTCTTTTGGAGCGACTCTGCAAGTGGGCAGTCGAGACCTTTCCCAACGCGGAGATCGCTGAAGTGACTCTGCGGACAGGCACTGGAGGCACCGGCGCGATCGTATGCACAAACCCTCGCGTCGCCGCGATCGAGAGCGCTCTGTCGCAGACATGCGCAGGCCCGGGCCGGGTCGCTGCCGAGTCACGCACGGTGCTCAGAGGCGACTTCGGCGACGGCATCGCTCAGCGGTGGCCTGCATTCGCTGTCGCAGCTGAAGCGGCAGGGTGCGAGACCGGTAGCTTTCTGTGCGCTCCGCTGTCGTTCGGTGGCTCGGCGGGTTCACTGACTCTGTACAGCCCTGTTGCCCAGGCATTTTCGGAATTCGACGCGGTCCTGCTCCGGCTGTACACGAGCCTGATCACGCCGACCATCCAATTGGCGCAAGACGGCCGAGATGCCCGAGCCGAGGTGGCCGGACTGACCAAAGCCATGCAGTCGCGCAGCGTCATCGAGCAGGCCAAGGGGATCGTCATGGCCACCGGAGGGGTATCCGCGGACGACGCCTTCGACTTCCTCGTGGCCAACTCACAGCAGCGGAATGTGAAGCTCAACCGGCTCGCGCAGGAACTCGTCGACCTCACCACTCCTCGGGCGGATTGATGGACCATCCTGCGTGACTCAGTCGAAACTCCGGCAATGTGAGAACGTGGAGGGCCGCGATTGCCGAGAACACCAAAGCGAGCACAGCGGTGGCCACCATGGTGGTCGGCGAGGATGCTCGTCTCTCGGCGGGCATCTCCGCGCGAGTCCTCACCGCCCGATGAGGGCTCCCGGCCTGGGTCGACGATTCCCGCGGGCACCCGCAGGGATATGGCTTCGTCGGGTGAGGAGAATGCGATGACACCGCAGACACTGGCGCACCGCCGCGGCGACCGTCGCGACGGCACTGATCGGCGGTGCCGCGAACCGGGGCGCCAACGCCCAGTGGTACCGATCGATCCGGAAACCACCGTACAAACCACCGCCGCAGGTGTTTCCGATCGTCTGGCCGCTGCTCTACATCGACATCGCCACTACCACCGCAGTGGCTCTGGACCGGCTCGACACCCGCCACCCCGACTTCGCCCGTCGCTACCGGGCGGCGGTGGGACTCAACCTCGTTCTCAAGTTGGACGCCCCACGGGAATCGTTCTCGCCGCGTATCCCGGGTGGTGTGTGTTCGCCGCTGCCCTGTCCACCCACATCTGGCTCCTCAGCCGGCACCGACCGCAAGCGCACTCCTGAGTCGCGTACTGGCCAGGGTCTACTCCGTAACACTCTGCTCGGCTCTGAGCGAATTCGCCTGTGACGACTCAGCGAATCGCCCCGAGGGACGCAACCTCCCCTGCCCCGCGCCGTTCCAGTTGGCCATCGTCTGCTGCTGCGGCAGGATGACATACATGTCCATGAGCGAACCGTTCCTGCCGATCACACACGTGCGTCCCGACGAGATCGACGCCGCGGACCCTGGCCTGGGTGCCCCCGGGACCCCACACCGCCGACCACCGACGAACACCTCGACGACGAGGAGCGCGAATTCGAGGACCGCATGGAACACGCCCGCGGTGAGAAGCAGATCTTCCACACCCCCGAACCCTCGCCCGGCCGGCCCACCTCCGATTGAAAACCCGCCGGGACGAATCGGACCACTACATACCGTCCGGTGCCCGCGTCCCGGGGAGCCCCCTCGCCCGTGGCCGTATCGTCCCCGGCGCGTCACCGGGCTCGTAGGGTGAGAACTAGACGCGGGTTCGGTGTAGAGGATGTGGTCGTGGAGGATCGACGGCGGTCGCTGTGGCATGCCGTCGCGGACGCTGCCGGGAGTCCGGGGCAGGGGCTGTGGGCGCGGTCGGTGTGCCGCAACTGTGTCGCGGCACTGCCTGGGGTCGATGCCGCGGCGGTGACCCTCCGCGCAACCGAGACCGCCCAGGACCTGCTCGGTGCCGGCGACGACTGGGCGCGGGCGCTCGAGGACCAGCAGTACACTGGTCTCGCGCAGCAGCGACCGTGCCGGAACCATGCCGTCGGCGGCCGGCGTCGACGGCCTGGTCGCGGGGGTCGGCATTGCGGTGCCATATGTTTTGCTGGCGCAGGCGGGTCCGGAGTCCGGATTCTAGCCCGTGGCCGCCGGACGGGTCGCCGCGATCCTCACACCATCCCGCCGCGGCTGAAAACGCTGCACCGGCGCCTCCGGCAGCCACCCCTCACCGTGCTGGCCGCAGCCGCGACGGGTGCGGCAGCGGCCCCTGCGCTCATCGCATATCTGCTCGCTACAAGAGAGCAACTCGCCTCGGTCGCCGTGGTGCTGTCCTCCCTTTACCCTGTCGTGCCGGTGCTGTTCGGCATCACCGTGCTCGGGGAACGCCTGATTCCGACGCAGGCAGTCGGTCTGGTCGCCGCCGGGTCTGTGGTGGCGCTTCTCGCCTCCAGCTGATTCGGCTTTCCGCACGCGTCGTCGCCGAGCAATTCGAGGGCGGGCTATGGAACCGCAATACGCGCGGCGGCACCGGCTCTCGGGTCTGAACCGGTGCGGCCTGAGCGCATCTGGCGTTCCGGAACGCCACTGCACCTGGCTGCCGAGTACCCCGCGCCGGCCCGTTTTCAACCGAGCGCCTGTCTGTCAGCGAGGCTGCAGAACAGGTTCGTCGTGTTTCGCCCCGGGTAAACGGTGCGTATGTCGACATCATCGGAAGATCCCGCGACCGCCGGCCCACCCGATCGTTTATCAGGCGGTGCGGTCCCCGCTCCTGGCACTGCTGCGTCGGACGCCGCGCATCCGGGTATGCACCCGGATGTCGCGAGGGGCAAGGGGATCAAGCACACTCGTACAGGAGCGACGTGGTCGGGACTAGTCGTCGGACTCGTCGTTCTGCTCGTGCTTCTGGTGTTCATCCTGCAGAACCTCGACAGCGTCACGCTGGAATTGTTCGCCTGGGAGTTCACCGTCCCGCTGGGCGTTACATTGCTGTTCGCCGCCATCGCCGGTGCAGTGATCATGGCGCTCGTCGGCGGGATGAGGATCCTCCAGATCCGGCGGGCGGCCAACCGCCAACGAAAGCTGACCGCACCGTCGTGACAGTCAGCTCGGACCGGGTGTGTGCTTGCCACCCGTCGGCGGAGAAACGGTCGTCGGTTCCGTCGCCGTCGGAGTGGTGGGGGCGGCAGCGTCATCCAGGGACGCTCCGTTGGTGGGCGCGCTGGTCGTGCTCGAGTCGGTGTCGTGGTGGGTAACCTTCTTCGCCAGCTCGCCGACCTTGTGCTGCACCTGCGGCGCCTTGCCCTTCACGGTTTCCGTCGCCTCGCTCACCTTCTGCTGCACGGTCGGGTTGTGCCAGAGCTCGACGGACTGATGCCTCATCTTCTGACCGGAAAATGAATTGGTGAGTGGGCAGGCGTCAGCATCCGGCGGGAGCGGAGCCGGATTGGCTTGTAGGGGTGCGGGTGTGGTTAGGCTGCGGGTTCGAGGGTGACGCGGTAGCC
>SEEV01000362.1 GCA_004211695.1 Rhodococcus sp. (in: high G+C Gram-positive bacteria)
TTCGACACCCCGTTCGGCGGATCGACGGGCTGGACGGAACGCTACGGCGACCAGGAGGTGTCGCAGTTCAACGGCGCCGAACTGATCGCGGACAAGTGGGACATCAGCCGCGAGGAACTCGAACGCTGGGCCCTGCAGAGCCACGAGCGGGCGAGGACGGCCATCGCTGAGGGGCGCTTCGACCGCGAGATCGTCCCGTTCGGTGACGTGACGACGGACGAGGGTCCCCGCGAGACCAGCCTCGAGAAGATGGCCGCACTGAAGACCCTCACCGAGGGTGGGCGTCTGACTGCGGCGGTCGCGAGCCAGATCTCCGACGGCGCGAGCGCGGTGCTGCTGGCCTCACCGGAAGCGGTCGAGAGGTACGGACTGACGCCCCGCGCGCGCATCCATCACCTCAGCGCCCGAGGCGCCGACCCCATCTTCATGCTCAGCGCCCCGATCCCGGCCACGCGCTACGCGCTGGAGAAGACGGGTCTCAGCATCGACGACATCGACCTGGTCGAGATCAACGAGGCATTCGCGCCGGTGGTCCTCGCGTGGATCAAGGAGATCGGGGCCGACCCGGCGAAGGTCAACGTCAACGGCGGCGCCATCGCTCTCGGCCACCCGCTCGGCGCGACCGGCACCAAGTTGATGGCGACGCTCCTCAACGAACTCGAGCGCACCGGCGGCCGCTACGGTCTGCAGACCATCTGCGAGGGCGGCGGCACCGCCAACGCCACCATCATCGAACGCCTGTGAGTACTTGTTAACCGCCCGCGGTTAACAAGTACTCACAGGGCGCGAAGCGCTACGCTCGAATCGACAGGTGACGAGTCCTGAACGGGGCCGTGATGCACGAGTTGGCAATCACCCAGAGCGTCGTCGACGCCGTCTGCGAAACCGCCGCGGGACGGACGGTCCACAGTGTGCGCGTGCAGGTGGGTGCGTTGACAGCCGTGGTCGCTGATTCGATGCAGTTCTGTTTCGAGCTGGTCACCGAAGGGACCGTTGCGCACGGAGCCCGCCTCGACATCGACCACACCCCGGGCGGCGCGCACTGCCGAGAGTGCGGCGACGACTTCGCGCTCACCGACCTGGTGTTGCTGTGCCCGTGCGGAAGTGCGGACGTGGAGGTCACGTCGGGGCGGGAACTACGAATCCTCTCGATGGAAGTGAGTTGACGCTATGTGTGCCACCTGTGGATGCGGAGACGAGACCGGGACCAGGATCACGGTGCCCCACGAGCACCCGCACGACCACGACCACGACCACACCCACGACCATCCGCACACCCAGGACCACGAACACGAGCACACCCACGAACATCCGCACGAGCACCAGCACACCACCGAGACGGTCACGCTCGAGCAGAAGGTGCTGGCGAAGAACGACCTCACGGCGGAACGCAACCGGGGCTGGCTGGCCGGACGCGGGGTGCTCGCGCTCAATGTGATGAGCTCGCCGGGTTCGGGGAAGACGACGCTGCTCGAGCGGACGATCGCCGACATCGGCGGGCAGCGCCGGGTTTCGGTGGTCGAAGGCGACCAGGAGACGATGCTCGACGCGAATCGCATCAAGGCGACGGGTTGTGCTGTGGTGCAGGTGAACACGGGTGCCGGTTGTCACCTCGACGCGGAGATGATGCGGGACGCGCTGACCGCCCTCGACCCCGAACCGAACTCGCTGCTGTTCATCGAGAACGTGGGCAATCTGGTCTGTCCCGCACTGTTCGACCTCGGTGAGAAGAGCAGGGTGGTGGTGATCTCGGTGACCGAGGGGACGGACAAGCCGCTCAAGTATCCGCACATGTTCGCGGCGGCGAACCTGGTGATCGTGAACAAGGCGGACCTGTTACGCAATGAGGCCTATACACGGCCTGCTTGCCGCGCACGTCGCGACGCGCCGGGCACCGTTGACATCCGCTCGGCGGCGGAGCTAAATAAATATCAGCGCCACGCAGGTGGGCCGACGGTCGACTCCGGTGGCGACAGGAGTTGTGTTCACTCCGGAAAGCGACCTGCTATGCCGACACAGGAAGCAATCAACGCCGAGGACACCCTGATTCACGTGCTGTGGATCAATGCGGGACTCAGTTGCGACGGCGATTCGGTGGCCTTGACGGCGGCGACGCAGCCCAGCGTCGAGGAGATTGCCCTGGGGGCCCTGCCGGGCCTACCCAAAGTGGCCGTGCACTGGCCGCTGATCGACTTCGAGAACGGCCCGGAGGGCGGCGCCGACGACTTCATGGAGTGGTTCTGGAAGGCGGACCGCGGCGAGCTCGAACCCTTCGTCCTGGTAGTGGAGGGCTCGATCCCCAACGAGCAACTTCACGACGAGGGTTACTGGTGTGGTTTCGGCAACAATCCCGAGACGGGCCAGCCGGTGACGACGAGCGAATGGCTCGATCGTCTCGCTCCGAAGGCGACGGCGATCGTCGCGGCGGGGACGTGTGCCACGTACGGCGGCATCCATGCGATGGCCGGTAATCCGACTGGTGCGATGGGTGTTCCCGATTATCTCGGCTGGGACTGGAAGTCGAAGGCCGGCATCCCGATCGTCTGCGTACCCGGGTGCCCGATCCAGCCGGACAATCTGTCGGAGACGTTGACGTACCTCCTTTACATGGCTACCGATCAGGCGCCGATGATTCCGCTCGACGACGCATTGCGTCCGCAGTGGTTGTTCGGGGCCACGGTGCACGAGGGCTGCGATCGCGCCGGCTACTACGAGCAGGGTGATTTTGCGACCGAGTACGGTTCGCCGAAATGCATCGTGAAGCTGGGGTGCTGGGGTCCCGTCGTCAAGTGCAACGTCCCGAAGCGGGGCTGGATCAACGGTGTCGGTGGTTGCCCGAATGTGGGCGGTATCTGCATCGGGTGCACGATGCCGGGCTTCCCGGACAAGTTCATGCCGTTCATGGACGAACCGCCGGGCGGCAGGCTGTCCACGGCCGCATCCGGGCTCTACGGGTCGGCCATCCGGAGCCTGCGCAAGATCACCAAGCACACCTTGGACCAGGAACCGCACTGGCGCAGTCGCGGTACGAAACTGACCACGGGCGCCACTCGCACCTGGTAGTCCCGCTCGAGGTTCCGGCGGGCGTCCGCCGACCTCGAACATTGAGAGGTACGTCGATGACAACGATCATTCCGGAACCTTCGCACAAGTCGGAATCCGACGGCCTGGTCGAGATGGCGTGGGATCCGATCACGCGCATCGTGGGCAGCCTGGGTATCTACACGAAGATCGACTTCAAACAGAAGGAAGTCGTGGAGTGCCACAGCACCTCGTCGATCTTCCGCGGTTATTCGATCTTCATGAAGGGTAAGGATCCCCGCGACGCCCATTTCATCACGAGCCGTATCTGCGGTATCTGTGGTGACAACCATGCCACGTGTTCGTGCTACACGCAGAACATGGCCTACGGTGTGCAGCCCCCACACATCGGCGAGTGGATCGTCAACCTCGGCGAGGCCGCCGAATACATGTTCGACCACAACATCTTTCAGGAGAACCTCGTCGGCGTGGACTTCTGCGAGAAGATGGTCTCCGAGACCAATCCCGGGGTGCTGGCGCAGGCGGAGAAGACCGAGGCGCCGCACGCGGGTGAGCACGGCTACAAGACCATCGCCGACATCATGCGCTCGCTCAATCCGTTCACCGGTGAATTCTACCGGGAGGCGTTGCAGGTCAGCCGGTGGACGCGAGAGATGTTCTGTCTCATGGAAGGTCGGCACGTGCACCCGTCCACCCTCTATCCGGGTGGTGTCGGCACGGTGGCGACGATCCAGCTGATGACCGACTACACGACGCGTCTGATGCGGTACGTGGAGTTCATGAAGAAGGTCGTGCCCATGCACGACGATCTGTTCGACTTCTTCTACGAGGCGATGCCCGGGTACGAGAAGGTCGGCCTGCGCCGCACCCTCCTCGGTTGCTGGGGGTCGTTCCAGGATCCGGCGGTGTGCAACTTCTCCTACAAGGACATGGAGAAGTGGGGTCGGGCCATGTTCGTGACACCGGGTATCATCGTGGACGGCAAACTGGTGACGACGTCGCTCGTCGACATCAACCTCGGTATCCGAATCCTTTTGGGCAGTTCGTATTACGACGACTGGACCGATCAGGAAATGTTCGTGAAGAACGATCCGCTCGGAAACCCGGTCGACCGCCGGCATCCCTGGAACCAGCACACCAACCCGCACCCGCAGAAGCGTGACATGGAGGACAAGTACAGCTGGGTGATGTCGCCGCGGTGGTTCGACGGCACCGACCATCTCGCGCTGGACACCGGCGGCGGGCCGTTGGCGCGGCTGTGGAGCACCGCCCTCGCAGGGCTCGTCGACATCGGGTACGTGCAGTCGACCGGGCACAGCGTGAAGATCAACCTGCCGAAGACCGCCCTGAAGGGTCCGGTCGAGCTGGAATGGAAGATCCCGCAGTACGGCAGCAACACGATCGAGCGGGACCGCGCGCGGACCTACTTCCAGGCGTACGCGGCGGCGTGTGCACTGCACTTCGCGGAGAAGGCGCTCGCCGAGATCCGGGCCGGGCACACGAAGACGTGGGAAAAGTTCGAGGTCCCCGACGAGGGCATCGGCTGCGGCTTCACGGAGGCGGTGCGCGGAGTCCTGTCGCACCACATGGTGATTCGCGACGGCAAGATCGCGAACTACCACCCGTACCCGCCGACACCGTGGAACGCGAACCCGCGTGACAGCTTCGGGACACCGGGGCCGTACGAGGACGCGGTGCAAGGGCAGCCGATCTTCGAGGAGAACGACCGGGAGCACTTCAAGGGCATCGACATCATGCGGACCGTCCGCAGTTTCGATCCCTGCCTGCCGTGTGGCGTGCACATGTACCTCGGTGAGGGAAAGACACTGGAGAAGCTGCATTCGCCTACCCAGTCCGTGACCGGCGAGTGACGAGGGACGCATGGAAAGTGCTGGATCGGAGACGTGGGGGAGTGACGCAGTAGAGGAAGCCCCCGATCGGTGGCGCACAGCCGGCGAGCGAATCGACAGTCTGTTGGACGCGAGTTCGACAGGCGGGTCGGTGGCACGCGAGCGCGCGGAGCAACTGGTCCGGGAGGTCGTCGAGCTGTACGGGGCCGGTTTGCAGCGGGTCCTCGAGATCATCGGCGACCGCGACGACGACCTCGTCGACAGGCTGGCCGCCGACGAACTCGTGGCCAGCCTGCTGCTGGTCAACGGGCTTCATCCGCACGGCGTCGAGACGCGGGTGGCCACCGCGCTCGACAGTGTCCGCCCCTACCTGGGTTCCCACGGCGGTGACGTGGAACTGCTCGGCGTGGTGGACGGGGTGGTGCGGCTGCGGCTGACCGGGAGTTGTCAGAGTTGCCCGTCGTCGGCGGTGACGTTGGAACTCGCCGTCAAGGACGCGGTCCTCGCCGCGGCCCCGGAAACCGTGGACATCGAGGTGGTGGGTGCGACACCCGTCGCCGGATCCGGGCTGATCGCCGCGGAATCGCTGTTCTCCCATGTGCATTCGGACGGATCGGACGGATCGAGCGCCTCCGGGACGTGGGTGTCGGTGCCCGAACTCGAGGAGCTGACGTCGGGCGAGGTCGCCGGGTTCTCCGTGGCCGGGCTGCCGATCCTGGTGTGCCGGATCGGGGAGCAGCTGTTCGCCTACCGGGACCGGTGCGCGGCCTGCACCAATTCCCTGGCCGGCGCCACCCTGTGAGGGCGTCGTCTCCGTCGCGGTGCCCGCCGCGGAGGTGGCGTGATGAGCACGTCGGGCAACGGGCTGCGGATTCTGCAGCGCATCGCGTCCGAGCGGCCGAAACCGGTGGTCGGGGAACGGTGCGACATGTGCGCCGAACCGATCGCCGCCGCGCACCAGCATGTGGTGAACGTGCAGGACCGGCAGCTCATGTGCGTGTGCCGCGGGTGCTATCTGCTGTTCACCGACGAGACCGCCGAACTGCGCTTCCGGGCCGTCCCGGAACGCTATCTGTCGTTTCCCCGTTTCGAACTCGCACCGGGACGCTGGGACGAATTGGAGATCCCCGTCGGGCTCGCATTCGTGTTCCGGAACTCGTTGCTGGCCAAGACCGTCGCGTTCTATCCCGGACCGGCCGGGGCCACCGAATCGGAGCTTCCGCTCGACGCCTGGGACGGGGTGCTCGCCGCCAACCCGGCACTCGGACAGCTCGCCGCCGACACCGAAGCGCTGCTGCTGCGGGTCCCGGAGCACGGTGAGGGCGAGCCCGAGTGCTATCTGGTCCCCATCGACGCCTGCTACCAGCTCGTGGGTGAATTGCGGCAGGTGTGGCGGGGATTCGACGGCGGCCAGGACGCGCGCCGGGTCATCGACACGTTCTTCGAGACGGTGCGTGCGCGTAGTCGCGTCGCGAAGGAGCCGACGTGACCGAGTTGGCGTTCCACGTGGAGGACGTGTTCCCGGAGCCGTTCGCGGTTGCGCCGAATCTTACTGCGCGCGTGGCGGTGACGGAGTCGACGGGTGCCGTGGTGCACGCGATGGCCGTCCGGTGCCAGGTGCGCATCGACCCCCAGCGCCGCCGGTACACGGACGGTGAAGGGGAGGGGCTCCTCGACCTGTTCGGCCCCCGCGAGCGGTGGACGTCGACGCTCAAACCCTTCCAGTGGATGCAGACCAGCACGGTGGCCCAGGGGTTCACGGAGTCGAGCGTGCTCGAGTTGCCGCTGCCGTGTACGTACGACTTCGAGGTGACGGCCTCGAAGTACCTGCACGCCCTGGACGAGACCGGGTCGACGGTTCCGCTGGTGTTCCTGTTCAGCGGAACGGTGTTCACTCGGGGCGTCGCGGGATTCGGGGTGGAGCGGATCCCGTGGGACCGGGAATCGACGTTCGATCTGCCGGTCGCGGTGTGGCGCGAACTCGTCCAGGCGCACTACCCGAACACGGGGTGGGTGCGCCTCGACCACGACACCCTCGCCGCGCTGGCGCGGTACAAGGCGGCACACGGGCTGATCGGCCTGGACGTCGCCATCGCAGACCTGCTGCAGGGAGCCGGGGAGGTGATCGCATGATCTCCCCGGCGTCCCTGCAGCGAGTACGTGCCGTGGCCGACGCGGTGCTCTACGAGGGTTACCTCCTGTACCCCTACCGTGCGAGCTCGTCGAAGAATCAGTCGCGGTGGCAGTTCGGGGTGCTCGGCCCGCCGGGGGCGGCGGAGTCGGGGGTCGGTGAGGACTCGCGGATGTCCTGTCAGACGCTGATGCGGCCCGGTGACCGTGCGGGGGTGAACGTCACCGTGCGATTCCTGCAGCTGCAGGTGCGCAGCATCGAACGCGCGGTCGACGGATCGCCGGACTTCGTGCCCGTCGACGAACTCACCGTCGCGGAAACGAGCTGGCTCAGCTGGGACGAGGCGGTGGAGCGCGAATTCGATCTCGGTCCCCAGTGCCCCAGGGATTGGACGGGCGAACGCCGCCTCGACGTCCGGATCGACGGCGGCACGGAAATCGAGGAACTTCGCGGCGAGGACGGCTCGCTCGTCGGCCGCGCCGTCCGCACCCGGTGGCCCGCCCACGCGGTCGTGACGGTGGCGTGCGAGAGCGTCGACGGGCTGAACCGGCTGCAGGTGTCGGTCGACAACGTCACCACCGCGCCGGACGTCGCCGGCTGGGACAAGGACTCGGCGATCCGGCAGTCCCTGATCGGAGCCCACCTGATCCTGGCGGCCGAGAACAGCGAATTCGTCTCACTCCTCGAACCCCCGGCCGGGGCGGAGCACGCCGCGGGCATGTGTGCGCAGGAGCGGTGCTACCCCGTGCTCGCCGGCCTGCCGGGGGAGACGGACCTCGTGCTGGTGTCGCCGATCATCCTGTACGACCACCCCGAAATCGCCGAGCAGAGCGACGGTGCCCTGTTCGACGCCACCGAGATCGACGAGATCCTCACCCTCCGGGTCATGACCCTCACCGAGGAGGAGAAGCGGCAGGCCCGCGCCACCGACCCGCTGGCCGCGCAGATCATCGACCGCTGCGAGCAGATGTCGCCGACCACACTCGCGCAGATGCACGGCGTCCTCCGAGACCCGCGCCTCCCCGACCCGCACCTGCCGGATCCGGGCCTCCCAGACATGGGTCTCGTCCCGGAATTGACCGACGACGTGCCGTGGTGGGATCCGGACGCCGACACCGCCGTGCGACCCGACGTCGACGGCGTCATCGTGAACGGCGTCCGGGTGGCAAAGGGCACCGTGGTGCGGATCCACCCGTCGCGCCGAGCCGACGCCCAGGACCTGTTCTTCGCCGGACAACTCGCGCGCGTGGTGACCGTGCACGCCGACGTGGACGGCGGCACACACGTCGGCGTCGTCATGATCGACGACCCTGCTTCGGAATTGCACGAGTGGTACGGACGGTATCTGTACTTCGCCCCGGACGAGGTGGAGCCCGTATCGGCAGACACCGGAAAGGATGAACAGTCATGAAGATCCTCGGAGAGATGACCACTGCGGTGCTGGCGTTGGTTGCCGTCGCAGGCGTTGCGGTCGCCGTCATCGCGATTCCCGACATCAGGCGATATCTGCGTATTCGACAGATGTGAGCTGCACGTGACGGTGAACAGGCGGGTGCTGGTTGCCGGTGTGGGCAACATCTTCTTCGGTGACGACGGTTTCGGACCCGAAGTGCTGCGTGGTGTCGCGGCGAGGTCGGTGCCGCCGGGTGTACGTGCTGTCGATTTCGGTATCCGCGGAACGCATCTCGCGTACGAGCTGCTCGACGGGTGGGGTGCGCTTCTGCTGGTGGATGCCGTTCCGGATCGCGGTGAGCCCGGCACTCTGAGAGCGTTCGAGGTCGGTCCCGACCCGGGGCCGGTGGCACCGCTCGACGCGCACAGCATGGACCCGGGAGCGGTGTTCGCGAGTCTGCGCGCCCTCGGCGGAACCCCGCCGCGCACGGTGGTGCTCGGCTGCCAGGTGGCGAACACCGACGAGGGGATCGGACTGTCGCCGCGGGTCGAGGCCGCCGTCGGACCGGCCGTCGACGCGGTGTTCGAGATCGTGCAACAACTGCTGGAGTCCGGCTCCGCGGCAACGGTGCTACCGGACGGGACGGAGGGCTGAATCGTGTGTCTCGGTATTCCCGGTCAGGTGGTGCGCATGCTGGAGGGCTACGGCAACCAGCTCGCGCTCGTCGACGTCGTCGGCGAACAGCGCAAGGTGAACGTCGGCATGCTGCCCGAGGACGTCCGCCTCGAGCCGGGCGACTGGATCGTCATCCACATGGGTTTCGCCATGGAGAAGGTGGACGAGGCGGGTGCGGAGAAGGCGATGGCGGGGCTGGAGATGATGGGACGCTCGCGGACGGCCGACGAAGACTAGCCCTGCGTCCCGGCGTGATGGGGGTCCGGCGGCCCGGCGACGAAGTCGCGTGCCCGGTTCCAGCGCGCGTGGTAACGCTCGTCGAAACGTGCTTCGGAGCGTTCCATCCGCCGCGGCCTTGTTGCGTAGCGGCGCACCGCCCACCAGGAGCCGACGATCGCGACCGGCTGGAACACGACCCCCACGATCCCCGTGACGAACTTGCCCTTCAGTAGGCAGATCACCGAGATGCCGAGCGTGACGAACAGGTAGCCGATCGACACCCACCATTCGGTGGTGCCGATCCGTCCGGTGACGAGTTCGGCGCCTCCGATCATCAGACCCGTGATCATCAGCGCGCAGAAGATCGCGTCCACCGACTTTCTGCCGGCAGTGCTCCAGTACACGTCGTCGAGGTGCACCCACAGCGCGAACTCGTCGAAGGTGAGCGCGAGGCCGACCCCGAACGCCGCCGCGAAAATGTTGAGCGCCGTGCCCTCCGGAGTGGTGGCGATGAGTGCGACCCCGGCGAGGGTCATGAGGAGAATCCCGAGAACCTGGTGGTGGACGTGCACACCGCCGACGGTGATGTCGCCGATCAGACCGCCCTCCGGCTCCACCGCGTCGTCCTCCTCTCCCGTTTTCGCGCGGATTCGGCGGGTGATGATCCGGGTGACGACGAACGTGACCAGGACCGCGATGAACAGCCACATCACCGGATACAGCACCACTACCCGGCTGTCGCCTTCGGTGTCCACGATGATCTCGGCGAGAAGGGCCATCTCGACACTCCGTCAGGTGGGGGACATCATCCTCAATCTGGGTATACACCTCGTTCGCGGGCGGCGGACGAAGACGGAGCGTTCGGTTGCCGGACAGCACGACCGCGCCGCGGGTCACGGACTCGAACTCGAGCGCGGCGGCGAGTCTTGACCCCGGCTGAGCGCAGGAGGAGCGTGAGGAGTCCCGGCTCAGGATGAGGTGATCGGTGGTGCGGAGATCTCGGCGGCCGTGGGTGGGGGTGCTCGTCGCGCTGATGGTGGTCGTCTCGTCCTGTTCGTCGGATTCCGATGACGTTGCCGCGCAAGACGTTGCCAGCCCGGTGGATATCGGTGGGGGCCGCAGTGTGTATCTGACGTGCAGCGGCGAGAGTCTCGAGGGCGACCCGACCGTGGTCCTGGTCTCGGGGTATCACGATTCCTCCGATGTGTGGACGGAACCCGACCTGCTGACCTTGATCGGTCCGGCGACGGGGCCGCCGGTGTTCGAGGGCCTCGCCGCCTCGCATCGGGTGTGCGCGTACGACCGGCCGGGCACCGTGCGCTACATCGAGGGAACACCGCTGACCGACCGCAGTTCGCCGGTCCCGCAGCCGCGCACGGCCGAGGACCTCGTCGCGGAACTGTCGGCGGTGCTGAGCACAGGCGAGGTGCCCGGGCCGTACATCCTGGTCGGGCATTCCCTGGGCGGACTGATCGTTCGCCTCTACGCGCAGACCCATCCCGATCAGGTGCGCGGGGTCGTGTTCGTCGACGCGTTCAGCCCCACCCTTCCCGCGTTGTTCGGTCCCCAGTGGGCCGGCTACCGCGACGAACTGTTGAATCCCCCGATCGATCAGCTGCCCATACCGTCCATGCAGAGCCCCGAGTCCGAGCGCGTCGACCTGGACGCCAGTGTCGCGCAGGTTTTGGCCGCGCCCCCGCTGCCTGCGATGCCGCTGGCGGTGTTGACGAAGACCGAATCGTTCGCGGGCCTCCAGTCGCTGCCCGGGCTCGCCGCCGAGGACGTGAACCGGGTGTATGAGACGGCGCAGGACGACCTCGTCGCGTTGGCACCGGCGACGCCCCACACCTTCGCGACCGGTAGTGACCACTACATTCAGTTCTCACAACCCGATCTGGTGGTGAGCTCGACCGAACTGGTGGTCTCCCGGGCCGGGCGGTAGTGGCTACGGTCGGGACGGAAACGGTCCAGGGCGCCGCGGTCGAGGGCCACACCTGTCGCGGACCGAATGCGGCTCGGGTCGTACCAGTGGTCGCGGCCGATGAGGTCGAGGTGGCGTTCGGTCAGGCCGTGCCGCGTTCCGGCAGCCAGGGCTTGGTCGAAGGTGAGGCTGGTGGCCGGTAACCGAAGCCGGCCCGAGTCGGCGAGTGCCTGCCCGAGTTGACGGACGGTCACCGGGTCGGTGTGGCAGGCGTGGAACACGGCGCCCGGCTGCGCGGGCGTCCGCACGGCGAGGTCGGCGAGGAGCCGGGCGAGGTCGTTCACCTCGATGATCGAGACCCGGGATCGTCCCTCGTCGATCCAGGCTCCCAGCGTCCCGAGGATCCGGATCAGTCCGGGGACGAACCAGCGGTCGCCGGGGCCGTGGACGAACCCGGGCCGGACGACGCAGCCGCCCTGTGCGAGGACCCGCTGTT
The DNA here is from genome assembly GCA_004211695.1 of Rhodococcus sp. (in: high G+C Gram-positive bacteria). Classification (GTDB taxonomy): domain Bacteria; phylum Actinomycetota; class Actinomycetes; order Mycobacteriales; family Mycobacteriaceae; genus Rhodococcus_F. Next base: position 11,728 of record SEEV01000362.1, read on the forward strand.
CGGCTGTCAGCCTGCTCGCGCTCAACGCCGAGACGGGTGCGGGCACGGCCTCGTACTCACCGAATCCGCTGTGCGGCCCGAACCCGTAGACGCCGATGGTGCTGACATAGATCACCTGGCCGATTCCGTTTCCGGCCGCGGCGGCGAGGAGGTTCTCGGTGCCGTCGACGTTGACGGTGACACACTGCGCCGCGTCGTCACCTGTGTAGGAGGCGGCATGGATCACGACGTCGGCGCCGGCGAGCGCAGCTGCGAGGCGCACCGGATCGGTCAGATCCGCCCGCGCGGACGTGACGCCCGGAAGGTCCGAGCGCAGCGGGCCGCGGGCGACGCCGATGCAGCGGATCCCGGCCGACGCCAACGCCGTCAGAACGGCGGATCCGATGAAACCTGTCGCGCCCACGACCGCGACACGAAGGGGCGTGGACGGTGTTCGGCCGTTCTCCGTTGCGGTCGACGCTGGTACCGTCTCTCCGGGCACTGGGCGCGTGTTCCGTGCTTTCATCGTCATCGTTCTTCTCTCGTGCGGCAGGGAAAGGTGTGAACGTGGTTCAGCAGGCGCGTGCTGCGGCGACCCGACAGCAGATCGTCCGCGGGGCGGCGGAGATGTTGTGATGCTCTGCCACGAGATGGCCCGGCAGATCATTCACGATCCCGTGGTGCGAGCGGGTATCCGGATCACGCTCGAGCTCAGCGCCGACGACCAGGGACCCGCCGACCCCTATCTCGACTGGATCAACAGCTGCGAGATGCTCGCGAGGCGGGCCGTCGAGGAGGGCGACCTCCTCGCGGACATCGACCCGCCGAGGTTCGCGCGGTTCGTCATCGGCGCCTTCACCGGTGTACAGACCGTCTCTCAGGTGCTGACGCAGCGCACGGACCTCGAGCAGCGCGTCGACGACATGTGGGGGTTCCTGCTCCCCGGAGTCGTGCCGACGGCCCGGCATCAGGACATCGCGCGGATCCGTCGGGCGCGCTGGACGCCGGTCGACGCCGATTAGACCCGCGGACACGCGTTCACCACGGTAGGGACGGAGGTGGCCAGCGCCGCGGTTCCCCGGACGACCGCCACGCCGCCCTGCCGTATCGATCCCCGGACCGACAACGCGTCGTCGTCGGACACGTCCAGCCGGATCGTCGCCCGCTCGTCGAGTTCGGCGAACCGGTGGAAGATGGCGTCGAGCGATTCGACGCGCGCGCCGGGCAGGCCGAGCCGGGCGCAGGCACCCTGCCGCAGCGCCTCGAGGATCAGCATCCCCGGAACGTGATCGCACGGATGGTCGAACAGGACGGGGTGCGCGGCGTCGACCCGCAACTCCCACTCGTTGTCCGCGACCTGCGGGCCCAGGACCACGTGCGCGTCGTGGAGATGACCGACCAGCCCGGGCCGGACGGGGTCGGGGAACCAGGGCGCCCCGACCGGCCGTGGTCCGCGCTCACCCCACCGGGCGTGTGAGTACGCGGCCGGCGGGAACACGGCCGCGTCACCGGTCGCGGTGCCGACCTCCTGCCCGCCGATCCGGAACCGCAGGTCCACCCGGAACGCGCCGCGGTAGGCGTGCCCGGACACGGCGACCTCGACGATCACGTCGGCAGCCGCATCCCCCACCTCGAGCGCGTCCGGCACCGCGGAAACCTGCAGGTGCTGCATGACGAACCGGTCGGGCAGCGGGACACGGTAGCGCGTATGTCCCAGGTAGATCGCGGTCTGCCGGAGCGTCTCCGCCAACAGCAGGGTGTCGTAGCACCCGCCCCGGGCCCGGTAGAAGCCGTGCAGGCGGGGCCACTGCGCGGCGACGACGAACCGATCCGGGCCCGGCAGCGGAACGCAGTCGGTGAGGAAGACCTCGGAGACGGACTGGCGATGCACATACCTGCGCGGCACCGTCCGCTCGAACGACATCGGGGGAAGCGCATCGGGAATCGGTCGGGAATTTCGCGCCACAACCCCACTCCCCACAGAACCGGTCGGCCCGATGCCGCGGACCGCCGAACTATAGAACACAGACCGGGCGGTCTGTCATCCAGGACGTCTACAGCCTTGGCCAGGGGTGTCAGCCAGGTGAGGTGGGAACGTCGGCGCGAAAGCGTGGTACAGCTGCTTAGCTCTCGCGGTGCCGACGCTGGGTTGCGGTCAGGTTCGTATCTGGAACGCGGACAGCTCTCTGGCGTGTTGAGCGGTCACTTCTTGGGCTAGCGTGCGAGGCGGAGCGCCTGTCGATCATTTCGGCGAAGATCGAGACGGCGGTCTCCACCGGCCCGCGGTTGCCGATATCGAGGCCGATCGGGCTGGACAGTGCGGCGAGGTGTTCGGGGCGGAGGCCGGCTGCGGTGAGTTCTCGTCGTCGGTTGGTGTCGGCGGTCATTGATCCCATGGCGCCGATATAGGCGAGGGGTTCTGCCCATTTGGTTTCGTCGAGGCATTCTAGGAGGACGGGGATGTCGATCTTGGGGTCGTGGGTGAGAACGATAACGACTGTGCGGGAATCGAATCGGTTGTGGTTGCGTTCGCGTGCGATCCAGTCCGACGGCCATTCGCATACGACTTCGTCGACGTCGGGAAACCGCTGCGGTGTGGTGAACACCGGGCGGGCATCGCAAATGGTGACCCGGTAGCCCATTCTGCCGCCGAGTAGTCCGGTCTCGGCGGCGAAGTCGGTCGAACCCACGATCACCATCCGTGGCCGGGACTGGAAGCGGCGTAACAGCGTTCCGGTGGGGGTCAGGCCGGTGGCGTCGTCGAGTTCGTTGGCGATGCGGTGGGTACCTGCTCCCGGTCCGGCGAGGATCGTCTCGAGGATGACGGTTTCGTCGCGGAGTGTTCGTTCGATGAGGTCGGCGAGTTGTGGCATTGTCTCGCGGTCTACTCGTTCGATGAGTACGGTGAGCGATCCGCCGCAGGTCAGTCCGGGTTCGACGATGTCGCCGGTGGGTCCGTAGTGCTCGATTCGGGGGTGGCCGGAGGCGAGGACGTCGAGGGCGGTCTCGTACAGGGCTCCCTCGACGCAGCCGCCGGAGATGCTGCCCACCACGGTTCCGTCCTGATGGACGGCGAGCATGGCGCCGGGGTCGCGCGGGGACGACCCGTGGGTGGCGATGACGGTGGCGACCGCGACGGCGCGGTCTTGTTCCCATTCGGTGTGGATGTCGCGGAGGACGGAGTTCACGAGTGTGCCTCGCACTTCTTTTCTGATCACGGTTGTGGGACCGGAGAAACCTCGCGGGTGTTGGCGAGGATCGTACAATAGTTTTGCGCAAAGATAAGTCGGAAGTTGTCGGGAAGGTCGGTCGCCGGTAGGTGAGGCTGATCGGCGGCACCGTGCCCCTATCGAATCTGGAGTGTGAAGTGGCCGAATCGGATCGGGTAGATGGGGTCGGCGAGATCATCCGGCAATGGGCACGGACGCGTCCTGAGCTTGACGTGTCGGCGCTCGAGATTTTCGGACGGCTGCATCGCAGTTTCTTGCTGTACCGGTCTCAGATCAACGAGCTGTTCGAAAGCTTCGGTACGAACGAGGCGGGGTTCGATGTTCTCGCGTGCCTTCGGCGTGCGGAACCGACGTTTCGGCGCACCGCGGGGGAACTGGCGAAGCAGACGTTGATCACCACCGGTGGCCTGACGATGCGGGTGAACCGGCTCGAGGATGCCGGCCTGGTGCTGCGTGAGCGCGATGACATCGACTCACGCGTGGTGTATGTGACGCTCACCGAGGCGGGCCGAGAACTTGTCGACGCGGTCTCGGACGCGCACTTCGCGGAGCTGGCGCGGATGCAGGGTGGACTGGGTGGTGGTCAGCGTGAGCAGCTCGCCGATCTCCTGATGGTTCTCGAGGGATCTTTACAGGCTGCCGCATCGGAGAATGCCGCAAAGTCGCTCGGTGGGGAGTCTGCGTAGGGGCTCGAATCCCAGATGAGCGCCCTCGGCAGCGCGTGTGTGGGAGATCAGCCGTGTGCCTGGGTTTCCCGGGTAGTGCCGTCATGCGCGATGGCGGCGCTTGGGTGGCAACTCTGGCTGTGACCTGCTGCTCTTCGGGGAGCGTGGTGCTCAGGTTCGGTAAGCGTCGAAAAGAATCGGTCCGGCGACTTTGGGCGAGCTATTGACCGCGGGGAAGCAAGAACGTAGAACTATCTTATAGCAAAGATACTTTGTGCTGAGTGTTCTCGTGTCGGCATCCGTAGTCCTTTCGAATGGAAAGATCCACATGAAAAAGAGCGGCCTTGGCGGCCATGTGGCGGCGGAGGGCGGCGGCACCGTGACTGCGCTACCCTTGCGCGGCGATGCGACCCCCGGGCAGTACGCAGCGGACGGCAGGCGCGCGTCGCGTGTCACCGTGGCCACCGTCCTGTTCCTGACCGACCGGCCGGACGCCGACGACCGAGTTGGTGATGAGGATCCGATCGTCGTCCGTGACCATCTTCGGGACCGGGCTCGGCGTAGGTTCGACTACACCGGATTTTGTTCGGTAGCCGTCCGCGCCGCACTCAACTTCGTTTTCGCGGATGTCGAGCGGCGCGTCCTGCCCTCGCGAGGAGGGGTGAACCACCAGATGCCCAGAACCGCACGCCTGCGCACGACACCCGCGCTCGGTGGCCACGCCGGACCGCGTCTCGCACTCGTGCGGGGAGCTCGCTGATGCGCACCCAGGCCCTGGGCGCCGGGTTGGTGGCGCAGAGCCAATTCGCGATGGCCCCGTTCCGGCTTCATCGCCCGACCACCATCGAGGACGCCCGCGCGATCGTGTCCGAACATCCGGATGCCGTTATCGCCGCAGGCTGTTCGGATCTGGTCGCCCAGATCCGTGAGGGCTGCGCCCCGCAGGCGTTGGTGTCGCTGCAGAAGGTCGATGCGCTGCGCGCGATTCGCCACGAGGCCGGCGTACTCCATATCGGCCCGATGGTGACCCATTACGCGGGTTCGACGGATGAGACGGTGGGCAACACGATCCCGAACCTCGCGGCGGCATGGGCGTCGATCGCCACCGTTCGGATCCGCTACACCGCGACCGTCGGCGGAAACTTGATGGCGCGGCGGTACCGCTACGAGATGCCGTTGCTCCTCGGGGCGCTCGGCGCGGACTTGGTCTTCGACGCTGGCGCGACAACTCGCCCGGTCGCGTCGTTGTGGGCGGACAGCGTATCCGCCCAGCGCGGCCTGTTGACCGACATCACCGTACGAACGGACGATCTCGTCTGGTTCGGATATGAGCGTTCGATGCGTCCGACGGCGACGGTGGCGCTCGCGGTGCGGCGCAACCCTGACGGCACCCTGCAGGTGCGTGCACAAGCGGGATCGGAGTACCGCCACGGATTCGCACTGACGGCCGACATTTGTGTCGGCGACCTCGATCCGCTGGAGGTGAGTGCGCAGCTTGCCCAGCAGTTACCGGACGACTGTGCCGATTACACCGGCTCGGCGGAGTACCGCCGGCACCTGGTGCGGGTGTTGACGCGGCGCCTGCTCACCGCGGCGTGCGCGCAGCTGAAAGGAACGAAGACAACATGACCGAGTACGCCGATCGCGATGCCGACCGATCCGCTGCCGCAAACGGGGAGCTCGACACCTGCATCGAGTTCGCCTTGAACGGCGTCAAGCAGACCATGCGCGTCGATACCAACGCCATCTTGCTCGACGTCCTGCGCAATAACCACGGCTGCAAGGGCGTTCGCGGTTCCTGTGAGCGTGGAGTCTGTGGGGCGTGCACCGTGCTCGTGGACGATGTGCCCGTTGCCTCCTGTTCGACGTTTGCGTTCAGCGTCGACGGCGCCTCGGTCGAGACGGTCGAGGGGTTGGCCGCGCCCGATGGCACGCTGTCCCCGCAGCAACGCGCATTCTCCGAGTGCGGGGGTTTCCAGTGCGGGTTCTGTACATCAGGGATGTTGATGCTCACCACCGGGCTGTTGCGCCAGGACCCACAACCCGATCGCGGCACCATCCGCGAATGGATCAGTTCCAACACCTGTCGCTGTACCGGATACGAGATGATCCTCGAATCGGTGGAGCGAGCAGCGGAGTTGTCCGGCGAGACGAACGGGGATTCAGTGTGACCGCGACATCCGAGTCCTTCACTCACGGTGTCGACTCCGACGCTACGAGCGGCGGGTACACCGTGTATTCGCTGCCGACAGCCTCTCCGGACCGGCGGGTCACTGGACGAGATTCGCCGCGCGCGGACGCCGCGGTCAAGGTGACCGGCAAAGCGGTCTACAACACGGACATCGTGCGACCGGGCATGCTGCACGCGAAGGTGCTGCGTAGTCCGCACGCGCACGCTCGAATCGTGTCCATCGACGCGAGCGCTGCCCAGGCACTGGACGGCGTTACCGCGGTGCTGACGCGCAATGAGACCGACGGTTTGCAGTGTTACGGCACCATGGTCAAGGATCAGCCGGTCGTCGCGACGGACGCCGTCCGCTATGTCGGTGACATCGTCGCCGCCGTCGCTGCGGTCGATGAGCGCACCGCCCTGGCGGCACTGGATCTGATTCAGGTCGAGTACGAGATTCTGCCGGCGGTCTTCGACGTCGATGCGGCCCTCGATCCGTCGTCGCCGACAATCCATCCGCTCGAGCCGCGCGGCGGTTTGCCCCCGTACCGGAACGGCGCATCGGCGGCGCTGCGCAGCGACCACAATGTCAGCTACGAATTCCGGTACAGCACAGGCTCACCGGACGTGTGGGGGGAGTGCGACCACATCTTCGAGGACACCTTCCTCTTCTCCCGGATGAACCACATGCACCTCGAACCGTTCGTCACGGTCGCGGAGGCCACCGACGAACAGATCGAGGTCTGGACGGCGACGCAGAGCCCGTTCAACCTCCGCCAGGAACTCGGGCACGTCTTCAACCTCCCGGAAAACCGGATCCGGGTGCACGTCGCCCTGCTCGGCGGAGCGTTCGGCGCGAAGAACGGCCCGAAGGCCGACCCGGTCGCCATCCGCCTGTCCCAGCTCAGCGACGGCCGACCGGTGCGATTCTGCATGAGCACGGAAGAGGGCTTCCTCACCGTCTC
>SEEV01000043.1 GCA_004211695.1 Rhodococcus sp. (in: high G+C Gram-positive bacteria)
GCGATCGGCAGCTCGCCGGAGCCGTCGGCGGCCCGTACGCGTGGCCGGGTCACCGGCACCCGCCGGCCTCCCAGGGTCACCGAACCGCGTTCACGCCCGTGGCGCAGCGCGGTGCGCTCCGCATCGTGACGGCCCTTCGGCCCGGCCAGTGCGGTCACGTCGGCGTCCATCATTGCCTGCATGACCTGCAGGCCGGCGCCGACGGCCAGCGCGAGCAGGCCTTCGTGCATGTTCTCGGCGATCTCGGCCATCGCCACGCTTACCTGCTCCGGGATCGTGGGCGGTGTCGCGAGCACGGACTGGTTCTGGCTACTCTTCTTCATGGCGGTCCCTTGCTGTTGGTGTGTCTTGGCAGACGCCCGATGCCTACCACACGGCAGGAATCGAGCGAGGGACCGCCACCTCAACTTCTACGACGTCCGGGACAACCTCGCCACACAGTCCGACAAAACCAGATCGGCTATCCCGGACCCGAAGGACCGGGTTTGCGCCGAAAGACTCACGGATCACGCGGTGGCCCGCCTGGATCAGGGCCGGGACCTGATAACGCCACGATGTTGCGGGGGCTTTGAATCCCGTCAGCAGGACAACGCTCGACGCGGCGCTGTCGTCACCGTGCACGGTGTAGTCGATTCGACCCCCGCCAGTTTCGATGGAAGGCATTGCTTCGCTTGTCGCCGAAGACTTCCGCGCCGACGCGACACCGTGCCCGCCTGCGGTCACTGCGACGGTAGTACGGCGTCGGGAAGCAGGCTATGGAGAATCACCACACCGCGGGAGGGCTTCAATGTGGACCAGACGGTGTCAGAAGGACTGACCGGTTGCCGCCCGTTCGCCGCTGCTTCGACGGCACCGCGGTCGAAGCAGGAATTTACTGATCGAGCACCAACAGGTCCGATCGCGCCCGCGAGACGCAGAGCATGATCGACACGCTCTGTTCGCGCTCACCGGCGGAGAGCACCGAGTCGCGATGGCAGACCTCGCCTTGGAGAACTGGGGTCTCGCAGCTCGCGCACGTGCCTTCGCGGCACGACGTCTCGACCGCGATCCCGACACCCTCGAGGGCGTCGACGATCGACTGCCCTTCGCCGACGCGGACTGTGGCACCCGTACTCGCGATCCGAACGGTGAAGTCGCGGTCGGGCGCGGATTCCTCGTCCGCGGAGCGGGGCCGGAACCGCTCGACGTGCAGCCGCTGCGCATCCTCCGGTCCGATGGCGGATTCGACCGCCGCGAGCAACGGCTCCGGTCCGCAGCAGTACACCTGAGCTTGCGTGGCGCTACGCGCAAGAATGTCGGAGACCGGCAGCACGCCGTATTCGTCCTGTGGGAGCACGCCGACCCGGTCACCGTGGACGACGACCTCGTCAAGGTATGCCATGGACTGCCTGGACCGGCCACCGTAGTGCAGGGTCCATGCCGCTCCTGCCGCCTCGGCTGCGGCGATCATCGGCAGCATCGGTGTGATGCCGATACCTCCGGCGACCAAACCGTACTCCTCGCTGGGCTCGAGGTCGAAGTTGTTGCGGGGCAGTGACACCGTGAGAGTGCTGCCCCGGCACTGCTTCGCGGTGCAGGTAGCGCGATCCCCCGCGTCCGACCGTTCAAGCAGTACTCCGACCCGCCACCGTAGCCGGTCCTGTGGATCGCCGCACAGCGAATACTGCCGAACACCCACCTCACCGACCGCGATGTCGATATGCGCTCCCGGCGCCCAGGCGGGCAGCTCTCCTCCGTCGGGCAACCAGAGCTCCAGGGACACCACCTCGGGAGTTTCGTCATGCCGTGCAACGACAATGACGGAAAAGGTGCCGTTCGCCGAAAGTATCTGACCTCCTCCTGATGATACGGATCCGCAGTACAACGGGCGGTTCGAAGCAGAAGTCCTGCCGTCCAGCGTCACCGATGCTCCGGAAACCCGCCTGCGGCGACGTGCAATCGACTCGGGCGATCGGCGTTCCCTATCACGGCGCTCCCGTGGAAGCACCCGGCGTGACACTGACCGGTGTCGACGACTCCTGGGCACAATCCCCACCAACACGGAAGTGACATCAATTCATGACTGCACTCGAACCGCTGGTCGAGAGAACCTCGGACTTCATCCGCGACTCCGTCATTCCCGTGGAGCGCGACGTCATCGTCCACGGGCGCGTCGTCGACGACGCGCTGCGCCTGGACCTGCAGAAGAAGGCCAAGGACACCGGGGTCTTCGGTCCACTGTCGGACGTGCGCTACGGCGGGCTCGGTCTCGATACGCGCGCACAGGCCCGCGTTCTCGAGGCGGCGGGAGCCAGTCTCCTCGGGCCGCTGTCCGTGAACGGCTCGGCCCCCGACGACGGCAACATCCACCTGTTGGCACACGCCGGCACCCCTGAGCAGAAGGAGCGCTATCTGGCGCCGTTCGCGTCGGGTGAGATCCGGTCCTCGATCGCCATGACGGAACCCGCACCCGGGGCCGGTTCGGATCCGTCGCTTCTCCGTACCCGAGCGGAGCGGACCGGTTCCGGGTGGGTGATCAACGGGCTAAGCACTTCACGACCGGCGCGGACGGCGCCGGTTTCACCATCTGTGTAGCCGCCACCGCCGATGGTCCGACCATGCTCCTTGTCGATCAGGACAACCCCGGCCTGACAGTCGGACGCCGCATGCCGACGTTGGACCACAGCGTTCCCGGTGGGCATTGCGAAGTGGAATTCGTGGACTGTGAGTCACGGGTGACGTAGTGCTCGGCGAGGTCGGCCTCGGTATGGACTACGCGCAGGTGCGTCTTGCGCCGTCGCGGCTGGTGTTCTGCATGAACTGGCTCGGGCTTGCCGTCCGCGCCCACGAGACCGGCCGCCCGTCACATCAGTAGCCGCACGGCGTTCGGTGTGCCGATCGCCGAGCACGGAATGGCGCAGGGACTGGTCGCGGACAGCGAGATCGACATCGCCGCATCCCGCCGACTGATCCGCACCGCAGCGGAGTCGATGGACGCAGCCGGGCCGTCGTCGTCTGCGGCACGGCACCACGCGTCGATCGCCAAGACGTTCGTGTCGGAGGCGGTGTGGCGGATTCTCGATCGCGCGGTGCAGTTGCACGGGGGGCTCGGTGTGTGCGAGGACCACCTCGTCGCGCGGTTCCTCGTCGAGGCACGCGCTTTCCGGATCTACGAGGGGCCGTCGGAGGTGTTGCGGTGGTCGATCGCCCGCCGCGTCCTGCGTGCGGTCCGCTGACCTGAACATCGACATCCACTCGAGGAGAATTCCATGACCACACAGACCTCCGCTCCGACCCCTAGCTTTGCCGACGCCTACGGCGAGCTCGACTACACCGCAATAGATTACGAACACCTCCGCACCATGTCGGACGGCATGGTGCCGTTCGGCAACCAGGTGGGCACCACCATCACCGAGCTGGGAGGCGAACGCCAAGGTGTAGCCGTCGAGGATCCACTGCACTGTCGTGCCGCCACCACCGAGGCCGCGGACGATGTCCGGGAGCGCGACCGGGGTGATGCTGGTGTCGAGGTAGACGACGAACGTCATGGCGCAGATACCGAGCAGAAGAGGGGGCGGCGGATTCCGGGAGCTGGGTACGGAGTCACGGAGTCACGTCCTCGGCGAGTGCGAGTACCCGGGAATTGAAATCGAGCCAGCTGAGTTCGCGGTTCAGGTAACGATCTTCGGGGAGCCCGTCAGTGAGCGCACTCGGCACGGTGCTGGTGGTGGCAGGCGGCGGGATGCTCGGCGGGGGCGCGAGGACGCGACCGTCGTGTCCTCCATCCTCCACGTCGGTGTCGGTATCCGGAGAGTGTGCTTCGCCGTCGCTCACTCCCCAATCATCCCTCGAGAATTCGAGGCTGGACAAATCAGTAGCGTCGAGCCACCGCCAATCCATGCAATGCCTCCAATACCAAGCCCTCGCGGCAGCTTCGCTCTCGAAGGTCAAAGCGGCCACCGCATCCGCGGGCACCCACTGCTCGCCCCCGGACGCCGCTGCCGACCAACTGTGCGCCGCCTTTGGACACCATCGACCTGGCCGGCACCCTGTGGTGCACCCGCACCAACGGAACATGCGCATTCCCCATCGGGCACAGCGATGCCCACACCTCGCTGCGCTATCTCGACCCCGATCCACCGCCGTACCCCTCCTTGCGGTGATGCACGTCACATTAGATCCGGGTTGGCCGGTGTAACGCTCCCGGCCCTCCCGGACACCGTTCGAGTAGCCGCAGACGCTGGGCCCGCGGCACTCGGATTAGGAAAACCCACCATGAGCACCACGCAGCTCCACCCGATCACCCACTCCGCCACCAGCACCTCCTCCTGGAAGAGACTGACTGCCGTCGCCGCCGCGACCGTCGCACTCGGCCTCATCCCGGTCGGCGCCGCCAACGCCACCACCGCACAGCCGAACGCCGCACAGCCCGTCGCCGCCGCAGTCACCCACGACAGTCCGCTCGACCGAGACAACGACATGCAGCTGCAACGCCGGCACGACCGCCAGCGTGACGAGCGTCAGGACCGTCGCGCCGAAACCACCGTGCTCGACCAGATCCTGGTCGGCTGGAACAGCAGCACCCTGATGTAGAGCAGCGCGACCGCCCCTACTCCTGGGGACCGGCAGCGCACAGCGCTCCCCCACCCCGCCCTCCGACATCACCCCGCGTCGAGAAGCCCGAGAAGGCAAACATGAGCACGACCGAAATTCGCACTAACGAGGCGGTCACCACCACCGCGACTGTCGACACGAAGCTCGAGGTCCTCGTCCTCCCCGTGACGGACGTCGACCGCGCTACCGACTTCTACACAAGCCTCGGCTGGCGACAGGACGACACCCCGCCCGGCTCCGGCGTCGTCCAGTTCACCCCACCCGGTGCCGGCACCTCGGTGCACTTCGGCGCCCACCTCACCACCGCCGCACCGGGATCCGCCAAAGCGCTCCTCATCGTCTCCGACATCACCGCCGCCCACGACCAACTGGTCGCCGCGGGCGTCGCCGTCCGCGACATCTTCCACAACACCGCGAACGGCCCCGTCTCCGGTCCCGACCCCGCCCGTGGCAGCTACAACTCGTACGCCACGTTCGCCGACCCCGACGGCAACACCTGGGTCCTCCAGGAAGTCACCACCCGCCTCCCCGGCCGCATCGACACCGCCGCAACAACATTCGGCAGCACCGCCGACCTGACTCGTGCGCTCATTCGCGCGGCGATCGCTCACGGCGAACACGAGAAGCGGACCGGTGGAGAGGATCCGAACTGGCCCGACTGGTATGCCGCCTACATGGTCGCCGAACAGGCCGGGACGGAGCTGCCCGTTTAGCTGCCCTCGACACCGCCCACCGGGCAACACCTCACTCTTCACAGCCCACAAAGGAAGACACCATGTCCACCATCCATCTCCACCAGACCACCACCGCAACACCAGAACAATTTCTCGCCGCACTCACCGACTTCGGGCCGGGCCGCGAGGCGCTGTTCGGCAACAGCGCCGACGACTACCTCCAAGTGCACGAACTCGGCACCAACCACGCCGACGTCACCGAAGGGTCGGGCGGGGCCTGGGAACGCCTGCACTACGACTGGACCGACCCCCACCGCGTCGTCATGACCACCACCGACTCCAACCTGTGGGGCGGAAGTTCCGGCCACACCTACACCCTCACCCCGATGCCCGACGGAACAACCGATGTCGACGCCGTTGTGATCCGCGACGGCAAGAATCTCAAAGGACGAGCGCTCGGGGCCGTGCTCGGCGTCTTCGGCACACGTGTCCTGGGAAAGGCGTTCGACAAGACCGTCAAGGCCGTCGAAGCCCGCAACCACACCCCAAGGACGGCGGACAACACCTAGGCGTCAGATTGGAACCGTTGAGCACCACGGCCGAGGTACTCAACGGTGCCAATGCTGTGCGGCAGAGAAAACGGGGTGCCCGCTCCACCCGCCCACGCCGCGACCTACATGAGGACGACGACTTCGTAGGCGCTCGGCGCCGCGTTGCCGCTTTCGCCGCGGGAACCGGTGTGGCCGCGTCACCCGCGGGCCCATGGGCGGACGACGCGGCCTTCTCGCCGGTCCCCGACTTATCAGGCTTCGGCGCACCCGGCTCGATCTGATTCACCGACGCGCCTCCGCACCCGACTCTCCAGGCCGCCGGTCACTGGCCAGCCGGACGGCCGGTGTCGCGCAGTTCCGGGTATCGGGCAGTCAGCCGGGCCACCAGCTGATGCGCCTCGGCGAGTTGTCCGCGCAGACGTGTACCCAGCTCCTGGTCCTCGGGGCCGCCTCGGTCTGTGTTTCCTCGGGTGGTCTCGATCCGGGACATGATGCCGTGATCTCCTCGTGCAGCAGGTCGCGGAACATCCGCGCCTGGGCGGTATCGGGATCGTGGTCGGTCGGTGTCATCCGGTGCTCGCTCGTGGCCGGATCCAATCCAAAAGGGTGGTGCCGCGGGGCGTAGGAGACTGCGCCGCTGCAATCCAACGAGCCATCGTTGCCGAACCCGACGCCCCACGTGAACCCCACCTCCCGTCCCCGCAAAAGGTCCGGAACAACGGTGTTCAAGCTGGTGAATCCGACGGAAGACCCTTTCCCGACCGCCGTCGACGGGAGCACAATCTCTCTCATGGACGTCACCGAAGAACAGCACATCGACGCGGTGCGCGCACATCTGATCCAGCGGTACCAGTTCCTCGACACCGACCGGGTCGACAATGCGATCGAGATCGCCCACCACCGATTCGACGGATGCCAGATCCGGGACTTCGTGCCCCTGCTCGTCGAACGCGCGGCGACCCGCGCTCTCGACGAATCCCTGACCATCACACCGCCCACGACGTACCGATAATGGTCCGGCCGGCGGGATGGCAGTGATGCGCTGAACCGGCATTCGATCACCACCTTGCCAGTGAAATGCTCTTGTCATTCAAACACCGTTTGATACACTGTTTTAATGGTCACAGGTGAGGACACACGCGAACGCCTGCTGGCCGCAGCGCAGCGGCTGTTCGCGCAAGGCGGTGAGGATGCGACCTCACTGCGGGCCATCACCCGCGAAGCGGGCGCCAACGTCGCGTCCGTCAACTACCACTTCGGCAGCCGTGACGAGCTGTTGCGGCTCGTGCTCGAGGGCTACGTCGAACCGATCAACGCCCGACGCCTGGCCATGTTCGACGCCGCCGTCACCGAATACGGTGACCGCGTGCCGGTGGGCGTGCTTCTGACCGCGTTTCTGCGACCCGACCTCGACGCGCTCGCCGATCTGCGAGCGCACAACCCACAAATCGCACGCTTCATCGGCCGCGCGTACACACAACCCAGCGCGTCCGTGGCAGGGTTCATGCACGAGCAATTCGCACCCGTCGCCGAACGCCTGATTCCCCTTCTGCGGCAAACACTTCCGCAGATACCGGCAGTCGACCTGAGAATGCGGATCGGATTCGTGGTCTCGATCATCACCGGCCTGTTCGCCACCGCCACCCCCTCCGCCGATGGGCAGCCGCCGATGGAATCCCCGGACGTCGACCTTCAACTCGCGCGGCTGATCGCGTTCCTCGAGCCCGGTCTCATTGCGCCACCACCTCGAGGAGAATCCGATGACCACCCCGACAACCATTGACCGACCCGACTGGCTGCCCGAGACCGCATGGCCCTGGCACACCCACGCGGTGCCCGCCGCAGGTGGCCGGGTGGCGATCACCGATGTCGGCCGCGGACCCGTCATCGTCTTCGTCCACACCGGCGCCTGGAGCTTCGTGTGGCGCGACCTCATATCCGCGCTCTCCCCGACGTTTCGCTGCATCACCATCGACGCCCCCGGCTGCGGGCTCAGCGACCGGGTCCCCGGTGACGGCGTGAGCTTGCAGGCATCCGCCGACGCCGTGACCGCGGTGCTCGATCAGCTCGACCTGACGGACGTCACCTTGGTGGCCCATGACCTCGGTGGCCCCGCCGCGCTGGCCGCCGCCGCGGCTGGGCCGGAGCGAACCGCCGCCATCGTCGCCGTCAACTGTTTCGGCTGGCGGCCGACCGGCATGGCTTTCCGCGGCATGCTCGCCGTCATGGGCAGCGCTCCGCTCCGCGCCAGCGACGCGGCACTCGGATGGCTCCCTCGGGCGACGTCCGGGAGGTTCGGGGTAGGCCGGCACTGGACGAAGGACGACCGGGCGGTTTTCCGGGCGGGAATCGATCGCAGCGCTCGACGGTCATGGCATCGATACTTCGCCGACGCACACAGCGCCGATGGGATCTATCAGAAGATCGACGCGGCGCTGGCCGGCCCCCTCACCGATCGCCCCATTATGACCGTGTTCGGTGAACACAACGACCCACTCGGATTCCAACCCCACTGGAAGCGGCTGTTCCCCCAGGCGCGGCAGGAGGTCGTACCCGGCGGAAACCACTTCCCGATGTGCGACGACCCGCACCTGGTCGCGGCCCTGATTCGCAGTTGGCATCGAACCATCGGAAGCTGACGCACCGACCCCCACGTTCGGCCTCCAGGCCTAACCGAAGTTCGAAATTCTTGCGTCTCCCTTCAGACTGGCCCCGCGACGGCAGCTCCGGTCCCAAAGGGCTGGAAACTAGAGGGCGTGAACCCCGTGTCCTGCGTGGACATCGGGACGGACGACGCAACAAGCAATGAGCGTCCGGTCGACAGGCTGGGAAGCACAGCACCGGGGCAGGCTTCCGGGACGACACCGCGGCTCCAGGTCGAGTCCGTCGGACCGCTTCAATCCTGCCGAATCGCGAGCCGGGTACGAGCCTCAGGCGTGTCGGCGTAACACGCGCCACTCGGCCACCCTGTCGTGCCTGACCACCGCGGTCCACAGCGCCGGCCCGGCCAGACTCGGTTTCGAGCACACCGAATTCCCGACGGCCGTGGCGACACCCCCGCGGACGGTGACCGATGTGAAATGGTTCCGGTAGTCCGGAAATGACGCGAAGAACACCCGCCAGGCGTCCAGGCACGGCTGCCTACCCGAGATGACGGCGCCCTCGGTATCGACGAAGCAGTGGTCCTCGGACATCAGTTCCGACATGGCGTCGGGGTCTCGCCGATTGATGCACTCGTTGAAGCGCACCGCCACCGTCACCGGGTCCAGCTCAGGCCCGTCAGTCACCGTTCAATCCTAGGCCCGCAGAAGCCGGTGCGAATGCGGCGCCAACTCGGCCTCGATCGCCGAGCCCGTCGGTCGAATCTGCCCATACTGCCGCCATCGCCCGCCATGGCAGTGCGGCAGTCCACTCGCGAGCGGCGCAGGCAATCCGGTTGCTCGGCGATCCCGCGTGTAACACCGCGGCCTCCGCCGCGAATAACCAACGAACGCATCTCGCGCCTAGTCCGGGACACAGGATGCGGCAACGACCGTAGATCGACACCCTCGTGTGGGGCGTGTCGTCGCGCATGTCGACCGGATGCAGCGAAGAATCGGCAGCGAACGCGAAAGTCGAGGAGGACGCGATGTACGCCACTCGCATGCGCAGGCTCAGGCCGGTTCCCGACGCCCAACCACAGATGATGTTCCGCACCATCCACGGGTACCGGCGCGCCTTCCGTATGACCGGTGAGGGCCCTGTACTGCTGCTATTGCACGGCATCGGCGACAACTCGTCGACCTGGACCGAGGTCATCCCGCACCTCGCCGAGAACTTCACCGTAATCGCGCCCGATCTACTCGGCCACGGACGCTCCGACAAACCCCGCGCCGACTATTCCATCGCCGCCTACGCCAACGGCATGCGCGACCTCCTCTCAGCCCTGGGAATCGACCACGCCACCGTGATCGGGCACTCGCTGGGCGGCGGAGTCGCGATGCAATTCGCCTACCAGTTCCCGCAGATGGTGGATCGGCTCGTTCTGGTATCCGCCGGCGGGGTCACCAAGGACGTTCATCCTCTCCTGCGCCTCGCCGCGACGCCGATTGTCAATGAGGCACTGAAATTGCTGCGACTGCCCGGAGCGGTGCCCGTGATGCGATGGGCGGGAACCCTCCTGACTCGACTGCACGGCACACCCTTGCGCCCCGGCGCGGTTTTACACGACACCCCGGATCTGGTACGGATCCTGGCTGACCTGCCCGACCCCACCGCGCATGAGGCCTACCTGCGCACCTTGCGTGCAGTGGTCGACTGGCGCGGACAGATAGTGACCATTCTCGACCGCTGCTATCTGACCGAAAGCCTTCCGGTTCAACTGATCTGGGGAGATCGGGATACCGTCATCCCGGTCAGCCACGCCCACCTCGCGCACACGGCGATGCCCGGCTCGCGCCTGGAGATCTTCCAGGGCGCCGGTCACTTCCCCTTCCGGGACGACCCGATGCGCTTCCTGCACACCGTCGAGAAGTTCCTGTCCGACACGCGTCCACTACCGTTCGACGAGACCAGGTGGCGGCAGCTGCTCAGCACCGGAACCGCCGAGAAGCCCATCACCACAGACCCCTCGATGCGAACCGCCGTGCTCGACGCGGTGGGATCCAATCAACGCAGCGCCACCTGATTCGGTCTCAGGTTGGTCGACTCCGGGCACCTAAACCATGTCCGGTGACCACCGCTCCGTGGAGTGCCCGAATCTTCTGTGCGCATGGTTGAAACGGGTCGCCATCATCGGACGACCGGAACTCGAACCGGCTGTTCCGGGAACAGGACGGGACTGAGATCACGGAGCAGGACGTTCACCGGCGGCTCGCCGTCGATGGCCGCGTCGCTGTTGATCAGGAGGACGATCGTGGCGTCGAGGGCGGGGTGGTAGACGGCGTAAGACATGTATCCGGGGATGGCACCGTTGTGCCCGATCCAGCCGGAGTTCTCCTCGAGGCCGAAGGTGTAGTGCCAGTTGTCGTCGTTGTCGCCGAGCGGCTGCCACTGAAGTCGTTCGGACTGCAGTTCGGGGGTGAGTAAGTCGCCGCGGCCGACGAGGCGGATCCACTGGGTGAGATCGCCGGCGGTGGAGATCATCTGACCGGCGGAGTACGCCTGGGTCGGACTCCACGACGTGGAATCGGTGACCTCGTGCGCCGGGTCGAGTGAGGTGTAGCCGAGAACGTGGTCGTGCGGGAAGCTCGCGTCGTCGGGCCACACCGTATGGTCGAGGCCGTGGGGCCGGAGAATCTTCTCGGTCAGCACGTCACCGAACGGGGCACCCTCGACCTTCTCGACCGCGAGACCGAGGAGCACGGTGTTCGCGTTTGAGTAGTCCGAGTTTGTGCCCGGCGGGAACTGCGCACCGAGAGCGTAGGACGCGTCCAGCAGTTCCGGGGGCGTCCACACGCGCATCGGATCCTCGAAGAATCGGCTCCGGAAATCGGGATTGGCGAGGTACTCGGACAGGCCGGCAGTCATGGTCCCGAGCATCCGGAGCGTGACGCGGTCGCCATCGGGCACACCGTCGACGTAACGCGACACCGGGTCATCGAGCGCGACCGTGCCCTCCTGGACCAGTTGCAGGATCAGTGTTGTGGTGAAGGTCTTGGTGATGCTGCCAATTCGATGTTGCAGCTGCGCGGACATCGGCGTGTCCGGTGATGTCGCCGACCGGCCTGCCGTATGGGTCCAGACGCCGTCCGGGGTGCTCACCTCCACGACGACGCCCGGAGCATGTCCGTCGGCGACGAAGCGATCCAGCATGGCGCTCGCCGAGGAGACAGCTTGCTGCGAGAGTCCCGCGGTGCTGTCACCTTCTGCGGTACCCGCGCTCTGTGCGCAACCGGTCGCCGTGCTCAGGCCCGCGGCGAGAATCATTCCGAGAACACGCAGTGGCGCCCGCCTCGGTCGGTGCCGACTGCGGAAAGAATGTAGTGGCCTGTCGCCCATACCACGCAACGGCATTCGCGCCGCGCCCGTCGCGGGCCCGTTCCCGCACTCGACTCCGCTCGAGTGGATCAGACCTGGACGACGCCGGACGTCTCGACGACCGCGGGGATGGCCAGGGTGATCGCCGCGGCGGCGAGTGCGACGCCGCAGCTGCACCGGTCAGGCCGCACACGTTCCGGTAGCCTCCGGTCAGCCAGTGGATGCTCGCGGCAAGTCTGTTCGACGCCATACGCGCGTTATGCAGCGAGCGAGGCGTCACAGCCGGCGTCGTCCAGACGACACAGCTGAGAACGAAACCGTAGTTGTCAGCGAGCGGCGGGACCCCCTCCGCTACTGACGTGGCACCGATCAGCTTCACCGAATTCGCGTCCACGACCGCCGCGACATGGAAGTAGACTCGGCATCGTGAAGGCACCCATTGCCGACCTCGCGGACTTCGCCGCACTGGAACCGTTCTTTCGGATCATCGAACTGGGACTGCACGGACTGGTCCCACCCGGGCACTTCTTCGACCTCCTCGCAGAAGACATCACCGTCGACTACGTGATAACCGTCCCCGGGTACCCGCGGCACATCGAGGGCCGTTCCGCAGTCGCCGAGCTGTACCGCCCCTACGGCACCACCATCGTTCTCGACCGCTGCTTCGATCTGGCCGTCCACCACGACGCAACCGCCGGAGTTGTGGTGCTCGAGTACGCTTCCGAAGGCCACGTCGTTGGCACCGGACGCCGATACACCAACCGGTACATCTCCGTGCTCACACTCCGCGACGGCGAGATCTCGCACTGGCGGGACTACCTCGACCCGATCGCTGTCTTCGACGCCGTCGGTTGGCCACCACACTGACCTCCCCGGCGTCCCCTCCCCTGACTCCGAACCTCGTGCGCACCTCACCGCTCATCGCACGGAACGAGCCATCCTGGACGGCGTTGGTCACTGAGCGTGGACGCTCAGCGTCCTCGATTTCTGGATGCAACTACATTGATACATTTCGGCGGCGCGAGGGAGCGGACTCGGCATCTCCCCATCGACCCCCTCACCGTCGGCAGGTCTCCCCCGTCCTTCAGAGCTAGACGTTGGATACCAACGCCTTTGGACACTCGGTGCCTGTTCCCGGCGATTCATATTGGTGTGTGGGATTGGGTGATCTCCTCCATGAAGACCCCAACAATCCTGCGGAACAATGCGTCCCGCGACCTGATGACGGTGGAATTGCGGTGACCGTCAGAACCACCGCCGAAAACCGGATCCTCGACCGACCCCACCACACCCTCAACGCGGTCCTCGATTCCCGTTCGGTCAGGTGCACGGTGGCGCACGCAACCTGTTCTGTCCACTCATCCTGCTCGAACAGCGCACCGGTCAGGCAGTAAGTACCAGGTTCGCGGCTTCGGCGGTCTCAGCATCGCGCACCCGGGTCACGAGGCGAGCGATCGCATCGGCGACAGTGGTCGGCTGCTCGAGGATCACCGAGTGGCCGGCGCCGTCGACGCATACGAAATCGGCATCCTCGACCTGCGCGGCGATTGTCACCGAATGGGTGGGCGGCGTCATCAGGTCCGCGGAGCCGCACAGCACGAGCGTGGGAATCGCCGTGAGTGCGGGCAGCGTCCCGGTCTCATCGTAGGTCATGAACGAGCTCAGGAAGCCGGCCATCGTCACGATCGGGGTCTCATCGTGCATCGCGATGGCAAGTGCGAGGACGCGGGGGCTGACCTTCCGGTCGCCGAATTCGGCCCCGCGGATAACGGGTGCGAATACCTTGCAGCCGAGTCGCTTCACCTGCTCCATGGAGGACGGAGCTCGGCGCACCGCGCCCTGGACCCAGGACAGGACGGGTGATCGCAGCAGTCGGCCGAATCCTGCCTCAGCCAGACCGCTCGCGGCGGTCGCAATCAAGCCGATCCCGACGATGCGGGCGCCGATCTCATGCGGATGCTGGCGGGCATACGTCAGCGCTGTCATCCCACCCATGGAGTGGCCGACCAGGATGACGGGGCCGGTGGGGGCGACGGCGCCGAGCACCGCGTGGAGGTCGCGGCCCAACTGCTCGAGAGTGTAAGTCCGGGCGGGCGCCTCGGCGGAATCGCCGTGTCCGCGGTGGTCGTAGCAGACGATCCGGGCGTCGCTGCACTGCAGCATCAGGTCAGCCCGCACCAAGGACCACGATTCGGCACTCAGGCAATGGCCGTGCAGAAAGACAACGGTGACAGGGGCGTCGGTAGGGCCGTACTCGCGAACCGCAAGCGAAACATCGTCGTCAGCCGAGACCGTGGTTCTACGCACGACCGGGCCTGGGGTGGTGATCGCGTTCGACATGCCGCCCTCCGATCCTGTTTGCGGTGACAGGTTCTACTGTCCGTCGCGTCGGCTCAGGAAATAAGCACCCCGAGTGCTGTCCGGAAACACCCGCGGGTGACCGTTACGCCACCCAGGGTGAGGCCACCCAGGGTGAGATGGTCACTGTTTTCGGGGAGACCGCCACCGCACTCGTCCGGGCATGCGTATGCCGCCGGGGCAGATTGTGTCGTCGCGGACCGGGTCGAACCGGACCTGCGTGGCCGCACCCTCTGTCGTCGATCCGTCGATCCAATCGCTGATCGTGACGATCCTGTACGCGGCAGTGAAAAATGCCGAGATAGGCCGCCCGGCACCAGCCCCGAACCTCACGGTGAACTTCGTTGAGCCTCTCTTCGATCGTCTGAATCACTGCGGTAGACCAGATCGCCCTTTCCAGCCCAGGAATCCTGAAGCTGTCAGGAAGTGCACAGTAGCCCTTCCCGGCCGGGTGACGGGGTGGGATTCTTGATCATGGGGTCGAGAAGCCGAAGGAGCCAGTGCGAGATGTCGAAGTCCGGAGGTAAGGGCCACGCCGGCGGCGGGAAGATGACCGCTGGCAGGGCCTCCGCAATCCAGTCCGCAGGTGCGCGTAATCCGGGTAGTTCTACGGCGAAATCGGGGTTCGCCGGCCGAGCTCAATCCGCCGCCGCCAAGGGCGGCAACAGTGAATCCGGCAAGAAATAGCAAGCAGCACAAATATTTCCGTAATGCCTTGGGCCGCTTGATCCCGAGGCATCACGGTATCGGCGCCGGAACTCCCGGACAGTTCCCTCGTCTACCCCGCGGTTGCGGGCGTAGCCGTCGGTGGTGGTCAGGTGGTCGCGTTTTGCAGTCGGTCCCGGGTAGATCCGGTATGCGTTGCGAACAACCGCATCGGGGACTTCTAGTTTCCCGTCATCCTGCGCTTCCCACTCTCGCCCCTCCACTCGTCCGCGCAACCCCGCTCCGCGGGGTCGCCTGCGACCGATAAGTTCCCACCGCGGTCGCAGGCTCGCTCCGGGGGCGGCACCTGAGCACAGGGGCAAGTGCCCCATGCGATCAACCCGGGCACACAACGATTGGGAAGAAACCCACGAACGCTACCGCAAAGGTTTTTGACCGAGACTCCTCGCCGCGCAGAGCATTCGGCGCGCAGCTCAGATCCCCGGACCAATTCCGAGTCCCGGCACCCAGCCGCGTTCACCGATTAGCGGCCAGCACTGCCGCGAGGCCTTCTTGCAGGTCCTTGACGAAATACTCGGGAACCTCCAGCGACGGGAAATGTCCCCCGATTTCGGGCGACCTCCACCGGACGATTTGTCGGTACCGCTCCTGTGCCCAGGGGCGCGGACACTTCTCGATGTCGCGGGGATACATACTGATTGCTGACGGGACGTCGACCCGAAGTTCGGGGTCCAGCGAGTTGTGGCTTTCGTAGTAAATGCGGGCCGACGATGCGCCGGTCCGCGTCAGCCAATACAGGGTGACGTTGTCAAGAATTCTGTCTCTGGAAATCGTCTCGAACGGGCTGTCTTCGGTATCTGTCCACTCAGCGAACTTGTCAAGGATCCAGGCAAGAAGCCCGACCGGTGAGTCGACGAGCGAGTAGCCGATTGTCTGTGGTCGGGTCGCCTGCTGCTTCGCGTACGCCGCGTGGTGGCGCCAGAAATCGCGGGTTTCCTCGGTCCAATTGCGCTCGACCGCCGTCAGCCCGTCCGTTGTCAACCCGGGTGGCGCCTCCGCGAACGTTGTGTGGATGCCGAGAACGTGCGCCGGGAACCTGCCGCCGAGAACCGTGGTGATATTACCTCCCCAGTCGCCGCCGTGGGCTGCGAACTTGCTGTAGCCGAGCCTTCCCATCAGTTCCACCCATGCGGCCGCGATCTTTTCGGTTCCCCACCCGGTGGTGGCCGGCTTGTCGCTGTAACCAAAGCCTGGTAGCGATGGAACCACGACGTGGAACGCTGGCGCGTCTGCATCTTTCGGATCTGCCAGCTCGTCTACTACATCGATGAACTCAGCAATGCTGCCTGGCCAGCCGTGCGTCAAGATCAGAGGAGTGGCATCTGCGCGCGCGGATCGGCGGTGTAAGAAGTGGATTCCCAGATCATCAATGGTCGTGCGGAACTGGCCGATCCGGTTAAGGCGCGCTTCGAACGACCGCCAGTTGTACCCGGTACGCCAGTAGTTCACGACATCGACGAGGTCGGCGAGAGGAACGCCCTGTTCCCATCGGCGAGGGTCGGGCGCAGCGCGATAGACCGTCTCAGCTTCCGGTAGCCGCGCCGCCGCTAATCGCGCGCGCAGATCGTCGAGGTCAGCGTCAATTGCGTGGGCTTCAAATGCTTGCACGTCGCTGGTTGGACGGGGCATGAGACCTCCTGGCCATCGCGGAACCGGCTACGACCTATCGCGAACCGGCTAAGACGGTTCTAACATGCCTTTATGCCAGCGTGCAACCCGCTAAGGTGGTTCCATGCGCGCTCGGTTCCCTGACTTTCGCCTCGGTAACGTGCCAGCGACCAGCTTCACGGCGACTCTGACGGAGCGTCGTGGCAACGCTGTGGAGCGCATTCCCACTCCGCAGCGACTCGTCGACTGGCTGGCAGTGAGCGGCCTAGCCGTGGAGTCCTGCACCACCGCCCAGCTCGAACTCGCTCGGGAATTGAGGGAATCAATTCACGCCGCCGCGACAGCGACCGCGATCCAAGACGCTCTCCCTACATCTGCTATTCACATCATCAATGACTGCAGCATTCAGGGTCGGGCCGCGGCTATCCTGACGCCCGAGGGCAATCGTCAATGGCGACTTAGCTCGGCTTCCTGCGTAGAAGATGCCCTAAGCGTGATCGCCGCCGACGCGATCAGCATCATCGCAGGCGAACGAGACGGAAAATTGGCCTTGTGCGCATCGCCAACCTGCCAAGCCGTCTTCTTCGACACCAGTCAAAGTCGCACCCGCAAATGGTGTGACATGAACACCTGCGGGAATCGCCAGAAGAAGGCGCGCTTCAATGCCAACCAGCACAAGAACGAGACTGCCGCACGGACGGGTGTCATCTGATCTGGCTTGCCGGGAGGGGCGGGCCTGGAACGAGGGAATCGGCCGGACAGTCGGTCGCCCGCTCGACGGCCCCACACACCATGCACGAACCCGAACGCGACCGATATGCCAAGGTCCTCACCGACGGGGCCGTCGCACTGAACTGATCACCTCGGCGTCTAACCTCCGGACCTCTCCGCCACACCGCTCGGCCGACACACCGGCCGAGCGGTGCTCATTTTCACGACCGGAATCTCGCCCCGACGCGACCGACGAACAATACGAGGGCTGCCTGACCTTCGACATCCACGGCCTGGCACCCCGTCCGCTGGACATCACCATCGAAACCACCACGCTCACCGGCGAACTCGTCACCACCGCCTACGATCACGGTCTCGCCTGGCTCATCCTGCACGAGGTCGACCATCTCGACGGGGCGCTGTACCGGGCGCGAATGCGACCCGGCATCGAGCCGACCAAATCCTCGGTCGACCACTCCTGACGCACGCCCGGTCACGCTGGACGAAACCGGAGGCCGCCGAAGCTACTTTGCACTTCCTACGGCTTCAGGATTCCGGGGCCTATCCGGCGTGAACAAGTCTTCCGATCCCGAAGCGGCGTCGGTCGACCCGCCGTACATGGGCTGTTTACATTGAGCTGGAACGCGCGGCTCGCCGTCCGAAGATTCCCGGTTTACAGACCGTCGATTGCCAGGAGGTGGAACATAGTGTGTTGTCCGCCCATGGCATTGAAATTGTCGTCGGAACAGAGCGCGAGAGTCCGGGACCCGTCACGGAGCGTCGGGCCCCACGTGATGCCTTCGACGTTATCGGGATTGATCCCGACCGTTGCGAAGTCGAACAGCAGCGTCTTCGGCATCGGTGTCTCGCTGCCGTCGATACGATCCTTGCCGCGAATGCTCGTCGCGCCGGCCGTGGTGGCCCGGAACAACTGAACGGTATTGCCCCGGCCCGGTATCAGGCCGCGTTCGACGACGATGTAGTCGGTGTCGCTGACGGCCAAGATCTCCGAGGCGCCCCGGTCCGCCTTCTGCGTGTATCCGGTCGCGTCGGTGACGTCGGGGTAGGGCCCACCGATCGCGCCGACGCTGTAGACGAATTCGTCGACGGGCTCGCCCGAGTTGAGATCGAGAAACAGGACTCGGGCAGGGCTGGTGGTGTCGGTTCCCGTGACGGGGCCGTCCTGCGTCAACGCGTTTTCAGTGAGGGCCACTATCCGAGTGCCGTCGGCTGAAATGGTGAGTCCTTCCAGCGACAGGTTGATACGGACGCCGGCGACCTGCGCACCGTCAGGACCTGCGACCGGGAGATACGCGGGCGCAACGGGTAGTCCTCGACAACGGCGCCAGCCGCACTGGCAGCCCGCACGAACGGGGCAAGGAACTTCGACGCGTCTCCTTCACTGCTGTAGAGGATGTTCCCGCTGTCCGGATCACGCCGGGCAGACTCGGGATCAACGTCCTTCGCCGGATAGGGTTGCCCGTCGCTGTTCGCCAATGCGGTCATTGTGAGGATGTCGGGTTGCTCTGCGGTGAACCGGCCCGAATCGTCGATGGGCAAGCCGAGTTCGAAGTAGCGTGCCGGCCCCTTCTCGGCACGGTCGTCGCTGATCGCGATGTAGCGGCCGGATGTCGGGTCGTAGTCGATTCCGGAGATGCCGCCGAACGGCACACCGAAAGGCATCGATCCGTCCGGAACGGTCATCGAATCGAGATGCCGCACCGTCGCCTCGCCGCCATTGGTATCGCCGTCGGCGCTCGCGCACCCGCCCCCGACCAGTAACAGCGGCACCACGTACGCCAGGCATCTCGATCCAGACCTCATGGCGTGACCGTAGATCCGCCGGATGAACACGCTCGGTCAACCCTGCAAACACAGGGTGCGTTTTCCGCCTTCACCCGAATCGATCCCCGAACACAAGGTGTGAAGTATCTGCGGCGAATCATCCATCACCGCCCAGCCGCGGCTGGTGGGCTCACGCCCCCACCCCGCCGCGGGGATTGCCGTCATCGACCGGGTCAGCGAGAAAGGCACGCTGCCGCTCGGCAGCGCTCGCGGCTGGACGGCGAAGACGACGACGAGTGGAAAGCCAACCAACCGGTCGGGGCCACCGATGACTCCACCCAACCAGGCCCCGGCGCAACGGTCCCCAGGCAGGGTGAGGCGATCGCGCCACACCGCGCCGACAACGCGTTCGACTCCTATATACAGAAGTAGTCGGGTGGCGGCGTCGAATCCAAGCCGAATGCAACCGCAGCGCGAGCCGCGACGGGACCCACCAAGTTTCCCGTCCCGTTGTACCCACCGATGGCGATGACACCGGGAAGAACCTCGGAGCACAGGGGACGGCCGTCCGGGGTGTACCCCACTGAGGCGCCCCATCTCCGAACGACGTCGACAGGCCTGCCGGCCATACGTTCCGCTACTCGTTCGATGTAGCCCTGTACATCCGGAGTGGGTGAAGTGTCGAATGTCCATTCGGTGTCGACGAAATGATCTCGCCCGCCCCCGACGAACAGGCGCCCATCCTTCGCTTGCTGGGCGTAGTCGTATCCCCAGCGTCCGTACACAGGACACGGCAGGCGTTCGGGCAGCCCCGGCGCCGTCCCGAGCATCTGCAGGCGTGCAGTCCGGACCCGCCCCTGCAATTGCGGGAGTACCTGTTCGAGTTTGCCGTCCACCGCGACAATGACGACAGGTGCACTGACCGAACCGTGTTCCGTTGTCACCCTTCCCCTCTCGACGGCGGTGACAGCCGAGTGCTCGTACAGGCCGGCCCGTCCCCGAAGAAGAGACGCCAGTCCCAGAGCTCGACGAGATGGGTTCATGGCCGCGTCGTCGGGCAGAAACAGGCCGCGCCCGAGCTCGCCGTCGTATTCTTCGACAGCAATGTCATGGTTACGCAGAACAGCTTCCAGTGCTTTGCAATCCACGAGTTCCGCCATACGGTCGGCCGCCTCGGCGTCGTCGACAGGTTCACCGGGCAATCCCGCGAGGCGAATGGAGCCCGTCGGTGCGACCACCTCCGGCCCCAGTATCTCGGCAAGTCGATCCAACTCGAGAAGAGTCGCGCGATAGAGATCGATCGACGACATCCCCCAGGTCGCGAGGGACAAGTGCAGAAACGTGGCCGGGCCACCCAGGAGGAAGCCGCCGTTACGGCCCGCCGCACCGGCCGCGACACGCCCGGCGTCGACGCCGACAACCCGCAACCCACGATCGACCACGGCGGCGATCGCCGCGAGACCCGACCCTCCCAGGCCGACAACACACACGTCGGCCGTGACATCCGCCTCCAGCACCGGAAGACCGCTCCACGACGCGACCACCGGGTCGTCGTCCCAGGCGCTCACCGAGTCCCACCGTGCGTCGGATCGAAGATTCGCCATCGCAGTTCACTCCTTCAGCTCGATAGGTTCCAGCTCGCGCTATTCACGATTCCTGGATCCGGGGCCGCACCCGGATCGATACCCCACATCATGGTCGGCGCACCTCAGACGAGGGTGTAGCCGAGCGCCTCCGCGGCCGCGGCGAGACGGCGTTGCAGACCGGGATGCGCGAGTGGGTTCGACGTGGCCGGGCGGACGTGGAAGGCATCGTCGGCCGGAGGGAACAGCGCAGCACACGGGCCGCCGGAAAACCGGCCCCGGTAGAGCAGCCCACCGAGCCCGAGGAGATACGCTCGCTGCGGCTATCTCGCGGCCCGCGGCCGACCCCGTAACCCGGCCCCCCAAGATCGACGGATTCAGTTCGGGGGCGCGGCGCTGTACTCGTTCGGCGCCCAGCCGGCGAGCTCGACCCGTGCAGTGCCGCACAGAAACATCTGCGGTGGGAACGACGGTCTCGACAGGTCCGAGTGCATAACTCAGCCCTGTCAGCGCAGAAACCCTGAAGCCAACAGCCCCGTCCGAAGCGCTTCATACTCGCCGTCGTCGAGGGCGAGTAGCGGGGACCTCACGGTTCTGTTCCGCAGGACACCGAGCAACTGCAGCGCCCCTTTGACCGTGGTCGCGCCGTAATTGGGGACACCCATCACCGCATGCAACGCCGGCTGTAGGCGGGCATTGATCTCCCGGGCAGTTCCGACGTCCCCCGACAAGAAGGCCTCGATCATCGCGCGGATCTCATCGCCCGCCACGTGACCGAGAACCGAGACAACCCCGCATGCCCCGTATGCGAGGAAGCCCAGCGTGAGGCTGTCGTCTCCCGAGTACACCGCATAGCCCAATTCGCGCAACATGATCGCCTGTGTGGGGTCTCCCGCCGCATCCTTCACCGCGACCACGGACTGCCACTGCGCCATCGCCTCGAATGTCGACGGTGCCAGCTTGGTACCCGCCCGGCTGGGAATGTCGTAGAGCATGACAGGAGCATCGACGGCATCCACGACGTAGCGAATGTGCTGCAGTACACCGCCCTGGCTCGGCTTGTTGTAGTACGGCGTCACCAGCAGCAGCCCGTCAGCACCATGGAGGACAGCCTGCCGCGCCAATTCCAGCGTGTGCCGGGTGTCGTTCGTTCCCACCCCGGCAACGACCTTCGCGCGGTCGCCCACCGCATCCTTGACCACACGCAGTATCCGACCATCTTCGGCGGTGGTCGTCGTAGCCGACTCACCGGTTGTTCCGGAGACGACAAGTCCATCGTGTCCGTGATCGACCAAATGCAGGGCGATCCGAGCCGTCGCCTGTTCATCGAGCTCGCCATCCACGGTGAACGCTGTCGCCATCGCGGTCAGTACGCGCCCGAACGGAGCGAAAGGCGCTGACGGGACTGTCATCGCCCCAGTGTATGCGCCACGAACGACGACAGCCCCGAGGAAACCGGTTATTCACCGACAGACAACCGACCAGGGTCGCGCCGCGAACGACGGCGGCCGGATGTCCGGGAAAGGCCGTATACGCCACCGGCGGAAACCGAACCGGGACACCATGGAGCTAGCACAGCCACTAACGCCGGCCGCTAGCCGGTCACCGATCGGTGCATCCGCGGATGCCGTGTTCCCTTGATTCAACCAAGCGTGTACGAACCCATTGCGTACGTCAGCATGCCCTCCCCGATAGTGGTGTGATCCGCACCCCAGACCGGAGCGGCTTGGAAGGGGGCGGCGCCGCGACTCGGCGTTCTATGACCGCTCCAAGAACAGCAGCGGGGTCTGATGCGACGTGAAGACCTGCGGCAACTCGGCCAACTTGCGCGCCTCCCGGTCCCGTCGGCGCGCCTGCGAGTGATCGGGCACCGACAACCGGCAACCCTCGCGCACAAGGGAGGCGCTCGCACCGCATCACGGGACGGCCGAAGCAATGCTCGGTCCGCGGGCTCGGACAAGACCGCGCCGCTTCGGTCCGGTCGATTCCGCAAATCCCTGGGACAGGAGCTGGAACTGACCAATGAAGACGTCTACCACAACGAATCGAACAAAAGGAGCTAAGTTCACGGCCGCGTCGGGACCGAGCCGGTTCGAAGTGTCGCACGTGACCGACCCGACCGCCGACGCGGCCGCTGATACGCCGTGCCGCTCCGCGCTTCACAATTCACGCAAGACCGCGATGCCGCAGGGCGGCGGCAGGTTTCGCCTGACATCAAGGCACCGTTCGCCTGACACCACGGCAGTGTGAACCCTGGGTAAAACCCTGACAGGAGGCGCGCGGCCCGGGGGCGGCTCCGGGAGACGTCTGCGAGGCTGGACGAATTGCCGCAATGACCTTCGGAGTCCCATGAGCACTCACCGAACACACAGCACGCCCCGTACCACAGGATCCACAATCGGCACGTCTGTCCTCTGGCTGGGCGGCGGCCACTCGCACGAGATCACGGAACCCGCCGAGCGCAGCACGTACCAGGTCGCCGGCCTGGTCGTGCTGGCCAACGGACTACTCGCCTGGCTGGTTGCGACGATGGCCGTCGCCGCCGCGACGTCCTGGCCAGTCCTCGCGCTGCTGCCCTTCACCCTGATCTTCGGTCTGCTGGTGGGCGCCCTGGCCCGCACCCTTGCCAGCGGGCGGCAGGTTGGGTGGACCGGGTGGGTGGGCCGCGCGGCCGTTGCGTTGTTCGTCGGGGCGGTGCTCGGTGAACTGGCATTCATCGGCATCGTCGCCGGATCGATCGACCGGGCACTCGATGACCAGGCCGCCGCGCACGTCGCCGCGGACCCGGCGGTCGTGCAGTCGGCGCAGACCCTGGACCGGCTGCGGGCCCAGCGGGCCGGTCTCGACCAGACGGTGCGCGACGCCCGCACGCAGCGCGACGACGCGCTCGTCGTCGCCCGCTGCGAATTCAACCCGTCCCTGGCCTGCCCGCCGGAGAAGATCACAGGTGTGCCCGGCGCCGGACCCGAGACACGCACGGCCAACGAACTACTCGCCGACGCCCAGCAGGAACTCGACTCCGCCCTCGCGACCCGCGACCGCGAAGCACCTGGCCTCGACGCCGACATCGCGCAGGCCACCGACGGTCTCACCGCCGCACACACCGCAGCGCCGCCGGACCTGAACCGCGGCCTCGGCGCGCGGTGGACGGCGATGCACGACTACGCCGTCGGCCACACCGGCGCGTTGATCCTGCGGTTGGCCACCATTGCCTTCTTTGCGGTGCTGAGCCTGCTGCCGCTGGTGCTCAAGCTGTGGCGCGGTGAAACCGAGCAGGATCGCCGCGACGCCGCCCATGCAGAACGGGAGCGCGCAGAGCGCGAGGCCGACACCGCGATTGTCGTGAAACGGGCGGAGGTCAGGGCCGCCGCCGAGGCCCTGTGGGCGGAGCAGCAATTGGCTGCGACCCGTCTCGCCGCCGAGGCCGAGACCGCGATCGCCCGGGAACGGCAGCGGAGACGGATCGTGGCGGCACACGGCGGGGAGCTCACCGCACCGTCACACGCACTGCGTTCGTCCGGAGATCTCACCGAGCCCACGCCGCTGGCGGAGCTGACCGCGGCGGCGCTCACCGCGCCGTCCACCTACGAGCCCCCGGCGGGGCCGGAGACCGACGACACCGACATCGACATCGACATCGACACCGATACCGGGAACCTGCCCGTGCCGGTCGACTCGGCGCCGGTGGAGCAGCGCCGAAGCGGGCCGCTCGGCGTGCTGCCCGCCGCTCTACCATTGGGCAATCCGATACCGGACATCACCAGGGCCGTCACCGGCATCATCCGCCCGTTCGTGCCGCCGATCCTCGCCCGGGCGGTCGGCCACACCCGGCAGACCCTCGTCGAGGAATTCGAGGAAGTCAGCATCAGCTACACCCGCCGCCGCACGGTGACCGTGGACGACCAGCAGAGCACCTCGACACGGGTCGGTGAACCGACCGAGGAGAGCATCGAACAGTCGCCACCCACTCAGGTGACCGCGACCCGCATCGCCGAGCCCCAGCACGGTGGATCGAGGCCCGACTGGCTGCCGGATTCGCTGGAGCCGGCATCAGACCACGACGACTCGCACACACTTGCCGCGGCGGCCCGCCGCGACGCCCTGACGGCGCGGAAGGGCCCGAGGGAGCTGCCGCCGGGCGAGTGACCGCGACGCGACAGGGGCGACAGGGGCGTCACCAGGATCCCAGGTAGTCGCAGGCGTATGCGCGTGAGGACCGTTCGCACGAAGGCTCCCAGGTGATGCACCGTGCATCACGCCTACCGCCAGATCGTCCAGCTTTGGCTGTTCCGCTGACTCCAAGACCCCGAAGGATCGGATGGCTGCAGCGATCGACCGGACAGTTCAGCTCGCCGACAGCGGCGCATTGCTCGTGCCGGAGAGCCAGCCGATCGCCCTCGAAAAGTGCAGCGAAGCCGTCTATTTGGCCGAAGGTGCCGAACACGGGGGCAAATCGCTGCTGGTGTTGGAACCGTAGGAGGCAGACATATCCGACAAATCCGAGCCGACGGCCGAAGAGAAGATGGCCGTTTGCTTGCGAATTCGAAATGCGGTGCCAGCGGGGCAACCGCTATGCCCCTACGCCGTAGTCTGACGAGATTTCGCGAAAGGCCTCCCTCTACTTTTACGGCGCGGGCAAAATCGATCGAGTAAGTGCGGGCCGCTGTTCTTCGGTGTGAACGCGACCCCGCGTGAGTGCCACTTCTCGCCAGCAGCGATTGTGGTCTCGATGGCGAAGTGCCGCAGTATCGTTCGTAGCACCACATCCATCTCCATATTGGCGAAGGCGGCCCCCACACAGCGTCGGGTCCCGCCGCCGAACGGTATCCAGGCGTTGTGTCGGGTCGGTCGCCGACGAAGCGCTGGGGATCGAACTTTCCGGGGTCGGGAAATACTGCCGCATCCTTGTGTATCTTTGAGATGCCGAAGACGATCGAGTAGCCCCCATCGCACCGAGTCCACCCGAACTGGCGCGCGGCAACGACGCGAACCCGACCAGCGGCTTGACCGACACCATATCGGCGGTCGCGCCCGGGTCGTCGGCTGTCTGCGCGACATCCAATGAGATCCGACTGTCGGAGGCCGCACCGAAGATGGAGTCGTACGTCGCCGGGCACTGATCGCGCGAAACATCACACACTCCTGGGTCGCGAGCTCGACGCTCGGGGTTCCCGACCGCCCGTCCGCAGTCGCCCTCGCGATCTGCGCGGCCTTCTCCATCTGGGTGACGATCAACCAGGCGATCGACACCGCTCACCGCCGGTTCGACGGACGACCGGTACGTGACTTCGTTCCGCTACTCGTCGAACGCTCCACCATCAGATCCCTCACCACCGACACATGAAGGTGCACTATCACCGATAGTCCCGCAGACGGAATTCACCCGCCGGTAACGGCGAACGAAACACGCGCGCTCTAGCGTGGAAGAGTGCCGATGCCGCGCGGCATCGGCAGCCGCTTCCCCCAGCTCCCCCACGTCCCTGCCATCCTGCCTGTGGAGTAGCCATGGAAGTGCTGGCAATCGTCGTTGCCCTCGTCACCGTCCTCGTCATCGTTCCCGGCGTCCACCTTCTGCTGGCTGCGGTGATACTCGTCGAACAGCGCCGCCTCGACCGCCCGGAACCCGACACCGATCGACACATGCCGGACGGCCCCTGAGCACTTCGTCCGATGCTGCGCGGCTGGTCAGAACTACTACCTGCGGCGACACGCCGACAATTGCGGGGGTTACCCATCATCTGCAGTCCCCGCAAAGTGCTACGGTTGTCGTCGTGCCCAAGTCGACCGCCCCTCCCGACACGTTGCTGCGTAGCGCCGCATTCGTCGTTGCCGATCTCCATCGGGTGGGGCGAGCGCAGCTGGATGCTGCGCTGGCCGACGAGGGGTTGACCCTTCGAATGCATTGGATCCTTGCGTGCCTGAAGCAGGAGGGTGAACTCACCCAACGCCAGGTGTGCGACGTTCTCGCCGTCGACCGCAGCGACATGGTGGCTACCCGAAGAAATTCGCCGACACCGGCGCGTGACGGCGCGGCGACCTCCGTCGCCTGCGCCTCTCGGCTCATCGATCTCGGGCACCGGTCTGCCCACCCCAGAGAGGAACAACGGTTCTCCATGTCCGTCTCAGTCAGAGAACGGTTACTTCCCGACGAATTCACCCGCGGTGATCTCGCGGCCCCACCCCGCACCCTGCTCGACATTCTCGAAGCGACCGCCCTGCAGTACCCCGACGCACCCGCGATCGACGACGGCGAGCACACCCTGAGCTACGCGGAGTTGATGGTGCGAGTGCGCGAGGGCGCGCGGCGGCTCG
The DNA here is from genome assembly GCA_004211695.1 of Rhodococcus sp. (in: high G+C Gram-positive bacteria). Taxonomy (GTDB): domain Bacteria; phylum Actinomycetota; class Actinomycetes; order Mycobacteriales; family Mycobacteriaceae; genus Rhodococcus_F. Next base: position 26,860 of record SEEV01000043.1, read on the forward strand.
CGAGCAAAGGCGTGCGGGCGGGCGACCGGGTGGGCATCCGGATGCCGTCGGGTTCGCGGGAGCTGTATTTGGCGATCTTGTCGACCCTCACCGCAGGCGCCGCCTACGTACCGGTCGACGCGGACGACCCGGACGAGCGCGCCGAGTTGGTGTTCGGTGAGGCGCGGGTCAAGACGATCGTCACCGCGGAGGGCGCGCACACCTCCGCATCGGTGCCGGCCGAGCTGTGCGTCCCGACACCCGACGACGACGCGTGGATCATCTTCACCTCCGGGTCGACCGGGACCCCCAAGGGCGTCGCGGTGACTCACCGCAATGCCGCAGCCTTCGTCGACGCCGAGGCCCGTCTCTTTCTGCGCGACGCGCCACTCGGCCCCGGTGATCGGGTTCTCGCCGGACTGTCGGTGGCCTTCGACGCGTCCTGTGAGGAGATGTGGCTGGCGTGGCGGCACGGTGCCTGCCTGGTCCCGGCACCCCGGTCACTGGTGCGCACCGGCATGGACCTCGGCCCGTGGCTGATCTCCCGCGAAATCAGCGTCGTATCCACCGTTCCGACCCTCGCCGCATTGTGGCCCGTGGAGGCTCTGGAATCGGTGCGACTGTTGATCTTCGGCGGCGAGGCCTGCCCACCGGAGCTGGCTCAGCGCCTCGCCGTTCCGGGCCGCGAGGTGTGGAATACCTACGGACCCACCGAGGCCACCGTCGTCGCCTGCGCCGCGCAGATGTCGGGAACCGGCCCGGTGCGCATCGGTCTGCCACTCGACGGCTGGGATCTGGTGGTCGTCGACGCCGACGACCACCCCGTGGCCGAGGGTGAGGTCGGTGAGCTCGTGATCGGCGGTGTCGGGCTCGCCCGCTACCTGGACCCCGCCAAGGACGCCGAGAAGTACGCACCGATGCCGGCACTGGGCTGGGACCGCGCGTACCGCAGCGGCGACCTGGTCCGGCTCGACCGCGAAGGACTGCTGTTCCAGGGGCGTGCCGACGACCAGGTCAAGCTGGGCGGACGCCGCATCGAACTCGGCGAGGTGGACGCCGCCCTGCAGGCCCTGCCCGGGGTGGCCGGGGCTGCCGCTGCGGTCCGCACCACCGGCTCGGGCACCGCGGTGCTCGTCGGATACCTCGCCGCACCGAAGGATTACGACGTCAACGCAGCCCGGGCCCTGCTGGCAGAGCAGCTTCCGGCCGCACTGGTGCCCCGCCTGGCGCTGGTCGAGGAACTTCCCACCCGCACTTCCGGAAAGGTGGACCGGGATGC